>JAGQPY010000332.1 GCA_020426485.1 Planctomycetaceae bacterium
CGTGAACTGATCAACGTCACGTTGGACTATACCAGCCTTCTTGGGTCTCAGCAGACAGTGCGGAATTCGAATTAGGGAAGCTCTGACAACACCGGGCAGGCACACTTGCCCACAGGTGTTTCACCGGGCTTATGCGGCCCTTGCGAGAGCCGGTGCCGGTTCTTGATCGCTTCTTAGCTGGATATGGCTCGCTTGAACTTTGGAGTGCGGCGACTCGTCGCCGCTTTGCTCTCATGCACCACGTTGAGTTTCCGCGGCCTGTAGGTAGGAATTGACTGGCGACAGACTTGGGTCGGAATTCTGAATTGCTCGGAATTCTGACGAATTCCGCGACAGATGTGGCAACGAAGTCTTACCACTTCGGCCGCACACAAGTGCCGGAGCACGATTTGACAGCGGATGCCTTGGCGTCACGAACGCCGGAAGTCATTCAGCGTTGTTATTCTTCTGTGAAGTAGTCAGTCTTTGCCTTTGGGCAGCCGTTACGGGCTGTTGCCGCTGTTCAATTCGACGTCGACCGGGCGTTGATCCGGGCGCTGGTGGTAGGTGGCGAAGCTGTCGTCGGAGATCAGGATCAACGGCTGACCGACTTCGATGACCTGTCCTTCGCTGACGTGAACCGTTCGCACGACGCCTCGCACGGTCGCTGTCAGCGTCTGCATTTCGCCATCCGACAGTTCGACATCCACGACAGGCGTTTCGTCGGGGACAAGTGCTTCACCACGTTTGACGTGGACTTTGGTGACCTTGGCAAATCGGCTCTTCAGTGAGAGTTCGGGCAGCCGCATCGTGGGACCGATTTCTCGGAGACAGGCAATGTCACCGGAATTGGAGACCAGATAGATGTAGTCGGTGACGGAGTTCGTGTGCGCATAGTTGTAGCCGGGTGCAGCCAGCCGGGCCTGCAGAGCCGACGATTCACGGTCGATGACAATCAGACGGCTGCTGACGTCGACTCCATAGACACCAAACCGACCAACGGCACTGAGACTCCTGATTCCGTTGACGATCCATTTGTCGGAGTTCACCTTCAGGCTCAAATTCACGATCTGACCGTCTCGAACGACGTCCAGCGGCCGCTGGATACGCAGCGGCAGTTCGGCGAACGCGGTCTTAATCTCTTCGACCGTTGGCGTGGAGATCTGGTCGACTCGAATAATGATGTCGCCCGGACGAACTCCGGCCATGTGTCCCGGAGAACCTTCTGCGACTTCCCGGACACGACCACCGCTGCTGACGAAATCAATGGCTGGTTCGATTGTTGCATCTTCCAGTCCCAGTCCCATATATGAAGGAGCCGAATATCCTGGAAGTTCCACCGGACGACCCCAGGACGGTGAGAGTGTATCGCGGGAGATTTTTACCAGCTGTCGTCCTTCCGTCGTGACGAAGACGTCATCTCCGATCACGACAGGTTGTGTCAGCAGTTGCTGCCCCATCGGATACGCCCACAAGGTCGTGCCTTTGACCATATCGATGCTGGAAACACGGTTATCCGAAGTTAATGCGATGACGCTGTAATTGCTGTATGTTTCATCCAGAGCCCGACGATTGGGAGCCAGCGTCATCGGTGCGGAGATCTCGGCCGTCAGCAGCACCTGCGCGCCGGAACGGCCGGCGTCGGCTCCTCGGGCCTGAATACAGTGAAGGTTTCCGGCTTCCGTTGCCAGTGCAACCGTCTGGTCCCCTGCAACCGGAGGCAGGCGAATGGATTCACCACAGATGAACTTCCAGACATCGGCGGTCGCGGCATCTTCCGGCAGAGTTCCGTAGCGCTGCAGATACTCGAGCCGTGTTAACGAATAACAGTACAGAGCCCCTTCAGTCATCGGCACGTAGATGGCCGCTTCGTCGACGAACGGGCTGGCCATGGGTTGTCGCGGCAGGCGATACTCAACCGCTGGGGCTCCGGTGAATTTATTGAAGCCGTAGAGCACCGGGCCCCCCGTGACGATCACCAGGTCCTTGTTGGACACGGCCGTCATTGCCGGTTCGTCGCGACGGCCCACCTGGACCGACCACATTTTTCGTCCATTTTCTGCATGGAACGCCGTCAGAACACCGCTGGACGACTGAACGTAGAACACGTCTTCGTCATTCATCGTGTGAGCAACCACGTCTCGCTGAACATTCAGAACAGCCTGACCTCGCCAAACGATCTCCAGCCCGAACTGCTGCAACTGTTCCGGCGAAGGAAGATCGGCTGCGGGGCAGCGACTTCCGATCAAAAGCATTGCCAGAACGGCCAGCAGCCTGCGGACCCGGATGCAGCACCGGTTTGTCCATGACGTCTCGCAGCGGACGAGTGATGTTGAAGTTGGCATCAGATCTTGCTTCATTGCGGACGTTTCAAGTGGAAGATTGAAATCTGTTCGACAAATTACGGGGCTATCCGGCGGGCACTCCAGAGTTGCAGTTTCCGCAGACAGGCTCAATTATTTCAGCAGAGGCGCGTTACAAAACGAAACCTGCCCGCTTCGATCCGCCCTCATCAGCCGAGGGAGTCCGCGATTCGAATTCGTCCCAAACGAAATCTCGATGTGGTGAATTCCCAACGACTCGAGATCTGTTTCCGGGCGAGCTTGAATGCGTTCTCCACGATTCACCGAAGTTCGGGGACACGAAGGATGGCGGAGCCGCACTCAACGGTCAACGCAGCTTTCCAATTCTTCGTTGATTACGGGCAATCGAATGGGCGACGCCTCGATTCAGACACAAAACCTTGAGAATCTGCATGATAGCGGCCCTCAAAAACGGAACACCAGCACGGAAATCCCGGTTTTGAGGGGTATTGGCGATTCCCAGCGCAATGCAGGGATTGAGGAAACATTGCGTTCTGGAACGGTGGGCAGGCAGCGTCTCGGGGCATTGATCGACGAGAACGTTTTGCTTCAGTGCCCGTCCCTGAGACCCTGTCCCCCCGAAAACGCCAGATGATCGACGCCTTCGTGATCAGCTGTTTTCCTGCGTTTGACCGGCGGCGGAGATTAACTGGGGCCCTACATTCCGCCGGATTCGTATCCACAATTCGCAACTTTCCGATGGGTGTCGAAGGACATCATTCCGGAATGTTTCGATCGTCGGCTATGATGGGGTATGAAAAAAATGCGGTTCATCTGTCCGATCTCTTTGCCTGAGAGTTCAGGAGACAGAAGAGCCTGTTGCCTGAACCCGTTTGAGATTTTCACAGTTTTTTTGCCGTCGTCAGTGGACCTCCAGTGGATACCGGAAATGTCTGAATCAAAGTCACCGATCCGTTGTCGCAGGACCGCGATCCGAAAACGTCGGCAGTCATCCGATTCAGCGCGTGATGCGGGGGCTTCATGGCGAACGATCAGGACACTTTTTCGCACAATCGCCGGCGCTGCATCATTCGTTTTGCTGTTCGGGAATCCCTTGTTCGGGGACGACGGTGCCGAAGGCGCCGCATTTTTTGAGAAGCATATTCGCCCGAT
This sequence comes from Planctomycetaceae bacterium, assembly GCA_020426485.1. Classification (GTDB taxonomy): domain Bacteria; phylum Planctomycetota; class Planctomycetia; order Planctomycetales; family Planctomycetaceae; genus JAGQPY01. The sequence goes on from JAGQPY010000332.1 coordinate 3,456, forward strand.
TCTGGTGACGCATTGTTACGAATGCCATTCCGAAAAAGCGATGTCTCGCGAAGGCGGACTGCTGTTGGATCGCGAAAGCGGATGGCTGCAGGGTGGCGACGGCGGGGCCGTGGTGGTGCCCGGCGAACCGGAGCAGTCACGGTTGCTGATCGCCGTTCGATATAACAACGATTCCCTGCAAATGCCTCCCGAAAAAGCTCTGGATGAAAAATCCGTTACGCTGCTGGCGGAGTGGATTCGTCGCGGTGCTCCCGGTCCCCAGGATGACATGGGCGAGACCGAGTTTTCCAAACTGGGTGATCAGTCGTTGTTGTTCAGTTCCGCGAAGGACCACTGGGCCTTTCAGCCGATTGCGGAGGTCGATCCGCCACGCAGTTCTGTGCGTGCCTGGGATCAGCATGCGGTGGACCGGTTCATCATTGCGGAACTTCAGAAGAAAGAACTGCAGCCTTCGCCCGTCGCTGATCCTCGCACGCTACTGATTCGGCTTTCGTGGAACCTGACGGGCTTGCCCCCAACGCCGCAACAGCTGCAGGATTTTCTGGCGGCCTGCGAACAGGATTCGGCGTCCGCAATGAGTGCTGCGATCGATCGATTCCTGGACGACCCGGGCTTCGGACAGCATCTGGCTCGCATGTGGCTGGATGTCGCTCGCTATGCCGACACGGACAGTTCTTATCGCCCGGATACTCGAACGCCGCACTATTTCCCGTTTGCCTTCACCTATCGTGATTACGTTGTCGACGCGTTCAATGCGGACAAACCGTTCGATCAGTTTGTCCGAGAACAGCTGGCGGCCGATCTGCTGTATCCGACGAAGGCCGGAGAGCCCGCTGCCCCCGAAGTGGCGGCACTGGGATTTCTGACTGTCGGCCCACACGCCAATCAGAACGTGGCCGACGCCGTCGACGACTGGATCGATGTCACGACGCGAGGACTGCTCGGTCTCACGGCTGCGTGTGCTCGCTGCCATGATCACAAGTTTGAACCGATTCCCACCGCCGACTACTACGCGTTACATGGAATTTTCGCTTCGGTTACTCGAGTCGATCCCTTGGATGAAGACGCACAGCCGACATTGAACACAGTCTCTGCTGCCGAGACGGACGTTGAGGACTATCGTCGGCAGCGAGCGGCGATTGATGCAAAAATCAAAGGCGCCGGTAACAGTAAGTCTCGGAACAACAACCGATCGGTGGCGGAAAAAATTCGCGAAACAGAACTGGCAGAACTGCTGTTGTTTCATCCCGGCGCGCCGGCGAAGGCGATGGTGGTTCAGGAACGGAAGAAGCCGGTGGTGCAGTACGTTTTCGAACGCGGTGAACCTCGAAATCGCGGCCCGCAGGTCACTCGCCATTTTCTGACGGTGCTCGACCCCCAACAGCAACCGTTCAACGAAGCCGACAGCGGTCGACTGGATCTGGCCAATCAGATCGTCAGTCCCGCAAACCCGCTGACCTCTCGGGTCTTCGTCAACCGCGTGTGGGGACTGCTGATGGGTTCGTACCTTGTCGGAACACCTTCCGACTTTGGTTTGCAGGGCGAACAGCCAACTCATCCCGAGTTGCTGGACTGGCTGGCGGCGGATTTCGTGAAGCACCAGTGGTCGGTGAAGCACCTGGTTCGCACGATTGTGAGTTCACGCACGTGGCAGCAGCGATCCGGCGAGCGTTCCGAATGCGCTGAGGTTGATCCAACTAATCGTCTGTTGTGGCGAGCCAATCGGCAGCACCTGACCATTGAGAACCTGCGGGACGGCTTGCTGCAAATCAGTGGACAGTTGGATCCCCGCGTCGGTGGACGAGCCGCACCGCTCTGGGGAGACGACTACACCAAACGCCGCGCGATTTATGGTTACATCAATCGCTTCAATCTGGACCCGACTCTGGGCGTGTTCGACTTTCCATCACCCATGCAGACTCAGGCCAAACGCGTCGAGAGCATCGTGGCCACGCAGGCTTTGTTTTCGATGAATTCACCGTTTGTGATCGATCAGACCGTCGCACTGACGGAACGTTCGGAGTTTCGAGTTCTCACGACGGACGCAGAACGCATTCACTGGTTATTCGAACAGCTTTTGCTGAGAACACCGGCTTCCGCGGAAACGGAACGCATTGAAAAATTCCTGGCACAACAGACACCGCTGTTTGAAAAAACCAAACGGAAGACACAGGTCAGCACGCCATGGCCGCTGATTGCTCAGGCCATCGTCATGGGCAACGAATTCATGTATATTGACTGAGGACCACGGATGTGGTCAGCGCCCAACGCCGTGACGAGATTTTCATTGATCGAACTGTGGCCGACAGGCTGGGGCGTACCGGTAGGCATCATTCCTTTTCTTCAGCCTCGCCTTCGGCATCGGGTTAAACGGATTATCTTGGAGCCTGACCCAGGGAAATCGACCCCACTTTTGATCGACCAGGGTTCTGCAAAGGAACAACGTCAAATGAAACACAGGATGTCTTTCGCAGCACCGTTGATGTCCATCGTGGCGATCCACATGGTTGTGTTGACCATTGGCTGCAGTGAACGTCGTTCTGTGGCTCCCGTGTCTGCGGAGTCCTCTGGAACTTCGGCTGCCAATGCCGACGCCGAGCCACCGACGTCAGGCGACGTCGCAGCAAGCGCTGAGAGTTCGAGAGTCTCCACGGCAGATTCCGGAACAGACGCCGCCACCTCCGCCGACCAGCCAGCGACTTTCGGAAATCAGAATGAACAGTAACAGTCTCCATGCGCTGCCACGTGGTTTCCTCATCCTGATCGTCGGCGGTTTGTTCGGCATTCCGGGATCTGCGATCGCACAAAGCAGTGACAATTTGCCGGTGGGGCGCGTGTCGGATGGTCTTTTGGTGCTGTACGACTTTTCGGAAGGCAGCGGGCCGCTCGTTCGCAATCAGAGTCAGTTCACGCGGATGGACCTGACAGCGGCGGAAGAATCTCGACTTCGCTGGCGGCGTGGTCGCCTGAGTTTGACGGCGGGAACGTCTTTGGTCGCGGAATCGAACGCCGCATTCGTGGAAGCGATTCAGAAAGCCGGCGAGTT
>JAGQPY010000333.1 GCA_020426485.1 Planctomycetaceae bacterium
GCGCGCTGCGGCGCACTTGATGCAGTAGGGCGTGAAGGGAATGGCGTTGAGCCGCGTCTTGGGAATGACCGCCTCGCAATCGACGCAGCGTCCGTAACTGCCATCATCGATCCGTCCGAGCGCCTCGCGGATCATGTTGAGCGTGTCCTCTTCGGTCGCCATCAGGCTCAGAGTGAACTCTTGCTCGAAGTTTTCGCTCCCCAGCTCTGCCATGTGGATCGGCATGCTCGAGACGTCGGAGCCCTCGGTCCCCGACTTCCGCAGCGCCGCGTCGGCCATGGCGCTAACGTCTCCCCGCAGCCGAGCGCGGAGATCGAGAAGTCGTTGCCGATAAACGCCGAAATCCTCTTTTTTCATGCTCGTGCTCCAGGCGGTAGCGCCCCACATGGGCTATGCCGGGGGGTGACAGAACTGTCACTATAATCGCCAAAACATGATGCGTCAAACATTTATGGCGGGCGGTCTGCGTGCTTAAATTGTTATGCTGATGGGGTTTGCGGAATTTGTGAGGCTGCGGCGGGAGGCTGGACGAGCGTCCGGCTCGCGTTGTGTTGAACTCGGGGCCCTAGTAGACTAACCAGTCTCGAGCGGCCAGACTCGATGGGCCAAGTCGGATTGGCCGAGCGCGAGATTTTTCGCGAGGCAGCCCGCGCGCCGCCGCGACTCGAACGGGGTCGAGGCGGGCTCGAATCGCCAGGTAGCGGAGTACGCCCACGTTGACTGCCACGGTGCCCATTCGGACGTCCGAAGCTTTTCAGAAATGCCTATCCCCGTCGTGCGGGGCCACCTTCGACGTCGGCGAGGTGCGCACGTCTTGCGGAGACTGCGGCGGGCTGCTCGACATCACCTACGATTGGCGGCGGCTGTTCGTTCCCGACTCGCTGCGGTGGTTCGAGGCCAAGTGGTCGCGCCGCAACGAACTCTTGGCGCGAAGCGGCGTTTGGCGTTTTCACGAGTTGCTGCCTTTTGCGCCTCCCGAGAAGATCGTGTCGATCGGCGAGGGCCAGACGCCGCTACACTCCACGCCAGGGGTGGCGCGGTACGTGGGCGTCGGCCCCGACAATCTTTACCTGCAGTATGAGGGGATGAACCCCTCGGGCAGTTTCAAAGACAACGGCATGACGGCCGCGTCCACGCATGCTCGCATGGTCGGTGCTAAGATGACGGCCTGTGCTTCGACCGGCAACACCAGCGCATCGCTGGCCATTTATGCGGGTGTTTCCGGACTGTTTCAATGCGTCGTCTTTGTGGGCAGCGGCAAAATTGCCTACGGAAAACTGTCACAGGCACTGGATTACGGTGCGAAGACTCTGCAGATTCGCGGCGACTTTGACGACGCTCTGGCCCGAGTGCGCGAAGTCTGTGAACAGCATCCGATCTACCTGTGCAACAGCGTCAATCCGTTTCGACTGGAGGGTCAGAAATCCATCATGTATCGCGTGATGGAAGGATTGGGCTGGCAGGTGCCGGACTGGATTGTGGTGCCGGGAGGTAACCTGGGGAACAGCAGTTCCTTCGGAAAAGCATTTCAGGAACTTCACCAATTGGGACTCATCGACCGCATTCCGCGACTGGCCATCATCAATGCGGCCGGAGCGGATACTCTGGAAGTCCTGGTCAACAACCAGTCGCTCAACTGGAATGACGGTCGCAGCGATGCGGACCTGATTCGAGATTTCTACGGAACAATGGATGCGGAAAACCGTCGAGCCCACACATTGGCGTCCGCCATTGAAATCAATCGACCGGTCAATCTGGTGAAGGCGCTGCGAGCACTGTCGGTCTGCAACGGCGTCGTGCGAAGCGTGTCGGATCAGGAAATCGTGGATGCTCGAGCACAGATTGCCGCTCACGGGTTCGGCTGTGAACCCGCCAGTGGAGCCACCATTGCCGGTGTGCGTCAACTGCGCGAAGAGGGAATCATTGCGGCCAGTGATCGAGTCGCCTGTGTGCTGACCGGGCACCAGCTGAAAGATCCCGATCTGACGGTGGCCTATCACATGGGGGATCCGAAGCGACAGGCCGAAAAGCTGCACCCGGCGGGCGTTCATTCCACGCCTTTTGCAAACTCTCCGGTGGTCGTCGACAACGACACCAACGCCATCGTGAAGGCTTTGGGACTGTAACAGCCTGTCGAGAAAACGTGTCACGGATATTCCGGCCTGTGACTCCGGCGTCGTCGGCACAGGCAAAAATGCCTGTGCCACTCCTGCAACAGACTGCGATCCGTCTGCGGAGCGTACGGGGCAAAATGCGTGTTGCCGGGGTTGCAGTACCGACATCCCCGTTGCCGCAGCTCAGGCCGCAAACCCAGCGCGGCTATTTCTGCAGTCGATGCATTCCGGCGGCCGCGCGAGCGTTGTTGACGTTCTGCAGAGCTTCCGGTACGCGGGCAATAAACCGAATCAGTTGTGACGTCGAACACCCAAGAGCCGCCGCGGCCTTTCGCACGTCGTAACTTTTGGCATCCACTGCATCCATCGCTTCGGCCAGCATCACCGGGAAATCCGCATGCCGGTCATTGCACTGGATCCTTCCATCACGCAGTCGTGACGACCACAGCGCCGAAGGTTCTACATGTTCTGATGTGACCGATCGAACGTTAACGGCCAGCAACAAGCGCAATCTTCCGATGGCGACCCGCAGATTTTCTTCCTGACTTCGTCGCTCATTGGCAATGGTGCTCACGCCTGAGGAGCGATGCAGAATTCGAATGGCCGTTTCGACCTTGTTTCGGTGCTGTCCCCCCGGTCCGCTGGCGCGAGTTCGACTGACATCGCAGTCCTGCAGCAGGCGATCGATCGACAGCCCGGCCGGATGACAATTCGGTGCGTGAGAATGCTTGAAGGGCGTGTCACTCATTGAGCGCGAAATCTCTCACGCTGAAAACGACGAATCCGGCCGGAGCCATTTGCATCAACAAATCCGCCGTCTGACTCGCGTGACTGCGGATTGCAGTCCCGCCTGGAAGCTGATCGATGCGAACGCTCCGTCCGGCAAACGGTTTAGGCTGCGAAACCCATCAGCGTTCCGGCCTCAGGTACCACGGCCGGACGGCGGACAACCATCGGCAATCACCGTAACCCAGGAGATTTGCGATCCAAAGCCTCAATTCCGGAAGTCAAATGAATCCGGATTCCGAGAACCCCGGATTCCGCAGATCCCGCTCGAATTGACGCATATTCCGCGTTTAGCGGAAACTGATCGGCAAAAATTACCGAAATTGCCCAGTCGCCTTCAATGTGCGGCAGCGTCACTGCCGGAAAGACCGAAGTGATTGTACAACTGAATCAATCTTAGCCAAACAACCCATGTTCACCACTCCTCAAAGGCTCGCCTGCACGAACGGTTGAGACTGGTCGAGGATTTTCGCACGGTGGGAAATGTGAGTTTGGAGGCGGATTGAGTTGAAGACTTCGTGCCGGAAGTTGAGCGGAATGGTTCCGGGAAATTGGGCTGGCATGTTGTTTGTTGAGTGGCAGAGGCACGCAGGTGTCTCGCCGGTGGCAGCTGACGAACCGGCACACGATGGACCGTAGTCACGTCCGGTCCGCGTCGGAACGTCTGCTGCATTCGAGAGGGCCTTGTCGCCATCGCGGGTTCGCGTTGACGACAGCGACCTGTGTTGACTGATTTTTGACTTCTTCACTTTAGACTGAAAGCATGAAAGATGCGAAGTAAAGTTGTGATGGCCATCGCAATGACGATTGCCTTTTCGATGACAGCCGGAACAGAAGCCGAAGCAGCTCGCGGAATCTTCCGCAGCAACCGTCCCGCTCGCGTTCAGCGCAGCAGCGGTGGAATTCTGTCGGGCCTGATGGATCTGGAACGCCGCAAGAACGCATGGCTGCGATCGACGTTCTTCGGCGGCTGATCGCAGATTCGGCCATCGATGGTTTCTTCGTTCAGAGATTCTCTGAACGGGCCACGAAGAAACATCGGCAGGCCGGACATAATGACAGCATCTGAGTCTCTGGCCAGTGGCTGTTATACCGCTGACGGGTCGGAATGAGGCGTTCTGGCTCGTGGGACAGGACGTGCAAAAAGCATCAGTCTTCGCCGCGGCCAGTATAGATCTCCGAAAAACAAAAACGCCGACAGTCACGACTGTCGGCGTTTTTCTGTTTGAGGTTTGAAGACCGCTGGCCTGAGTTGATCAGAGCGATCACACCTGAATTTCGTAGCCCTTGCGCTGTTCGCGAGCCTGCCACTGAGCAGCGGCGGCATCACCTTCGATCTGTTCTGTTTCCGGATTCCATTTCAGAGTTCTGTTCAGTCGAATGGCGATGTTGGCCAGGTGACAGGTCGTCATGGCTCGATGGTGCGTATGCACGTCGCTGACCGGTTGAGTCCTGTCGACGGTACATTCGAAGAAGTTTCGCATGTGGTCGCCGGGTTCTTTGCCCTTGTAGAGTTCGCGAATGGTTTCTTCCTTCAGCGGCTGATCCTTCAATGCATCGACAGCTGCCCCGGTCAGTTTGCCTCGGTTGACAAAAATACGACCTTCGCTGCCTTCCAGAAGAATTCCGTTATCAAAGCCCAGGTCGTTGGCGGTCTCACGAATATCCAGCGTCAGACCGTTGGCGAATTCTGTGCGAACGTGAAACTTCGTCGCGGTATTGTACTGACTGTCATCCAGCGGATAACCGTCACGGAATTCCACCGGATGCACGGCCATCAACGGCTCGATAGTGGTTGGACCGGTTTCGCAGACATCCAGAGCCCACGAAGCGATGTCCACATGATGAGCACCCCAGTCAGTCATCTTTCCTCCGGAATACTCATACCACCAGCGGAACTCATAGTGGCAGCGTGAATTGCCGTTGTTCCCGGCCGGCTTGAAGCGGTAATCAACTTTCGGAGCCTGACCGAGCCACATGTCCCAGTTCAGGCCTTCGGGAATGTCAGCCACCGGAATGGGGCCGCTGGTGGGAGCTCCACCGATGGCCACCGTTGCCTTTTTGATTTCGCCGATGCGACCTTCTCGAACAATTGCCACGGCATGCAGAAACCGAAGTCCCATTTCGCTGCGTTGCTGAGTTCCCACCTGAAAGACGCGGCCGGTTTCTTCCAGCACTTTGCGAATCTGCTTTCCTTCCTCGATCGTCAGCGTCAGTGGCTTTTCGCAGTAGACATCCTTCCCGGCTTTCATCGCTTCGATGGCGATCTTCGTGTGCCAGTGGTCCGGCGTCACAATCGTGACAACGTCGATGTCTTTGCGATCCAGAATCTTACGATAGTCTTCATAAACATCGATCTGTCGATCAACGCCGCGCTTGCCCTGAACATCGCTGCTGCGCTGTTTGCCCTGAGCGGCATGGCGAGCATCCACATCGGCAACGGCCGCACAGTCGCTGAATTTCATGGCGGCCGGTCCGACCGCATTCCAGCGACTTCCGGTTCCGATGCATCCCAGAATCGGTCGATCATTCGCACTGCGAAACGTGGCCGCCTTCGATGCCGGTGCAAACCATGGGACCGCTGCGGCCGTCAGGGCTGCAACACCACTGGTCTTAACAAACTGTCGACGAGTAGAACGTGACATTCAGAGAACCTCCGCGTGATTAAAAGGTGGGGAGAATACCGGAAGAAAAACTCAGAGCTGATCAACCTTCGGCTTTGGCGATCGATTCGTGTCAGGTGATACAGACATTCCTGCCTGTGGAGTTTCAGCAAAACGTGGTCTCGATGACCTGAGATTCTTCAGTCGCCAATACATGATTCCGCAAATGTATGACTTTGAGATCGGATACACAATCGGTCCGAATCCTTCGGTCCGACATCGTGCTGAGTTCAGGTTCTGATCCCTGTCAGAGTGCAACATCTAACTCAAGCCTGCTGCGGTTGACCAATCCCGGCCGCTGATCTTCGCAGGACTTTAGCATCGGACAGTTCACAAGTGGCTCAATTCCATCAGGGAAATCTTCAGAATTCCACTCCGACAGATTTCCGTTCAAAATCGACGACCTTGGCCGAAATTCCGGACGCTGTTCTATCACTTCGGGCTTTTCGTGGTGAAACCCAATCGTGCAGGCACACCACGAAGTTCAACAACAGCATCACGTGTTTGTTCTGCATTCAGGCCCCTCACACCACTTCAAATTCCAGCACCAGACTCCATGCTCCGGCGGTGGCGGAATTGAGGGCTCTGACCCAGGCTCGGTAGGTGCCGGTGGGCAGAGCGGTTGACGGCGTGAAGCTGGTGGCGGTCAGGGCGTCTTCGCGGATGATGTTGTTCTGGCCGGTGGTGATGTTGTTGACCTGCAGAGCGTAACTGGTGGCTCCGCTGACGGCGGTCCATGTGAACGCGGGAGTTCGGTTGCTGGTGGAACCGGTGGGTGTCAGCAGCTGAGTTCGGCCCGACGTGTTCAGTACAGAAGCGGTGCTCCATGGCCCGGCGGCTCCGGACGCATTGCGGATTCGCACCCACCATGTCCAGTTTCCGGATGCCAGATCGGTCGTCGGAATCCACGTGGTTCCGGTCA
>JAGQPY010000334.1 GCA_020426485.1 Planctomycetaceae bacterium
TGAACCGCCAGATCCATGCGATTCAAAGATTTCACGACTTCCCTCATCGTATGTCGCGGCACTGAGTCGCCTGTCGGCACTTGTGGCGAAACGGAGGGTTTCTGTGTTCGAGATCGTCGCCGCCGTGGATTTTCTGCGGCGGAAAACTGCCGGCAGTATTGAAGTTGGTGGGAAATACCACGCTTTTTTGCAGTTATTCGGCCTGTCTCGGCAGCGCTGTGGCCGACTCTTTCGGTTGCAGCAATTGCTGAAGCTGAGCATGCCAGTAACACAGGCGAAGGTTTCCGGGTTGTTCTTCTGCCGCCAGATCGACTCGCTTCAGGCAGTCCTGAGCATGCACAGAATCACCCATCTGAGCGGCGATGCAGCCCTGAACCGCCGTGTCGACGCTGTCCGGAAACCGCCGCTGTCGAATCGCCTGCTGAAGCCGATGGCTGGCCATGTCGTAACTCGAATTTCGATACGCGGTGATTGCGGCCAGTTGATGAACGTCACTGTGATGACCGGCACTGTCCTCCAGTTGTTTCAGAAGATGCTCCGCCGCCGACACGTTCATCTGGCTGTCACCACATTCCAGCATCGCCTGAATCAGAAGGCGAGTGGCGGAATCCGGATGAAGCCGACTTTCGGAAGACTCTGCGGCCGCGAGCGCTGTCAACTGATCGATCGCTGTGACGTATTCCCGAGTCGCCGCGGGCATGTCTCCGACAGCGTGCAGCTGATCACTCAACAATAACCGTGCGGTGGCCTGCAGACGCTGCATAACGTCCTTCGATCTTGATTCAGAGTTGTCCCGAGTTGCCGATGCAATGTTCTCAAAGTGCTGCACGGCTTCGCGAAGCGATTCCAGACTTTCACTGGTCCGGCCCGCCAGATTCTGAGCCCGCGACAGATTCATGAGGGCTCGACCATGGGCCATCAAATCGGAATCTGTCACGATGCCCTCCCGAGCCATATACTCAAAAATGTCGATCGACCGCTGAATCTGTGGCAGCGCCGCCGAGTCACCTCGCTGAACAAGAACGTCTCCAAGTGACACATTACATTCAGCCATGCGGCTGACAGTTTCGCGGTCGCCCTGACCATCCTGAACAAGTCCTGTGAGCTGATTGACGGCGTCTCGAAGTGAGGCTTCTGCTTCATCCAGTCGATTCAGACGCAGAGCCATCTGTCCCAGATTTGCCTGAGCAATCGCCAGGTTCTCGCTGTAAAACCGATCACCAAACAACAGGTGCCATGCAGATGAAAGATCCTCCACTGCGTGTCGATACGCTTCTTCGGCCAGCCAGTCTTCGCCGAACTGACGTTGAATTCCCGCCCATCGCATTTCCGTCAGTGCGCGAGTTTCCAGCAGATCGGGACGAGTCAAATCGGTTTCCAGATTCTCGGTGACCGTCGAAATTTGTTCTCGCAGGACACGACCGGCATCGCGCGCTCGTCCCAGAGCTGTGTAGTCGGCAGCCAGCTCTTCCCGAATTACGGTCTGCAGATGATCGGCTCGAACGGCGTCCACCTTTCGATTCAGACGAGTGGCCCACCGAAGTGCCTGTTCTCTGGTTTCAACGGCCTGCGCTGAGTCATTGAGTGAATCGAAGCCTCGTGCGACAATCAGATATCCGCGAGCGATCGTGTGCTGATGTTCAAACTCATCGGGATCGACCGACGGATGTTCTTCCATATCCCGCAGTGCCTGCTGCAGTGTCGCGGCCGTCGCAACGGCAAACGCACCCTCATGAATATCACACAATGCGATTCCCAGTTGAGCATTCAGGCGTTCTCGAAGAATGGCGGCCGTCGGAGTTGCGGAATCACGTGCCGACGGAATGTCAGAAGCCTGTTTAACATCGGGATTCAGCTGGCCTGAAACGCGGACACGAGCCTGATGGTCGTCGATCATTTCGGATGCTCGGTGAAAGCACTGGCGAGCTGCCGACAGATCTTCGGTCAGCAGATGCAGGTCCCCCAGACGCAGCAGACAGCGAGCCGTTTCCAGCTGAAGATGCTGGTCATTTTGTCCGGCTTCAAACAGTTCGGAGTAATAGGTTCTGGCCTTCGAAATCAGGTCGTCTCGCACGGGCTGCATGCCGGGATATCGTTCCAGAGTTCCGCTCAGCCCAATCAGCCACGTGTCGGCGACTCGTCGTGAATCCTCCAGCAGCACCAGCGTTCGGGCGTGAGCCGTTTCGGATTCCTGTCTGGCGATCAGTTCACTGGCGTGGGCGGCCGTTGCGGCTTCCTTAGCCTGAATTTCTTCGCGGTGAGCTTTCGAGATCACGGCCGTGGAAATGGTGCTGGCCACCAGCAGAATCAGAGTCGCCGCGGTGGTTGTCGCCGTGGCGGTGGGATGTCGTCGACACCAGCGACCAATGCGTTCGGTGAAAGTGTCCTGATGAGCCGATACGTGTTCACTGGCCAGAAAGCGATTGATGTCGGCAATCAGATCATCGGCCGTTTGATATCGGTCGCCGCGTTCCCGCGACATGGCCTTCAGGCAGATGGACGCCAGTGGTGCCGGAATCTGCCTGTTGACAGAATGCGGATGCGGAACGCCTCCGGCCAGAACCAGCTTCAACAGCGAATGAACGTCTTCGGCCTGAAACGGCGACTGCCCGGTGAGCACCACGTAAAGGATCGCGCCGAGTGCGTAAATGTCGCTGCGATGATCGATTTCCTCCCGCGCGCCACGCGCCTGTTCGGGAGCCATGTAGCTGGGTGTTCCGATCACGGAACCCTGCTGCGTCACCACGGGATCGAGCATTCCGCTCAGTCGACTGGATGACAGTTCGGCCCGTCGAATTCCTGGTGTGCCCGCTCGAACGGTCGCTTCGTCCGCCAGTGATTCTTCTTCGTCGGGAACATCGACTTCACGAGCCAGTCCCCAGTCCACCACGATGGTTTCCCCGAATTGTCCGATGACAACATTCGACGGTTTCAGGTCTCGGTGAATGATGCCGCGACTGTGCGCATAAGCGATCGCCTGGCAGACGTCCACAAATGCGCTGAGCAGCGTTTGAAACTTCTGACGCTTTTCCGCTCCGGACGGCATTGCGTGATACTCTGCGATGACGTCTCGCAGCGTGACGCCTTCCAGCAGCTTCATCGCGTAGAATGGCTGGCGCGTCTGCAGGTCGACGCCGCGTTCATAGACGGGAACGATACCGGGATGCTGCAGCTGAGCCGTAATGCGGGCTTCGTGCAGAAACCGCTGACTGATTTCCGGCTGGTAACGTGCCTGAGGCCCCAGTTTCTTGACAGCGACATCGCGTTCCAGCTGACGATCGACGGCTCGAACAACAACACCCCAGCCGCCGCGTCCGATTTCTTCGGCTTCGTGATAGCGTTCTGCTCCCAGAGGCAGGTGTTCCGCACATTCGGCCTGAAATCGCGCATGTTCCGTCGCGTCGGTCAGCGCCAAAGTGCCATCGACCGTCTGGTTGTCAGCCATCGCATCGGAACGCGCTGCCTTTTGACGGGCGGCTTCCTGAATGGCGGCCACATCAACCGAAGCATGTTCGACCTGCTGCGTGTCACCCAGTCGTCCATGGTCGATGGTGCTTCGTCGCTGCATCGATCCGTGCGAATGGTCACGCAGCAGATGCTGCAGGGATTCTCGCTGACGACGCGACAAAAGATCGGCGTCAGACACGACATCTTCGACTCGCCGACCACTCTTCAGCGCCTCCAGCAGGACGTCCATCACGACGTCGGAGGAAATGTCCTGTCGCTGACCGGCAGCGAATAACTGAGCAACCAGGGACAGGTCGTCCGGCGAGGTCGCTGCGACATCGATCTGCGGATCGCGGTCTGCTGTCCCGACACGATCGGGAACGGCGCTGCCGGAGCGCGGTGAATTCTCAGCAGCAGACACGATTTCTTCCACCGCGCTTGGCTGCATAAAGTTGCTGATCAGCCAGCTGAATCAACTGCGATTCGGTCTGCAGATCAGTGACGCCGGACATGTCCGCCGCTCCCGCACTGATGGTCACTTCCAGCGGCCCGGCGCTGGTGGTGAACGGCGTGGCTTCGACGTGATGTCGGCAGCGTTCCGCGATTTCAGTTGCTTCGGAAACGACGACGTCAGGCAGGAGAATTGCAAATTCTTCACCACCGTACCGCGCGAAGACATCATGTTCCGCCAGAACGCTCTGAACGCGGCGTCCCATCTCCTGCAGAACCTCATCACCGGCCATGTGCCCCCACGTGTCATTGACGGATTTGAAGTGATCGATGTCAAACAGAATCAGTGACAGGGGCGTGCTGCGATGTGCGGCTCGACAGAATTCCCGGTGCAGAATTTCCAGAAACGATCGCTTGTTCAGCGTGCCCGTCAGTCCGTCGCGCGTCATCATCGAATAGACGGCTTCGTGGTACTGAAGTTCGATGTGATTCGTGGACAGAAACTTGAAAATGAAACTTCCAAACTGAATCCGGTCGCCAGGTTCCAGTATGGCGGATTCAATGCGTTGTTCATTGACGCAGGTGCCGTTGGTGCTCCCCAGATCGGTGACGCGGTATTCATCCCCCGTTCGTGCAATGATCGCATGGCTGCGGGAAACGGATGAGTCGGGAATGTGGAGTCCGCAGCGAGCTTCGCGGCCGACTGTTGTCTCGTTCTGCACAAGCTGCACCAGGTTGCCGCAGATGTCCAGTGGGTGAATCTGCAGCAGACAACCGACTCCGGCTTCGGTCGGAGTCTTCATTGTTTTGGCGGATATCGTTTCTTCTCTGGTGTTCACGTTGTCTCTTCCAATGCACTCACCGGAGATGGCTGACCACCTGGAATGGTGAAACCACGTCGGCGTCGGCCACCGGCGACGGTCTGCGTCGAATGGTTTCCAGCGACGACGACCGTCCGGAAGCTGAGTACCCGGTACTCACCGCATTTTTTCAATGCGGCATCGGCATAAATCTGTGGCGCCGGTTGACTGATGACGGAACTCATCAGTTGTTGGCTTGTTGAATCATTTGAATGCTCCTCCGGTCGTGACGAATCTGCCTGTCGTCCGGCTTACACAGGAAATTGTCAGGCCTTGTCGTCTCAGGCCCTTTCCCGGAATTATCCATACGACAGTTACCCACGGACGTGGCCAGCTTCGATAACAAGGTCGCGTGGGAATCGCTGAAGCTCCTTCCATTGGCAACCTGACGCGCAGTTCTGTCGGAATACACTGAGATGGAAATGATGACTTGCCAGTCGTGAGCGCAGCGGTTTCAATGCTCACCACGTTGATTCACCGCAGAACAAAATGCGACCGCAGGGCCGAGGCGAACGATGTCAGACGATTTTTGGCAGATTCTGAAAAGTCAGCCCGGGGTGGGCGTTCTGATCATCGATGAAGACGGTTTGGTTTTGTTCTGCAATCGACAGGCGATGGAGATCTTCTATGGCGGCAACTTCAATCCGGTCGGCCTGACGATTGAAGACGTGGAGGGCCGCGAGTTTGCAGCCGAACGCATGCCCGTGATTCGCAAGGTGATTGAAACCGGCGAGCCGATCGTGCTGCGACACATTCGTGGCGGCCGACACACTGAATCACTGATCTGGCCGATGGAACAGAAGGAAGCGGCCAAGCGCCGAGTGATTTCGATTACTCGCCAGGGAGCGAACGCGGCCGAAGAACAGGACAACTATCCGCGCGTCGATTCGCAGTTGGTCGACCTTGGTCCGCTGGATGCTCTGACACGTCGCGAACTGGAAGTCCTGGCTCTGATGGGCCACGGAATGCCGCTGAAGACAATCGCCCGAGAACTGGGAGTGGCTCAGCGAACTGTGGAACGCTACCGCACCGATATCGCTCGAAAACTGCAGCTGACATCGATCGCCGACATCGCTCGCACCGTCCAGCTGGCCGGACTGGAAGTTTCCGACGCGCAGCTGCCCAGACTTCACCGCTGGTATAAGCCCGAAGAGAACTGAAGCGGGCAGCTGTGGTCGAAAGAGCGATCGCTATTCGGCCAGTTCCGGTTTGCGGTACTGTGCCTGCCATTCCGCATTCATGACCGACATGTCGAAATCTTCATTGTACTGCTTCTGCAAAGCAATCAGCTGAGCCTTCAGATCGGCGGTGACCTGAGCGTATTCGGGCTGACCGTAGACGTTGGTCAGTTCTTCGGGATCTTTCTGCAGATCATAGAGTTCCCATTCGCCAAACTGATAGAAGTGAATCAGCTTGTGCTGTCGAGTTCGCACACCGTTGTGGCGAGCCACCATGTGAACGGCCGGAAATTCAAAATAGTGATAGTACAGACTGTCGCGCCAGTTCGCGGGCGTGTTGCCCTGAAGGAGAGGCACCAGTGAGGCTCCCTGCATATCGGACGGAACCTCAGTGCCGGCCATTTCCAGAAATGTTTCGGCATAGTCCAGGTTCTGCACCAGGTCTTCATTGACGGCCCCCGGTTTGGTGACACCGGGCCACTTGACGATCAGCGGCATCTTCATCGATTCTTCGTACATCCAGCGTTTGTCAAACCAGCCATG
>JAGQPY010000335.1 GCA_020426485.1 Planctomycetaceae bacterium
TCTTTCACGACAACCAGCATGTCGATCACGGGCTTAGCGACGATGCACGGAATGGCCGTGCTGCCGATGTGATGCGCGGCCAGGGCATTCTGCCCCAAAGCTG
The DNA here is from genome assembly GCA_020426485.1 of Planctomycetaceae bacterium. Taxonomy (GTDB): domain Bacteria; phylum Planctomycetota; class Planctomycetia; order Planctomycetales; family Planctomycetaceae; genus JAGQPY01. Next base: position 104 of record JAGQPY010000335.1, read on the forward strand.
ACAGAATCAATCGTGACTCCGCCAGAAACATGTCTCTCCACGCGGGATCGTGGGGAAGAACAAGAACCTCCATGGCCATCGTGAGTTCCCTTTCCGGGGCACTTGTATGAATTGGAACATCATTCGAATCGTGACGAGCAGTATCGCAACAGTGCATCTGCATCGCCAGCAGTGGAACGTGATGATGAAACGTGCGGGGTCCAGTCAGTAACAAGTTGCAGATTCAGGTTCCGCAGGAGTCGGGGCCATGGTCTGTCGCCGTAACAGCGTTCGTCGGTGAGATTTGAAAATGGTTGTCGAGACCGAATCCACTCGTTGCAGATACTCGGCATGCCGACTAATGTATTTCGCGTTAATTCCACGTCGCACTGCTCGCTTTGTTGGAGTCGTACACGACAGTGCTGCCAGCGAATTAGAAAAGAGACCTGCTGTCGATGAAGTCGTTCGCTGAATCGCCCGCGCATCATCTCAGGTCAGCCTCTCTGAAGGTGAACCGTCTCAGAAACGGATGTTTCGCCACTTTGGCATGACGGCCGATCAGTTTGCTGTGTTTCGCCATTTGTGTCGGCGGGACGGAATCAGTCAGCGAGAGCTTGGACAGTTGTGTGCATTCGACCCAACTACGATGGGACGCATGCTGGAATTGCTGGAAGGCAAATCTCTGGTTCGGCGCGAAACGGACGATCAAGATCGGCGTACGCGGCGGATTTTTCTGATTGATGCGGGACGAAGTATGGCCCGGCAACGTTACGATGTCTGCCAGCCCATCCGCGAAACTTTGGAGACCACGCTGTCGCCGACAGCAATGAATCAACTGCTGCGGGGGACTGTCTGCGTTGAGCGACGGCCTCGACCGACTGGAATCAGAACAACAGGCTGATTTGCCTGCGAAATCGGGTTCGTGATTGCGTGCCAAATTGGACACTCTCGCTGATCGCCACCGGGACAGATTCCACCGACGCAAGGTCGGTGGCGATCAGCGAAAAGTGTCCGAAATTGTTTCCCATTCGAACAGACTTCGCTGATTGAGGTCTGCAGGCGTTTAGTATTTTGATTGATCGAGACGGGAGTTCAAACGATGAATCGACAGGTTATTTACAGTGCGGTCATGCTGTTTTTTCAAGCGACAGTCCTGTTGGCGGAAGATGGCCCCTGGCGGAATCTGATCAAATCGTTTGATGCGTCGTCGCAGACTGTAGCCGGAACGTGGCGACTGGCTGACGGTGAGCTGACAACGGGAGCCACCGGTGGTTCACGCATCACGCTGCCTTTCGAGCCCACGTCCGAATACGAGTTTCGTGTTTCGTTTACTCGCCGGACAGGCGTGCATTCCGTCGCGCTGATCTTTGCTGATGGGCCCGGTCAGGCAACTTTTGAAGTCGATGCATGGGGACAGCATCTCGCAGGACTGCAGATGATCGGTGGGCGCGGCATTCGTGATAACGCAACTCGCACTGAAAACCAGACGCTGGAAAATGGGCGACGATACACCATGCGAGTCGAAGTTCGAAGAGACAAGGTGCGAGCCTTCCTGGACGACAAATTGATCGCGGAGCACGCAACGGATGGTGCGGATCTCTCGACTCACGGAATCTGGCAAATCCCCAACACATCGTCTCTTGGCCTTGGAGCCCACGATTCAGAAACCACATTCCACTCCGTTGAAGTGCGCCTGATTGGCGACGCTCGATTGATGGCTGCCAATTCCGCAACCACCGGCCAACCAGGTGTGCCTTCGCGGAGAAATCCGGCTGGTTCGAACGGCACGTCCCCCAGCGCATCTCCCTCCACGGCATCCGAATCAGGCACGGGGCCGAACAGCGATCAACCGGCCATGCGCCGATCAGCGGTACGCGGGAAGACTGGCAAGCGAGTGCTGTTGGTGATCGCTAATCAGGACTTTTTCTACCGGGAATACAACGACCCGCGACAGGAACTTGAAAGGGCGGGAATCGCTGTTGACGTGGCTGCGGGAACGAAAACCGTCTGCCGCCCGCATCGCAATTCCGGAGAACAGGGTTCAGGCGAAGTCATGCCGGATCTGGCAATTACCGAAGCGAAGGCCGACAACTACGATGCCATCATGTTTTCCGGCGGATGGGGATCGTCGATGTACCAGTATTCCTTTCAGGGTCGGTACGGAAATCAATCTTACAACGGCGATCCACGAATAAAGCAGGCTGTGAACAAACTGCTGACCGACTTCATGCGTCAGGACAAAATCGTCGGCGCGCTTTGCCATGGGGTTTCCGTGCTGGCCTGGGCACGAGTCGATGGCAGGAGTATTCTCGATGGTCGCAAGGCCGTCGGTTCACCACGACAGAGCCCCGGGGGCAGCTATCCCGGACTGCGAGACGTTCCCCTGTCGCGTTGGAATGCCGAAGTGAATGGTGCTCGACTGACGCCTGTTCGTTCGATCGGTGACCCTCGAACATCCGAAGATGATGTGATGGTCGACGGAAAGATCATCACCGGCGAAGACGACAACTCCGCAAGGCTATTCGGACGCACTCTGGCCAATCTGGTAAACCGAGACTGAGTCCGGAGGCATCGTGACACGGTTGCTGCCATCTGTCGCCGGAACACACCACGTCCTTTCACTGCTTCTGTTCGACAATCCGTTCAATTGACGAGGGAACTTTCCGGATGACGCTGCCATGGGACCTGATGCGGATCACCGTCATCGCTGCAACGTTATTGCTGTGGGGTTCTGGTGAGCAGTCGATGGCCCAGCCGTCGACTGCTTCAAAAATCAATCCGCGAGTCTTCGCCCCGGCGGCGGTCAATCAGCAACAGCGCGATGTCCTGGCCGAGTACCATGCATCGATCCTCGACTGGGGCCGAATTGTCAGCTCCCGCGTGGAACCTGTCCCGAATCGCAGCGGTCAACTTTTTATTGGCCGTCCTGGTCACATGGAAAATGACGTGCGGCCGACAGCCTATGCGGCCATTGTGCTGTCGTTTCTCGCAGCATCACGGCAACCCGACTCGACTTTGTCCGATGTGGAGCGAGCGGCGATGAGCAGTCAGTCGATTGGCCTGCTGCGGTATCTGACCGCCAGTCATGTTGCGAATGGTGGTTCGTGTGCCAATGGGAAGCCATGGGGCAACGGCTGGCAATCGGCGATGTGGGCGCGAGCCGTCGCAATGGCCGCATGGCAGTCGTGGAATTCACTCGACGATGATCTTCGCGAAGCCGTGAAGAAGATGATCGTGGCCGAGTCTGATCGCTTCATCGCGGTTCAACCCAAGAGCAGCGTTCGTAACGACACCGGAGCCGAAGAGAATGCATGGAATGCATCGATCACATCACTGGCGTGCAACATGCTTCCTGATCATGAACACTCTGCCGCATGGGAAACGGCAGCGAAGAGATTTATGTACAACACATTTTCGGTGACGGCCGACGCTGAAGTTGAAACGCTCGGTGACGATCAACAACCGATTCGATCATGGGTTACAACGGTCAACGCGCATGACGACTTCACTGTGGAGAACCACGGTCTGGTGCATGTCGGCTATCTGAAGAACTCGCTCACGATGCTGCTTGAAAACGCGGTTCACTGGAAAATGGTCGATCGACAACCGCCCGCGGCTTGTCACCATCATGTTTCCGAAGTGTTTGACCTGCTTTGTCGCTGTATGAACTGGAACGCAGCCGCCATTTACTTCGGAGGAAATGACTGGCAAATTTACGAAACACAGTGCAGCGACATTCTGGCCTACGCCGCAGGAAGACAACTCAGCGGCGACCGCCGCGCCGCTTACCTGGAAGACACGGCCATGAAACACATACGGCTCCGGCAGCAGGCCGAAGGAGGTTACTACAACGGACGTCGCGATCTGGAATACGGAGGAATGTGTGCCACGCGACTGATCATTTGCTATGCGCTGCATGCCGTGAGCGACTCTCTGACACCGCCGGCATCACGCGAAGAATTCGATGCGACCGCCAACGGAATCACGCAACTGGACAGCGCACGGGCCGTTCTTCACCGAACACCAGACAAGTTTGCTTCTTTTACCTGGGCTCAAAAGCGAATGGCGCTGGCGATTCCCAGCAGCGAAAGCAGCGTGGTCTGGCCGCACTTCACCAGCTACACCGGCGTCATCAACGCAGAACACAGTTCTGATAAATTCTGCCAGCTCCGCAACCTCTCGATCAACACCAGCGAGGAAGACTTCGCCGTTTCCGGAACGCTCGTTCGCTGCAAGGGAACACTGCTGCACGACTTCCACTACGCGTCGCCCGCCGGAGCTTTCACGGTATACGCCGAACGACTGCGACCTCAGGACGGTTTTCAGTGGCAGTATCGCAAGACCGGGATCGTAGGGCTGGGCTATGCCGTTGGTCAAAACAAGCGCAAACTGCATGGAGAATTTGGAACGCTGCAGACTTTGGGCACGGACAGCCCGCAGCAAACAACGCCGCTGCATTCACGTTGGCTGAATATTGACAACCGAATCGGCTACGTCGTCTGCCGCAGCGACGGCAAAGACAACATCATGCTGCATCACGACAGGAACCGTATTGATCCACGACGCCCACACCTTCAGGAATCCATCGCATTGATCAGCGATGACGCAAAGTCGCTGACTAACGTCAGCCATTGGGCGTGCGTCGTGACTTTCCTGAATCAGACGGCCGAGGAAACTCAGTCACTGGCAGGCCGAGTCCACTTATCAGGTGAAGGCAACTCGGCCACGGTGAATGTCGACGGCGAATCATTTCAGATCAGTTTCGAAGATGATCTGTCGTCTGCCTGTCGTGAATTCCTGCAACCGAATTCGCAGCCGCAGGACGACATCGTGAAGACGATTGAATCGTATTCCGGCGACATCGCCCCCATCGTCGAACAGCTTGCGTTATCCGTAGCCAAGGATCACGACGATGTCGCTGGCATATTGGCGAATCAGTCGTTTTCGCACCCGGTGTTGCGGCAGACCTACCCCGATGATTTGCTGCACTTTTTCGTTCCGGACAGCTACGTTCCGGAAACCCCGTTTGGGTTGATGATCTTTATGCATGGAGGCGGTCCCACGACGCCTCGCGATCATCCGCTGCACGTCGTGACGCATCCCGACGGGGACCCGGCCAGCATAGGGCTCCAACCTTTCATGGCCAATCTGCCATTCATTCTGGTCGCTCCTTCGGCACCGTGGAACGAATCGACCGGCGGACGCTGGAACGTCCCCGAAGCGGATGCCTACATTCGAGCCGTGATTGATGAATGCAGCCATCGGTTCAACATCGATCGCGACCGCATTGTGCTGGGTGGCTATTCGATGGGCGGCTTTGGAGCGTACCACTTGTGTCAGCGACTGAACGACCAGCTGGCAGGGGGCTTCATCTTTTCCGGAAGCTGGAAGACGATGCACTGGAAGGCATGGACGGGGCTGCCGCTGTTCCTGCGGCATGGTGTTCACGACGCTTCGCCGCCCGATCAGAACGGCCAAGGCGGACGCCCTCGCTTTACGGACGTGTTCTATTCAAGGACCACTGCCAACCGGTTGAAAGACTTCGGCATGGCCGCAACCTACGTGGAAGACGACGGCAATCATGCCATTCGCCCGGCAACGGACGCGATGAAGCAGCTGGCGGAATGGACACAAGCACTTCGTCGACAGCGGTATCCTCGCCATGTCGTCGCTTTGTCCCCTCGAGGCTGGCGAGCAACATCCGATACCCCAACTCCTCACAGCCATTGGGTGACGATTCACAAAATCGGCGACGGCACGATCGAGTTTGATCAGATTGTCCGCGAAGGTCCCGCTCCTGCATTTCGCGAAACTGCAGAAGCCTTTCACAAACAGTCCCTTCATCTCACAACCATCCCCATCAATGCCGGGCTCGTGGAAGCCGGCATTCAGGACGGAAACCGAATTGAGATTCAAACTCAGAATGTCCGGAGTTTCTCAATCTGGTTACACCCAAACATGGTCAACTTCGACGTGCCATTGATTGTGCGTGTCGACGGTGTCGAATCGACCTATCCCATCAAAGCCAAATTGATCGACGCTCTTCGCAGCTATCAGCGTTTCAACGACTGGACTCATCTCTATCACGCGGAACTCATCTTCGACGTTGACGACGACGTCGGTCGCTTATGCAAATGACCGGAAAGTAGCGTTTGCCCCCGTCTGCGACATGTCAGCGGCAGCGCGTGTGCCCAAACCGACCGGAGAAATACACGCGTCCGACCTGCGTTCATGCTGCTCAATGAATGCGTTGGGAACCCAAAGGCTGTTCCCAGCTCAGACCGTCGAACTTCAATCACTCGTCATAAACAGGAGTCAGCTCCAGGCCCGTCATTCGCAGATAAACTGAGAGGATGGCCCGATGGTGCATACAATGATTCAACACC
>JAGQPY010000336.1 GCA_020426485.1 Planctomycetaceae bacterium
TCCCGATCGCGCGGCAGAAAGTGTGGGAACACCAGATGCCGTTTTCCGGCTGCTCTTCGCGCAGAACGTCTTCAACCATCAGAGACAGATCGTTGAGATTGGCTTCCATCTCCAGAGTGTCATAGATGCGGTTATAACCTTTTTCGAACAGTTCTTCGTCGGACTGATTCGGGTCGACACGATAGTGCGTCAGCCCAATGGATTCCGTCAGCCCGTGAGCAATCAGGGCTCCGGTCGCAACGACCGCCTGAATGCAGCCGCGATCAATCAGATCACAGACAATCTTTCCCTGCTTCGCGACTGTCATCGCGCCGGAAATGGTCATCACAACACCGCAGTTCTGATCCCGAAACATGTTGGTCAGAATACGGGCCGCCTCACCGGCCGATCGACCGGAGAAGGCCGTGTCGGACATGGCGTTGAGCAGATCGGAGAAGGATTGAATTCTTTCCAGATCCAGACTGACCAGTGGTTTCAGGCCGTCTTTTCGTCCATCGTGAAGATCTCTGTCCTGCATGATATTTCAGCTTTGAGGTTCGGTTTTGGTGGCGATGGAATTCGACGGCCGTTTTTATGCCGTTGTTCCGGAATTCAGCGAGCAGTCTAACCACTGAAAAACGCTTGAAAAGCCTCCTGAATCCGCCCCATCTTCTCGCCATATCCATAAGACAGGCAGATCTGAATTCGTCGACAGAACACTCCGGAAACCATCGCCTGCCGCAGATGTTCAGGAACACACTCGACCTGCCATCGCACCATCCGATATCGTATCCGGCAGCACCGCTCAGTTTTTCCTCCGGAGACAGCTCCATGCCTTCCCGCCCCACGTCGTCCCGCTCCGCGCAGCTTCAGGCCAATCCTCTGACTGCGAACACGGCTCATTCCCGTTCCTCAGCCGACATCAATCGTCTTTTCTCATTGAATCCGCTTCTAAACGTGGCGGTCGCTGTCCTGATGCTGGGTTCCTGTGCGCTGGCCGATGATACTCGCGCGAAGGAACGTGAAAACTATGAACTGATGTCGCTGTTTGTGGAAACGTTTCAGCAGATTGAATCCAACTACGTCCGCGATGTGGATCGCCGTGAGCTGATGGAGGCTGCGATTCAGGGAATGCTCAGCCACCTGGACCAGTATTCCAACTACATCCCGCCGCAGGATGTCAGCCGCTTTAATCAGATGGTTGAACAGGAATTCGGTGGCATCGGAATCACCGTCAATGCCAGACAGGGACAGTTGATTGTGGTGAGTCCCCTGCCTGGAACTCCCGCGTATCGAGCCGGTATTCGAGCCGGAGACATCATTGTGGAAGTCGAAGGTAAGTCGACCGACGGTATCACTTTGTCCGAAGCCGTTGGAAAACTGCAGGGGCCTGTCGGAAGGCCCGTCAAACTGCGAATTCAGCATCCCGAAGAAGGTTCCGAACCGGAAGACGTTGAATTGATTCGAGAACTCATAAAAGCTCCCACGGTGCTGGGGAATTCGTATAACGACAAGGACCAGTGGGAATTCATGTACGACACCGAACGCAGGATTGGTTACATCCGGCTCTCGCATTTCAGCCGCTACACCGCCGACGAACTCAAGGCCGCCATCGACAGCCTTGTGGAAAGAGACGTCCAGGGCCTGATTCTGGACCTGCGATTCAATCCGGGCGGCCTGCTGGAAGCTGCCATCGAAATTGCCGACATGTTCCTGGAAAAAGGCACCATCGTGAGTGTGCGCGGACGCAATGTGCCGGAACGTTCGTGGAGTGCAAAGAAGTCCGGCACATATCCTCAGTTTCCCATCGCCGTTCTGGTCAACAACTACAGCGCGTCGGCCAGTGAAGTTCTCAGCGCGTGTCTGCAGGACAATCATCGAGCAGTGGTCATTGGCGAACGAACGTGGGGAAAGGGCAGCGTACAGAATGTGATCCGCATGGAAGGCGGTGACAGCGCACTGAAACTGACGACGGCCAGCTATCATCGCCCCAGCGGTGTGAACATTCACCGGTTTCCCGATATGACGCCCAAAGACCAGTGGGGCGTGACTCCGGACGAAGGCTTCGTCATCCCGTATGACCGACGCCAGTGGGCCGCATGGGACCGTGATCGCAAACGCCGCGACGTCCTGCGCCGTGCCAGCGTACGAAACGGCAGTGACAACAGCAGCACGGCAGACGAAGATTCTGTCAGGTTCGAAGATACTCAACTGCAGGCCGCGATCGATTACATCGTCAAGAAGCTGGAAGGCACATCGAAGGACTCCGAAACAAAGCAGCCGCCGGATTCTGCGACGTCAACAGACAATGCAACAACCACCAGCGAATCGCCGAAAGACGGTGCAGCAACGAAGTCACCCGCAGGCTCGGATTCCAACGAAAAGCCGTAACTTTGCATGCGGCGGCGTGGTCAGGCAGCCGGGGTGTGACGGTCGCAGGGCGTAGTTCCCGGCGACGTTTTTCTGTGTCGTTGCGGAAGGCAGGCTTCGCCGGACTCTGATTCGCTGGCGCTGTATTTTGTCAGCTGGCTGAGAATGAATTGAGCAGCTGATCGACGGGGTTCTGCGGGAACAGAGTCATGGAAATCAGAATCGCCACCAGCCCGGCCAGGCCTGCAATCCCTGTCATCGGGCTGACGTATCGAAGTCCTTCGGCTTCCGTCATGCCGCTCATGCGAGTAATTACCCAGAAGCCGCTGTCGTTCATCCAGGCAACTGGCTTGGAACCGCAGCCAACCGCCAGAGCAACATACAGCGGATCAACACCCGCAGCTCCACTGGTCACGATGCCGCCAAAGATGCCGGCCGCCGTGAACATCGCCACGGTCGCCGATCCCTGAGCCGTTCGGACGGCCGTCGTCACAAAGAAGGCCGCAATCACAACCAGTGCCGGAGACGTGTCAGGCAGATTTTGAAGCAGTTCGGCCACGCTGGTCTGTCGCATCATTCGCCCAAACGCGCCTCCCGCCGCTGTCACCAGAATGATTGTCCCGGCGCTGGTCACAGCGTGATGAAGAGCGTCCGCCAGCTTCTGACGCGAAGGCCGCTTTGTCTGCACCAGCACCGCCACGGCCGTGGCCGCTGAAATCAGCAGCGCCAGATTCCGGTCGCTCAGCGATTTGATCACCGCAGCCAATGATGCACCGATCGTGACCCCAGCGAAAAGATGTTCACCGTCTGCACTCTTCGACAACAGCGCGCCCAGAGAAATCAGGACGACGGGCAGCAGGATGGGCAACAGAGCGGCCCACAGTTCAGGCTGACGCTGATCTTCAGCGGTATCGGTCGTCGGTGTCTCCGGCATATCTCGCAGAGGCAGCTCGCAGCGACGATTGACCCAGACCGCGTACAGCATTCCGACAGCCGCAGCAAACAAGCCCACCGCCGTGCCGCCGATCATCATCGTGGGCATACTGACCTGAAACTCCGATGCGATAAACAACGGTCCCGGAGTCGGCGGCACCAGTGAATGAGCCATCGTGCCACCGGCAACAATCGACAGAACGTACAGCAGATAGTTTCCCCCCGTCCTCAGCCGCAGAGCCTTGCCCAGCGGAATCATCAGGTAGAACACGGTGTCGAAGAAGACCGGAATTCCCAGCACAAATCCGCTGACCACAAAGGCCGCCGGCGCCAGTTGTTCGCCGACAACTTTCAACGTGGAATTGACGATGCAGCTGGCAGCTCCACTGTCCAGCAGACAGCGACCAATGATGGAAGCCGCCACAATCATAATCGCCAGGCTGCCGCAGTATTCACCCAGCGCGGATGTCAGTCGAACCATAAAGAACTTCTGACTGTCCTGAACCGCGCTGGCCGCAACGGACGGCGAAACCAGCCAGAATGTCCGTGCCGTCTGGGACCATTCCGCGACGGGCACCGATGGTTGTCCCGGAATCTCAAATCTCCTCGAAATCCATTTGGAGTCCACTGTCGCGCCGGCAGGATCTGCTACCGGCGCGTCATCGACCGGCAGCAGGTCGATGTCGCCCAGAATTTGCAAAGGCGTTTCTGAACCAGCATCAGCCAGCAGCGTGAACGGCCCCGCCTCCAGATTCTGCGAATGCTGCAGCGTCTGAGTCTCCGCCGACAGCTGTTTCACGGGGGCGGCTTTTTCCAGAACCGCCGCACGTTCAATCAGGCGAGACGGAGTCAGCAGGCCAACCGTCAGCCCGGCCAGGATCAATGCGACAAAAGCCGGCAGTCGCAGAGCAAGAATTCCGCCGACGACAATGATCAGGCCGGTCGACAGGATGGCGAGCGTCAACATGTAAACAGTTCACTCACAGAAACAACACGTCCGGAAGCAACACGTCATCACAACAACCCCGCACTGGCAGCCGGGCGCGGGATCAGAAGATCCGGCGACCGGCTGTGGGCGACGTTCGCTAGAAGGGAAGTTCGCGAATGTACAGATTGCGGAAGAAGAGTTCGCTGCCGTGATGCTGCAGTTCAATCTGATCAGCGCGAGGAATCGGCGTCATGCCGGTCTTGTCCCAGTAGTTTTCCAGCCTGACGCGGTCGACGATCAGCTTGCCGTTCAGCCAGATGCTGACTTTTTCGCCGACCATCCGAATGAAGAACGTATTCCACTCACCGGGCTTTCGGTCTGCCAGAATCAGCGGCGCGTTGCGCCAACGTTTGTTATTCCACAGACCACCGGAACCCAGATTGCGGCCGTTGGCGTATTGATTGACCCATTCTTCCGGAGTTCCCGGAGGTGACTGACCGTCCTTCACGCGAGCATCCCACGGATCCCAGATCTGAACCTGCGGAGTTCCGCGAAGATACAGCCCCGAATCCGCTCCCGGTGGAATCTTCCAGTCGACATACAGTTCAAAGTCACCGTAGTCTTTGGCCGTACACAGGCTCTGCCCTTTGCCGTCATAGGTCAGGACGCCGTCTCTGACACTCCAGTGATCCTTCATGACCATGTCGGCGGCTGCCTGAGCTTCTTCCAGAGCCTTGCCGCTGAGTGCTCGACGGTCGTTGGCGTTCTTATGAGCCAGTCCTTTCCATCCGTTGAGGTCCTGTCCATTGAATAAGGCACGAAATCCGGACGGCGGAACGTTGTGCTCCGCGTTCTTCAGTTCCGGAGCCGCCGCTGCGTATTCGGCCACCTTCAGATTTCGAAACTCAACGCGGTCACTGTGACCCGCCAGCACCAGATGCCCGGCTCGATTCTTCATGCCCGGATGAGCGCCCCCATCAACCGGGGTGACGTCTTCCAGAAACGTATCCACAATCACCGCGCCATTCAGAATGACCATGATGTGGTCTTCGATGGCGATGATGGTTTCGGAGTTCCATTCGCCCACCGGTTTGAGGTAGCCGATTTTTGCCGGCACGATTCCGTACACCGAACCATGATACTGCCACGGTTTCAGCCAGCTCAGCTTTCGCTTTTTGCCGTTACCCATGTCCGCTTCGCCCTCATAGAGCGAACCATGGTGATCCAGAATCTGAATCTCCATTCCGGAACTGGCCGGATGCCCATCCGCCGGCACGCGAATACCAATCCCATTGTTGCCGCTTTCTTCCAGCCGAAACTCAAAGTGAAATGCAAAGTCGGAATACTGTTTCTCCGTCAGCAGATTTTTCCCACCCTTTTTGCAGACCAGAACACCGTCTTCCGCAACGTAACCGCCGGTGTCCCCCTTCCACCCGTTCAGGTCTTTGCCGTTGAACAGCTCCGTCCAGTTCGCCGTCTCGTCAAGGATCGCCTGAGTTCGTGTTCCGGCTGTGATGTTGGCGTCCGTCTTCGCTGGCTTTGACTGACCGATCGCCGGACGCCCGCTCATTCCGACGGTTACCACACCGACAGCGACCAGCAATGCAAGCTTTGACCGCAGGCCTCGTGGGGCTGAGATGATACTCGACGACGAAACATGCGTGATCCGATCGAGCAAGTGGTGATCAGAACAGTGGCCTCGCAGAACGACGCGATCAGAGGCATTTGCAGGACAGGAGCGATTCATGACGTGAAACTCCGGCAGGGATGACTGAGGAAGGAAATGGCCGCAAACCAAGTTCAGACACGTTACGCCAAACCGAGACCAAAGTCGACCATCTTCATCACGAACACCCAAACCACACAATCACGCGGAGCATGATCGCGACTTTGAATGACCACTTCGTCTGCTGCCTGAACGCTGAACACTGTCGGCGCGACAGGGCTCGACCGATGGTGAGACCGCTTGTGCCATGGCACCCAACCGACTGGTTGGGTCAACCTGCGAGGCTGCAGTGTTGAGTCAACCGGATTGACGAGACTGTCCGGTAAATGTGGAGACATCAACGTGGCCAGCCGAAATGGCCTGTCGAAGTTCATCGGCATCCAGAGCGACCACCGGACTGATTTCCACGGTCGCCTGATCACTGATCTCACAGCCTGCAGCCCGCAGCCATTCGCGACCAATGCGACTGAGCGCGGCTTGGGCGGTTGCCGGTGAATCCTTGCCGTCGGCATTCTTTACGGGATGGA
>JAGQPY010000337.1 GCA_020426485.1 Planctomycetaceae bacterium
GCGGCTGCTCTGATGACGGGCCGCGTCGGGTGCATCTACAACGACGTCCAGTGGACCTGGGAAGATCTGAACCTGCAGGCGATCCGCACGGCGTCGGCTCTGCGACGAATCGGTGTTCAGGCCGGTGACCGCGTTGGAGTGCTGCTGCCGAACGTGCCGGAGTACCTGATTGCTTTGAACGGCATCTGGCGGGCTGGCGGCATCGCGGTTGCTCTGAGTCCCATGGCGGTGCCTGAAGAAGTCGATCGACTGCTGGAAGCGACAGACTGTCGAGTGGTGGTGTGTCTGGACATGCTGACCGGCCTGATCAGCGGACCACACCGACCCGAGAAAACGCTGCTGGTTTCTCTGCGGCCTCAGCTGCCGTTCGTTGAGCAGCTCGGTTATCTGTATCTGAGAAAACGTCGGACCGGCCACTGGTGGATGCCGTCGAACGATGGGCATTCGGAATGGTTCTGGGATGCCGTCGATGCCGATGGTACCGGGCAGGCTGACGCGGCCCGCGAGTTGTCTGTACTTTCGGCTGACGATGAATCGACGGCCTGTCATCGTCGCGACTGGTCTCTGATTCCGGCGTACATTTTGCCCACTGGCGGTACGACCGGTGAGCCGAAGGCCGTCACACTCAGTCATCGTGGCATGGTCGCCAATGCGTGGCAGCAGTATTACTGGGCTGGTGCAACGATTGGCCGCGAAACACTGCTTTCCGTCCTGCCGTTCTTTCACAGTTATGGACTGTCGACCAACGTGATGGGTGGTGCGGCGATGGCGGCCACTTTGATTATGCACCATCGCTTTAATTCTCGGCAGGTCATTCAGCTGATCGAACGCTATCGACCGACGGTGTTTCATGCAGTGCCAGCCATGCTGGTTGCCATGAATGAACATCTTCGGAAACGACCTGCGGACCTGAGTTCACTGAAGTGGATCATCAGCGGCGGCGCTTCGCTGCCGGAAGCGGTGGGCCGTGAGTTTGCAGAACACTGCAATCGGATGCGTGCGGTTTCGGGGATGAGTGAAGTTTCGGGCACGCTGGTTGTGGAAGGATACGGTCTTTCCGAAGCATCGCCGGTGACTCACGTCGGTCCGCTGACCAGTGATGCACGATTCGGGACGATCGGCCTTCCGTTGCCGGACACGCACTGCCGAATCCTGAGCGGCGATTCCGAGACCGCGCTCAGGGAAGTTGCTGATGGAGATGTCGGTGAACTGTTCGTCAGCGGACCGCAGGTGATGCTGGGATACTGGCACGAAGTCCGTCCTTTGCTGCGGGATGATGGAACTCTGGAAAAACGGCCATCTTCTGCCGCGATTGATGACGGCTGGCTGTCCACAGGCGACATGGCTCGACGAACTCCGGAAGGTCTGTACCAGATTGTGGATCGCAAGAAAGACATGATTATCACGTCCGGCTTCAACGTCTATCCGCAGGAAGTCGAACACGCGTTGAAGGCACATCGGGATGTGAAGGACGCGGCCGTCATCGGTATCCCGGATGAACATCGAGGCGAAGCGGTGAAGGCCTTCATCGTGCTGAAGCCGGGGGCCGTCTGGAACGAGAATTCGCTGATCGCACACTGTCGAGAGCATCTGTCTGCTCACAAACGACCACGAGCATATGAACACTGCGAGACCGATCTGCCACGCAGCTTTTTAGGGAAGGTGATTCGAAGAAAGCTGAAGGAGTAGCTGCATAAATCAGGGCGTCAGGCGAATCAGAGTTTCGCCAAAATCGAAGGGAAAACAATCATGAAAACCACTCGAAAACCAATGGCTGTGCTGGACGGCGTCCGCACTCCGTTCTGCAAAGCTTATGGTCGCCTGGCCGACGTGCATGCCATGGACCTTGGCACAACGGCTGTTGAAGGACTCCTGCAGAAGACTTCTCTCGCGCCGGAGTTGATCGACGAACTGGTCATGGGCAATGTTTCTGGGCCGGCAGATTCGGCGAACATCGCACGAGTCATCGCGCTGAAGGCGGGACTGCCGCAGGATCGGATCGCTCACACGGTTAACCGCAACTGTGCATCGGGAATGGAATCTGTCGTGGAAGCGTGGCAGATTCTGGATGAGGGTCGGTCTTCGACAATCGTCGCGGGCGGCACGGAATCGATGTCCAATATCCCTCTGATGGTACGACCGGAAGCTGCCAGGCTTCTGTTGCAGTTGCAGAAGGCGAAATCACTGGCGGCAAAACTGGCCGTGCTGAGCAGAATTCGTCCACGACATCTGAAGCCCATCGTCGGTGTCATGCAGGGGCTGACCGATCCAGTGAGCGGTTTAAACATGGGGCAGACGGCGGAAGTTCTGGCGAAAGAATTCTCGATTTCGCGAGAAGAACAGGATCGCTTCGCGCTGGAGAGTCATCGTCGAGCGGCGGTGGCACAGGAGCGCTGTTTTCTGTCGGGTGAGATTGTTGCGGTCCCCGGGCTTGCCGAGAAAGACGATGGTCCGCGACATCAGCAGACACTGGAGGCTTTGCAGAAACTGCGTCCGATTTTCGACAAAGAAGGTACCGTGACCGCAGGCAACAGCTGTCCTCTGACTGACGGCGCGGCGGCGCTGATCGCGACATCTGCGGACAGCCCACTGCTGCGTGATCACAGGCCGTTGGGGTACGTAACTCATTATGCCGTCGCGGGTTTAGATCCACGCCGCATGGGACTCGGCCCGGTATTTGCAACAGCCAGACTTCTGAAAGAAACAGGGCTGACGCTGAAGAACTTCGACCTGTTCGAAATCAACGAAGCGTTTGCCGCACAGGTGTTGGCCTGTCTGAAAGCCTTCGAATCGAAGTCGTTTGCGGAAAAAGAACTCGGGATGTCATCGCCCATGGGAACTATTCCAACGGATCGACTGAACATCCATGGAGGAGCAATTGCTTTGGGACATCCGGTCGGAACGACGGGAACTCGAATGATCATTACTCTGCTGCGGTCGCTGCGGGAAAAAGGATTGCGACGCGGGCTGGCAACTTTGTGCGTCGGAGGTGGTCAGGGAGTTGCAATGGTGGTTGAAACGGAAGTGTGAGAAATCAGTTGAGACCGAGAGCATTGAAGCGGTAAGGCAACTTAGCGGCCAGCTTCACTGATGGTTTCAGATAAACGGCTTATCAGACGGACAGGATCCGGGGAGTGAATTCAACGACGGGAGAAACAGCCATGATTAAGCGAGCATTACAGCATCTCAGGATTGACCGCACTGACGGCGGAATTGTGACCGTCTGGGTTGATGTGGCCGGTCGATCCATGAACGTTTTTGACGCCTCGGTGATTGACGAATTCGACTTTGTCGTCAGCGGTCTGGAGCAGGAGCTTCGGACGGCGACCACCGTGGTCGAAGGTACATCGATCACAAAACGGACCGACGCCGATCATGGTAATGCTGCGAAGGAAAACACTTCACCGCTGAAGGTAGTCGTTTTTCGGAGCGCGAAGCCAAGTGGCTTTTTTGCCGGCGCGGATGTGAAGCAGATCGCGGGACTGAAGGGCCGTTCTGAGGTTGAAGAAGTGATTCGACGCGGGCAGGAACTGTTTGCTCGGATTGAACGTCTGCCCATTCCGACAGTCGCGGCCATTCATGGAGCGTGTCTGGGGGGAGGTCTGGAATTGGCGTTGTCGTGTCGACACCGGATCGCACAGGACAGCGGGGCGACTCGGCTGGGACTTCCGGAAATTCAGCTGGGCATCATTCCCGGATGGGGCGGGACTCAGCGGTTGCCAAAGCTGATTGGTGTGTCCGCGGCTCTGCCGATGATTCTGACCGGCAAAAAACTGACGGCCAGTGCAGCTCTGAAGGCGGGACTTGTGGATGGCGTCGCTGACTCCGAGAACTGGGACAGCTACGTGATGAAGTTTGCCTCTCAGGTCGCAGGTGCGGCCGTTTCGGGCGGTGAGAAGACTGCTGCGCGGGGTGGTGCCAAAGGGCGCACTTTGGTGCAGAAGTTTACCGACGAGACATCCATCGGTCGCAGTATTGCCTTTCGGCTGGCAGAAAAGAATGTGGCTCGTGACGCCCGACATTATCCGGCGCTGACAGCCGCGATTCGGGCGATTCGTGCGGCATTTGATTCCGGAGACGGATATGCCACTGAGCGTGATGAATTCACCAGGCTGGTCGAAACGACAACGTGCCGGAATCTCCTGAATCTGTTTTTCTGGCGTGAAGATGCTCGCAATATGGATGTGAGTTCCGTGAAGCCGGTGTCTTCAGGATCAACAGATGTCGGGAAAAATCGACTGAATGAACTCAACAGCCGACTGCCGGATTCGACGCGGGACGGTGCTCCGGCGATTCATCGGATTGCTGTGATTGGAGCCGGAGCGATGGGAGCTGGTATCGGACAGCTGGCGGCTCTGAAAGGTTACGAGGTGGTCCTGAAAGAGCTGACGTCCGAACTGGCGGAACTCGGTCGAAATCGCGTCGAGAACCTGCTGGACGAAATGGTCGCGAAGAAGCGTCTGTCGACCGTAGAACGTGATGCCGCGATGGATCGCGTGACTGTCACGGAGACATTCGACGACCTGAAAGACTGCGATCTGGTGATTGAAGCGGTTGTGGAAAAGATGGACGTCAAGCAGGCCGTGTTTGCGTCGCTGGATGCTGTCCTGAAACCGACTGCGATGATCGTCAGCAACACGTCGGCGCTGTCGGTGACAAAAATGGCGGATGCGACCAGTCGGCCGGACCGAGTTGCGGGGTTGCACTTTTTTAATCCGGTGCACCGCATGGATCTGGTGGAAGTGGTGCGAGCGGGTCAGACCAGCGATGCCACCACGGCAGCTCTGCTGAAACTGGTGAAAAAACTTGGCAAGACACCTGTCATCACCAGTGATTCGCCGGGCTTCCTGGTTAATCGTGTGCTGTTTCCGTACATCGGTGAGGCTGTCCGGATGGTCATGGAAGGTCACGACGTGGAGCAAATCGACCGCGAAATCCGCGGCTTCGGGATGCCGATGGGCCCCATTGAACTGATTGATCATGTGGGCATCGACGTGGCATGGCACGTGGCGACATCTCTGGAGTCTGTGCTGCCCGACTCCGCAGAAGTCATTCGGCTGCTGGGTCAGATGGTGGCTCGCGGCTGGATGGGACGCAAGAGCGGTCAGGGCTTCTACGTCTACCGCAAAGATCATCGTGCGGGTGTCAGTGATCTGGCCTCGCTGGTTTCAGCCAGTCGCCTGAAACGGAGCCGGCCGTCTTCCGAAGACCTCGGTCCCATGCCGGGTGTCGGCGGCGGACCTGCGGGTACATTTCTTGACGATGGGCTCACGGATGTTCAGCGGCGTCTGATTTACCCCATGATTAACGAAGTCGGTTTCTGTCTGCATGAAGGCGTTGTTGCGGAAGCATGGATGGCCGATCTGGCGATGATTCTGGGCACGGGCTTCGCTCCGTTTCGAGGTGGTCCGATGGCGATGGCTGAGAAGATCGGTCTGGAAACGGTCTTGAACAACCTTCACGTGTTAATTGCTCGTCACGGTGATCGGTTTAAGCCTTCAGCATGGCTTGTGGAAAAACGGACGTCTCAAGGACGTCCTGCCGCTGATCTGGTAACGGGCTGATCGCAGAGGGGCTTTGAAGAATCAGAGCCTCAGTGATCCTGAAAGAAAACATCTCAACGGAACGTTTGAACACTGGTATGCGACATTCATTCTGACCGTCGATCAGTTCCTGACCGGCGGGCAACAACCAAAGGGAAGGAGAGAGTCGTCATGAGTCTCGACGTCACAAACCCAACGCCGGAAGAAACATCAAAAGATCCCCGTCGCCACGACAATGTTTCCTTTGCCGAAACCGCACTACGACTGGGAGGCAAGTCCGCCGATGAAGCTCGCCGCACCGGTGCGCTGGACGCGGCAGATGATCAGGTGGAAGCTCTGTTTGCAGAACGGCATCGAACGACCGCCAGTCCCGTGCATCGAGCTGTCTGGGAGAATCGAGTTCCCACCGAACTGTTCAGCATGACGACGTCACCCGTCGCCGACGACGTGCGCCGCATGATGAATGATTCATTGGCCACTGTCAGACGCCATCGACGCGACGGTACGCTCTACAACGAAGCCGGCAAGCTGACAGATACGGTTCTGTCGGAACTGGGCGAAGCCGGTTACTGGGGCGCGCTGGTGGATAAACGATATGGCGGCTGTGGTCTGCCGTTTCAGAATTTTGCCTCATTTCTGACTCGCATGGCCACCATTGAACCGACTGTGGCCGGGCTGGCATCGGTGCACGGCTGTATCGGCGCTGTTGATCCGATTCGAACATTCGGTTCTGCGGCTCAGAAGGAACGCTATCTGCCTTTGCTGGCCAGTGGGCGACGTCTGTCGGCTTTCGCTCTGACGGAACCGGGAGCCGGCAGCGATCTGACTGCTCTGCGAACGACGGCCGTTCGTGACGGTGACAGTTATGTCGTGAATGGTGAAAAACTGTTCATTACAAATGC
>JAGQPY010000338.1 GCA_020426485.1 Planctomycetaceae bacterium
ATTTCATGAGACCTGCTTCGCGCGTTCCAACTCAGGACCACCTGACAACAGTGAACCACCTGACAACAGTGAACGGGCGATTCTAAAACAACTCGACCAGCGGATAACCTTCATCCAGCAGTTGCCACGGGCGATTCTGCGCGTCGATGGCCTGAAGATCGGTAATGCCCATGGCGTGATAAACCGTATGTGCAACATGAGCCGGAGTGACGGGTTTCTCGGCGGGGTATTCCGCGTAACGGTCACTTGATCCGTAAACCTGACCCCCTCGAATGCCGCCACCGGCCACCAGATTGGTGAGCAGGTGAGTCCAATGATCTCGCCCGGCTCCTTCCACACCTCCGGATCGTCGGTCACCGATTTTCGGCTGCCGACCCATTTCACTGGTCACCAGCAACGTAGTCTGATCAAGCAGGTTTCGATCGGCCAGATCCTCAACCAGCGCAGAAAAACACTGATCGAATTCCGGCAGCAGATCATCCTTCAAACAGTTGAAGTTGTTCCCGTGGGTATCCCAGCTTCCGGCACTGCGACACTTTTTGGCCAACGGAGAATTGATGCCGTGCCCCAGCCAGAACACAGTAATGAACGGGACCTCCGCTTCCACAAGTCGACGAGCCAGCAACAGACTCATGCCGTTCACAGTTTCGCCGTAACGGTGCCGAGTTGCCTCAGATTCTCTTGTGACATCAAACGCATCCGTCGATGCAGCCGAAGCCAGCAGCGCGAACGCGCGCTCCTGCTGTTTGTCGAATGTCCCTGCGGCCAGCGAAAGATCAAGATCTCGACGAGCGTCATCCAGCGCCGTCAGCAGCTGTGATCTTGCCGAGATGCGTTCCGGACTGGACCCCGCGAGGATTTCCAACGCAGGAGCCGAAAAGGACAGTGGGTTTTCACGAGTGCTTTGCAGGTACAGCGGATCAAACTGCAGCCCCAGCCGGGCAGCAAACTGCCCTGGTCGAGTGTACGGTTTACGGCTGGGCATGTGTGGCAGTGAAATCGCATTCGGCAGTGACGGATGAGCCGGACGTTTGGCGGCCACGACACAACCCATATACGGCCAGTCATCCGGATAAGGTCGTCGGTCGTTGCCCTGCGTGCGAAAGGTGACGTCGGGAACATGCCCCGTCAGGTTGAAATAGTATCCCGCGTGGTGATCGTTCGTATTCACCGACGCTCCAACCGATCGAATCAAAGAAAATCGGTGGGCCTGCCGAGCCAGCAGCGGGAGATGCTCACACAGTTCGATTTCCGGAGACGACGTCGCGATGGGACGAAACGGCCCGCGATATTCCAGTGGAGCCTGAGGCTTCATATCCCACATATCAATGTGAGACGCACCGCCACACAGGAAAAACAGGATCGTGGACTTCGCCCGCCCGCCACCACTTCCGGAAACATTTGCTTCCGCCGTCAGACCGCGGAACGCTCCTGCGACCAGTCCTCCGGTTGACGCCATCAGCATCGTTCGGCGATCAGGACCTCTTTGCTTTCTCTGAGTCACACGCACCTCGCAATCCAGGAATGTCCGGTACTGATGTCGACCATTCCGGCTGACCATTTCGCCTGCCTTGGAACAAAACCACCCGGACAGATCTTACACACGAACGGAAGGCCACGAAAGCGTCAGTCACACTGCAACCAGCTCCGTCCTGCGTTAAAAGGGAAGGTTCGCCGCCACAAACAGTCTGCCGGCGAATCAACAACCACCCGCGCCATTGAGAGACGGTCAGCAAAAGGTGTCTGCCCAACGCCGTGACGAGATTTGAGCTGAAAAAAACGCTGAGGTTCGAAAGAGATCATCCTGTTGTTTCAGTTTTTTCAGGCATGAAAACTGAATTGTCTAACCCATTGCCGCAGGCGAGGTCCGTCCCCGTTGCAACCAACGTCGCCTGCAGCATCGGGTGAAACGTTGAGAAGCTCTTCACGGCATTGGGCGGAGCCCTCGACCCAATGGCGTGCAGAGCGCTGTCAAACGGACAGTCCCAATCGTCGATATGCTCCCGATGGTCGGTTTGAAAACCTGACTCAACGGAAACAGGTTTTCTTCAATAAACGCAGCCAGGTTGTCGCTGCGGTGGGCTGCGTTACTGATCGATCAGTCCGAAGTTTCGAGCGTGGAACTGCATTAAGTCCTTTGCGTGTCGCTGATAGATTTCCATGGCACTGTGAGGCACATCGGGGACGATGAGTTTCCGGTAAGTGATTTTCAGCGAATCCAGAAACTGCATGTATTCAAGATTGTTTTCGTAATTGAAGTCCTTTGTGCCGACATGGATCAGAATGTTGAGTGGCGGCTCCGGATGAGCGGCGTATTTTCGAGCGGTGTCGTAGGTGTTGTCGCCTTCCGCGAAAACCAGAGATTCACTTTCTCGCCCGTGTTCTTCTGAGATACGTTTTTCGGTGCCATGCCCTGCTCCGCCCGGAGCGGCGCTGCAGAAGAGTTCCGGGTGCCGAAACATGATGCGTGTGGTCCCGCGGCCGCCCTGAGAAAAGCCTTCGATGCCTCGACCGCTTCGATCGCCGACCGTTCGGTAGGTCTGATCAATGTGGGGAATGAGTTCCCGAATGAACACGTCCGCTCCCATCGCGTTCGTTCGATTCGGCATGTTGTAGTGACTGACAGGACCTCCGTTCACGAAAACGTAGATCATCGGCGGAACGTTGCCCGCTTCAATCTGCTGATGAATCCGGCTGGCCAGTCGCACGCTCTTCGTTTCGCTTCCGGGGCGACCACCGTGAAGGTAGTAGACCACCGGAAATCGCTTGGTGGTCCTTCCGTATTCTGTGGGCAGGTAGATGCAGTAACCCACGTCAACGTTCATGCCGGGACTGCGAAAGGTGGCGTGGGTCACTCCGTCCAGTTCAAATTTCAGCGGATTGACCCACCGAAAGGGATCTGCGTCTTTGGTGGCCGCCGGTTTTGTGCTGCGACTTCCGGCGGACTCCTGACCATCGACGCCTGTTGTCAGCGAGACGACAAGCACAAGTACGATCATTCTGAGAAGCGGAAGGGATCGAGATTTCACGGCATGCTCACGGTAAAAAATCACGGAGCGCTTGCGGGGATGACGGATTGACATGGTTTGTTCCTTGTGTTCACGCGGCCAGCGACGATGATACGGTGCTTTCATGGACGTCAGATCCGCTAAGTCCGCTTGACTTCGAATCAGGTTTTCGCGGCGACCAGCGGAAACGTAGCCGAGCGACGGCGGGGCTGGTTCGTGGTTCGGTCTCGCGGGAATCTGCACTGTCTTTCTTCTTTCAAGAACATCGCCGGAACTTTCATGCTACATCTTCTTCCTGTCAAGGCCATGGCCTGTGACGCTCAATCGATTGGTACTGTCCTGCCGCGTTTCATGATGCTCAGGTTTGCCGGAGTGCTGGCGGCCGTCTTCACCCTATCGATGGCTGTTTCGACGGGGCTGGCTGCTGAGTCTTACGACGTGGTTGTTTACGGTGGAACGAGTGCGGCCGTCAGCACGGCCGTTCAGGTCAGAAAAATGGGCAAGTCGGTGGTGATCGTCTGTCCGGACAAACATCTGGGTGGTCTGACATCGGGTGGGCTGGGCTGGACGGATTCCGGCAAGAAGGACGCCATTGGGGGCCTCAGCCGCGACTTCTATCATCGAGTCTGGTTGAAGTATCAGGAGGACTCAGCGTGGAAGTGGCAGAAGAAATCTGAATTTGGAAATCGCAACCAAAGTCCTCCCGGAGCCAACGGCGACGGAGCGACCATGTGGGTGTTTGAACCGTCGGTGGCTGAAGAGATCTTCGAGGATCTGGTGCGGGAGTTTGAAATCCCGGTGTATCGCGATCGCTGGCTGGACCGCACTGCGGGTAAGGGGGTGACGGTTCGCGATGGCCGGATAGTGTCGTTTCGAACGCTGGATGGTCAGGAGTGGACCGGAAAGATGTTTGTGGATACGACTTACGAAGGCGACCTGCTGGCGGCAGCCGGTGTCGACTATCACGTCGGACGAGAAGCCTGTTCAGTCTATGATGAAACATGGAACGGCATTCAGGTTGGCGTGCTGCATCATGGCCACTGGTTTAAGAAACCTGTCGATCCTTATGTGAAGCCGGGCGATCC
Source organism: Planctomycetaceae bacterium (assembly GCA_020426485.1). GTDB lineage: Bacteria > Planctomycetota > Planctomycetia > Planctomycetales > Planctomycetaceae > JAGQPY01. The sequence goes on from JAGQPY010000338.1 coordinate 4,094, forward strand.
GTCCAGCGGTCTGCTGCCTCGCATCAGTTCGGAGCCGCCGGGAACAAAGAACGAAGGCGATCATCGCGTACAGGCGTACTGTTTTCGGATGTGTCTGACGAATGCCGACGAGAACCGCATTCCGTTTCCAAAGCCCGAAGGTTACGACGCCGGGCAGTATGAGCTGTTGCTGCGAGTCTTCGCGACCGGTTGGCGGGAAACCTTCGGCAAGTTTGACCCCATTCAGAATCATAAGACCGACACGAACAATCACGGTCCGTTCAGCACGGACAACATCGGTATGAACTACGACTATCCCGAGGCGTCTTACGAACGGCGCCGGGAGATCATTCATGAACACGAGGTCTATCAGAAGGGGTTGATGTATTTCATCGCCAACGATCCACGGGTGCCGGAGGACGTGCGATCGAAAATGGCCACCTGGGGACTGCCAAAAGACGAATTCACCGACAATGGAGGCTGGCCTCACCAGATCTATGTCCGGGAAGCTCGACGAATGATCGGGCATTACGTGATGACAGAACACGACTGTCTGGATCGGCGTGAAACTCCGGAATCAATCGGCATGGGGTCTTACACTCTGGATTCGCATAACGTTCAGCGGTATGTCACTCCGGAGGGATTTGTTCAAAACGAAGGTGATATCGGTGTCGGAACACCTCGGCCGTATGAAATTGCTTTCGGTTCCATTCTGCCGAAGAAGTCACAGGTGACAAATCTGCTGGTGCCGGTTTGTGTGTCGTCCAGTCATATCGCGTTTGGTTCCATTCGGATGGAGCCTGTGTTCATGATTCTGGGGCAGTCAGCTGCCACCGCGGCCTGTATGACGATTGATCGCGGTGGAGACGTTCAGGATCTGCCGTATGCGGAACTGCGGGAACGGCTTCTGGCGGATGGTCAGGTGCTGGAACTGGAAGACACACACGCGGTTTCTTCCCGTAAGCTTCCAGGAGTCGTGATCGATGATGAAAAGGCCACGTTTACCGGAAGCTGGAAGTCTTCTTCCGCCAATCGACCATTCGTGGACAGTGGATATCGCCACAACGACAACGACGCTTCCGGCAAATGCCGCGCTGTGTTCTCCACAGAACTGACTCCCGGCCGGTATCAGGTCGGTCTGTCGTGGCCACCCAATAACAACCGAGCAGGCAATCTGGCTGTGGTGGTCACTCACAAAGAAGGAACAACCACAGTGACCGTGAATCAGAAACGCCCCGCCGGTACAGAGACCCCGTTTTTTTCGCTGGGAACATTTCTGTTCGGGGAGCAGGCTTCGGTGACAATCGAGACTCGGGACGCCGACGGATATGTGATCGCGGACGCCGTTCAGTTTCTTCCCGTTCAATAAGCGAAGTTTCATCGAGCACAGCCGCCACGGATGATCCCCAATGCAGGCCCCCGTCGGAAGAACTTTTCAGCAGGATGGCGAAGAAAAAGTCGATGCAAAACGCAGCCGAATGGAGGCTGGAGAGAGTGGTGTCCGGCGGCCAAACGGGGGTGGATCGTGCAGCGCTGGATGCGGCACGATCGGTGAATCTTCCGATTGGTGGCTGGTGTCCGCGAGGTCGTCGTTCCGAAGACGGTCGGATTCCATCGGAATATCCTTTGCGTGAAACGGCGGCTCGCAGTTACGCGGTTCGCACAGAATGGAATGTGCGTGATTCTGACGGAACGCTGGTTGTGGTTCTGGACGAGGTCACCAGTGGAACTCGCCTGACGGTCGACCTTGCTCGAAAGCATCAAAAGCCGCTGCACATTGTACATCTGCATCCTTCAGCAGCGCCGGGGCTGTTTTTGGATGGGAATTCAGCAAATGCGGAACTGGCCTCAGTTGTCGAGTGGCTGTCGCAGCATAGAATTCGCATTCTCAACGTGGCGGGGCCTCGGGGAAGTTCGGCGGAATCAGTCTACCGTGAAGCGATGACGTTTCTGGTCGACCTTTTTAAGGCCGTGCCGTCCGGTTAAACAGTTGCGTCTGTCCGGGAATCGGCGGCTTCTGCGGGCCGAAACGCCACAAGCCTCAGCAGGTCGTCTGTGCGTTGGGGCATCGTTGGGGGAGTCTCCAGCTTGAGTTGCGAAAAGCGACTTCGAGGTCAATGGTATGTCCGAGGACTGCGACTCTCGATCCAAAAGACAGATGGCCGCCTGACCTCAGCAGCCCCGACACGAACGGGAAACAGAGTTCACCGTGCGGCCCCATCTGCAAAGTGTCTCCGCAGCTGGCCGTTTTCGGAGAACACAGAAGATCGATCCGGCAGCGCGGCAAATTGCAGAGGCTGACGAGAGCGTGGGGCCGGACGATCTGGTTTGAATTACATCATTCGGTAAGAACGACAAAAGGAATTCTT
>JAGQPY010000339.1 GCA_020426485.1 Planctomycetaceae bacterium
GGGTTTGATGTTGGCCACGACATTCTGCTGACTGCCATTGCGAATGGTCAGCGCCTGCAGGCGGTTGCCGCCTTTGCGAAGTGACAGTTCCACATGCGGTGGTTCGATGGAAATATCGCGTGCGACTCGGACGACCGTTGCGTCCTGAGCCGGAAAATCACCCGAGTGAATCGTCACCGGAAACGTTTCTTCCTTCACGACGGCGTTCTGATGAACAACTTCCACCTTCAGATCGTAGTCGCCCGAAAACACAGGTTCCGACAGTGTGCCTTCCATGCGCAGACGGGTTTCTGCAAGGATGCGGGTGTTGTAGCGATCGGGCGGCAGCTGATTCGATCGCACGGGAACCCACAGTGGCGAGCGAATGCGGCGACCGGTTTCCCGAGCAATCAGTTCGGTGCGCATCTGAAACTCCATGGGAGTGTCCGTTGGATTTCGGATGAAGACGTTGATGATCGCGTTGCCATCACGTTCGGTCAGAGTTCCCGCCTGAAGTTCCAGCTGGCTGACCGAATCACCGCGCACGCCCAGCACTTCCACATCGGCTCGCAGCAGGTACTGCGTCATGAATCGAATTCCCACGCGCGGCTGATTGGGGTCTTTGGCTTCACCAAGATCCTGCCGCGGAAGTTCGGTGACCAGAACGCCGTACGACAGAAACGGACTGTTGCCCGGTGGAATTCGCATCTGACACTGAATCACGTGCTTTTCACCTTTGGCCAGACTCACCTCGGAGGCGCTCAGCACCTGAATCACGTTTGGTTCCGCTGCTTCCGGATCGGGCATGATCACGCCGTGCTCCTGTTGACTCATCGCGACCGGGCGAATCACAAGGCGCGTGGGGCGAGCATTCGATTCGATTTCAAATTCGAATCGCAGGAGTTGACCTCGTCGAGCCGCAAGTCGGTGCACCAGCGGCTGAATCAGGAACGCCGGCTTCATCTGTTCCTGAACCCGTACGGCCTGCAGCTCCGTGGGATTCGCCGGTGACGCCTTTGGAATCAGCTGTTGCTGTTGTCCGCTGGCGACGGCAGTACAGAGCAGGATGAAAACGGGAATCAGAGGATGAAACTTCATGGTTGTCATTTCAGTCTCAGGTGTACGTACGTTGCTGAGCGGGGGGCGGTCAAGGAGTCTGCCCCCTTTTTGCTTTTTGATTTGATGAGTAGGACGGCCTTTTCAGGCTGTCAGCTCAACAGGACGGCCTGAAACGGCCGTCTTACAGTCAGTCATTCGAATATTGACAGACCACTCGTGGACGAAACCTTCAGCCGGGACTTCGATCGGTTCCGGCATTCGTACCGACCAGCATCGTTCCCGCCTTGACCACCAGTAATTTCCCGTTGCGGCAGTTCCCCCCCCGGAATTCCGTCGGCCGGAAGGAACGGTCGACACAGAATCTCCGGCCGACAGAATGGCAATTCCGCCGTCCGGCTCTTCATCCGAAAAAAACGCTGACGCAATGCGTTGTCACGAGTGAAGCACGCGGTGTGCCAATTGGCTCACATGTTTGCGGGCAGGGAGTTGTCGGTGCGAACATGTCCCGTGGACCGGGAATTCTCGCAGAATTCGGCCGACAGGCCTGCAGGTTGAGAACCGGGGGCCGGGCCGGCTGGACAGAATCTGTCCATGGCGGGGGTGAATGACTTTCCGAGTGGCGACATCAGAAGTGCGGGAAGCAGAATCAGGTCTCCTGCCAACGCGGTCAGCAGGAGGCCCGCCATCAGCACTGCGAATCGGCTGGTGGGCAGAAAGTCACTCAGGCCAAAAACCAGGAGGCCAAGTCCACAGGAGACCGACGTCTGAATCATCGCTCGGCCACAGTGTTGAAACGTGTACAGAACTGCTCCGGAGCGTGTCAGGCCTGCGGCGATGCCTCGACTGAAGAAGGTCAGGAAGTGCAGCGTGTCATCGACTGCCACTCCCAGTGCCACGCTGGCCGTCATCACAGATCCGATATCCATGGCGTTTCCAAGGTATCCCATCGTGCCGAACATGATCAGCACCGGAAAGATATTCGGCAGCATGGCCAGCAGGCCATTTCTGATTCCGGCAACCACCAGCGTCATGGTGATGGTGATCACCAGCAAAGCTGAAACCAGGCTGAGAAAAAGATCCGACAGCAGTCGTCCCTGAATCTGGTGAACGAGTGGCATGACGCCGGTTGTCAGAAAAACAGGACCGCCGGTCGAATCTGCCGGAAGGTTGTCCATCACCTCCTGAACCTGCTCACGAACATCGTGACAAAGATCGCCGTAATCCAGCCAGTCAACCGCGCTGCAGTGAGCGGTGACGCGCCAGACCTGACGACCATCCGGCAGCGTTTTCAACATCTCCAGTTCATGGAGAGCACCTGTCGCCGACGCGACAACTCGATTCATGACCGCCTCCCTCATATTGCCGGGAAGGCTCTTCATGGAAGGTTCGGGGGGAAGAAATGTCTGCGCTGAAGTCACCGTTTTGATGGGGTCCAGTCGAGACAGATGATCCGAAACACTGCGAAGCGTCAGGACTCGTTCATAAAGTCCGACAGAACTGTCCCGCGGAAATTCAATCAGAATTTCGATGGGCACGAGGGCTCCCAGATTCTTCTCCAGCCAGCGATAGTCGTTCATGATTCGGCTGTGGTGTCCGAATAATGTTTCAATTCGAACGGACGTTTTCAGGTGCGACAGCCCAATTCCGGCCACAACCATCAGGCACAGCATCACGCCCGTCAGTGGCAGGCATGTCGATTGCAGAAATCTGTGCCATCGCAGCCATGATGTCCCGGACGCAGAGTCGCTCGGTTCACCTGCTGCGCGATTTTCCCGATGCCGTGAGACCCCGGCGATTGCAAGGGCTGTGGGGACGACAGCCAGAGAGCAGGCTGCTGTCAGCAGAACACCGATGGTCGCGTACGTTCCAAACAGTCGAATCGGTGTGAGTCCGCTGATCATCAGCGATGCCGTTCCCATCGCTGTCGTCAGGGACGACAGCAGACAGGGCAGCCAACCTTTTCGGAAGGCTTCGCGAGCGGCGTCGGCATTGGACAGTTCGCGGGAAGTGTCGAAGTAGTAGTTGGTCAGATGAATACCCGCCGCAACAGCCAGGACCTGAATCAGCGGCGGCAGAATAATCAGCAGCGCGCTCAGAGATTCTCCGGTAAAGTGAATGATCGCCAGTGTGGCCGCCTGGTTGAATCCAGCCGTCGCGAAGACGATGGCGGCGGCTTTCAGAGATCTCAGGGAAAACCAGCAGATTCCGAAGATCAGCAGTGACGATGGCAGGGCGAATTTCTGAAGTGACTGCTGACTGGCCTCATCGACCGTCATTCCATCGATGACGGGGCCGGCCATGTGCAGCTGTTCCTGACGAATTCGAAACGCAAGTTCGGCAGCGCGACAGACTCGTCTTACAATCACCGAACGATTGGCCACGCTTTGCGGGGTGAAGTTGAGAACGATGCAGGTCGTCAGCCCATCGGGACCAATCAGCGTTCCCTTCAGTCGTTCGACAGCGTCTTCCAGCGAAAGTGTGCTGCCGGCCGCAGTCGTCCAACTGACGGGCAGAACCGCTGACGATTCCGACTCCGGCAGGAGTGGTGTGGTGGCGGATTTCGGTTCTGCCGTCTGCTGAGTCATCTGAAGGAGCACATCGCGACCGGAGATGACTCGGTGGAATTCCGATTGTCCGTCGGCGTTGTGAAAGAACTCAGAATCACGAAGAACGTGAGTCAGACGATCCAGCCGGGTATCCGTCCAGTGACAGCCTTCCCAGCTGATGATCAGGGCGTCGCCGGGCCCAAACTGTTCCACGAATTCGTCGTAGTCGCGACGAGCTTCAAACTGAGATGTCACCCAGTCGATCGGAGAATTATTGTTGGATTTCAGCGCCTGCGCGGCTCCGTAAACCACGAATGGCAGAACGAAAAGTCCGTAAATCGCAACCAGTCGGATACGAACTGCAGCCGTCGATGTGGAATTGCCGGTTGGTTGTTTGCGACTCAATGCGACTGACGTTCGTGACGGAGTTTTCGTACCTGCCTCGGCGAAGACACCCAAACGGAGTGTGTCAGATTTTGAGGATTCCCGACAGACGGTTTTCGGGGCACTGGTGACCGGTGCAACTGCAAAGCCGACTCAGGCCGCCCGATTTCGGACGGCATCTTCACGAGCCTTGTCTGCGATCGAATTCAGACATTCTGTCGGCGCAGCGGTGCGAAGAATACCGAGTGGTCCCCGTCTCAGGAGTGGATAGCCGGGAACGATTCGCTGATAGTCCCGATACGCAGAACCGAGATAGAAGGCCAGTCTTTCGTCTTTCAGAATGCTTCCCACATAGATGTAGACCGTCCAGACAGCCGTCAAAACGGCATGATCCAGGGTCATTCGTGGCGTAAACCAGATCAATCCCAGAAAACTGAGATACACCGGGTGTCGAAAGCACGCATACAGACTACGCGGCTGAAATGTTCGCAGCGGCATGCGCGATCCGGCGTACCAGTACGTCCACTGAGTCCAGCCTGTTTGATAACCAAGCCCCGTCAGGCTGATGCTGTACAGGAGACTCACCCACGACAGGTAAAATCCCCCCAGAAGAGCGGTCTTGGTGATCCCCGATGCTTCCCAGACAACAACATTCGTTGTACGCCAGAATGCAAAGATCAGCATCAGGCTGATGCAGGTGCAGGCGCAGAACAGCAGTCCGTGAAATTCAGGGCGAATCCAGGGCGACAGCAGCTTCCTTGTTTTGGGATGCAGCAGCCAACTGTGCGGCACAGCAAACTGCAGTGCGAGCAGCAGATCGATTCCAAACCAGTGCGCAAGCTGTCGTTCCGGTCCGTAGCGCAGAAAGGAAAACAGGTAGACGACCGTCAGGGCAAACAATGCCTGCGTGGCAACACCGGCAATGAATCCGGTGCAGCGGCTCAGGCTGATCGAAGACCGTGGCGCGAAACCGGCTAAACGGATTGCCGCCCCCGGAATGACCGCGTTTGGGTCCGGACAGCTCTCCACGAGACCCTGTTGTTGACTACGTCTTTTCTGCAATAAAGCATCCATACTTCATCGCTCCGGTGTTGTAAGCATCGAGCAGTGTGCGAAACCGATCCAGAAAAATCAGCTGCCCACGATCGACAACTTTGGCCACAGAATGCATCCCTGTTTTCCGAATGCGCTGCTCACAGATTTCCCACGTTTTTGAAACCTGATCGGTCCAGTCAAACGTTCTGATCATCGAAAGTCCGGCATCACGAAACCAAGCTTCGTAGTCTGCCATCGTTCCCAGTGACGGGCAGAAGAATCCTTCACAGACGTCGTAGACCATCTGCCTGCCGGTTTCATCAAGCGGTTCGTCACCGGACAACCACGCGCAGATGGCGACGCGGCCGCCGGGTTTGAGCCATGTGGCCATCCTGCGGAAAAACTCCGGCTTGTTAAAAAGATGTTCCGTGCATTCGATGCTCCATGCGACGTCAAACGTCCCGGGTTCCAGCTGCAGAGCTTCGGCATCCTGACAAACAAATTGCGTCTGCCTGCGGACACCGGCCTTCCATGATGCGAGAGTTGCCCATTTCTGCTGGAAAGGGCTGATCGTGACGCCGGTGACATGGCAGTGATGACGTTGAGCCAGATGGATGGATGATCCGCCCATACCGCAGCCGATATCCACCACGCGTCCACCCTCGGGGATCCCGACCTCATCGGCGACACGTTCGGTGAGTTGCTGTGCCGCCTGCTCCGGGGGCTCATCGGCGTTCCAGAGTCCGTGATGGATATGGCGTCCCCACAGTAAGCGATAGAACAGCGTCGAAACGTTGTAGTGGTTTCGGATTACACGCTTTTCAACATTCGGGCAGGAGATCATCAGCGTTCCAGGTGAAGGATCGGGTGGCAGGTGAGTCGGACAGCGGCAGGTCATTTTGGGAGTGCGGGGACTTGTCACTGGTCTGGCTGTGATTGAACACGTCGAGTTTTCGCGAACGGCAAATCAGAATGGACGGGCAGCGGAATGGGTAAGAATTCTGAATCGCTTGAAATTCTGACCAACTCCGCAGCAGGCCCTGAGACCTTGAAGAATCGGTGCCTCCGGAGTTGTCGTGAATGCTTCCGGAAAAGAACAGGCGCGGTTCAGCGATCATCGTTCATACAAATCCAAAGCGGCGACAAGTTGCCGCACTCCAGAGGTGGAGAAGATCCGGGGAATCGGTCGGACGGCAGGGCTTGTGCTTTCCACGCGAATGTTGCAACGATAGATCAACGATGTGTTGCAGAGATCACCGGCCGGCTGGCGTCGAGCTGCCCTGTTCAGTTCGTGCTGATGGAATCTGACGTCAGGTAGATTTCGCCCGAGATCTTCAGCTGGTCTGTGATTCCGACGGCTCCAAAAGCTTTGCTGAATGGTGTGATTCCGAACTGTGTCTGAAGAATCATGAAACTTCCGCGCAGGTGGATTCCGGAT
>JAGQPY010000033.1 GCA_020426485.1 Planctomycetaceae bacterium
TTCCGAGCTGCCGCGGGCACCGAGGAAGCTCCCTCAAACGGATATGAAATGCAGATCCAGAACGGATTCACCAATGGCGACCGAACTCAGCCTGCGGACTTCGGAACAGGAGCCATTTTCCGGCGTGCTGCGGCAAGGTATGTCGTGGCCGACGACAGAGAGTGGTTCGTCCAGACGCTGATCGCACAGGAAGATCGTTTTGCCACGTGGGTCAACGGCTATCAGGTCGTCAACTGGCAGGACACTCGCCCGGCGGATCCCAATCCTCGCAAAGGTCTGCGAACGGAAGCCGGTCACCTGATTCTTCAGGGACATGACCCCACGACTGATCTGGATTTCCGCGCTGTCAGAATTCAGGAACTGCCCTGAATCGTCTGCTGAGTTGATGTGTCGTGGTTTCGGCCGCCGTCCTGATGCCCCGCAGAATGCTCTGCACCAGGCCGCTGCGGTTCTTCGGAGCCTTTTCGCGTCCCGGCGGCTGACAGGTTTTCGGCGACCGGATCGGTGTCCGAATCGAGTTTGCTCTGCTTTTCGGAATCCGTTTTGGCCTGCGGTTCTTCATGATCCGGCCGGCGCGTATTCATCAGGTCGACAGAGGTGATACGGCCCAGTCCGCCGGCCGGACGCGGCTCAGCGGGTGCGGCTTCCGAGGGAATCCGCTTCCTTGCCACCTGCGGAAGTCGGACGACGAACAGACTGCCCTTGCCGAATTCGCTTTCAAGAAACACATCTCCTCCCAGGAGCCTTGACAGTTCCCGAACAATGGACAATCCCAGTCCCGTGCCTTCGTACTCGCGTTTTACATGATCCCGATCACCCGGAGCCGTGGACCCCTGCCGGAACTTTTCGAATATCTGGTCCTGTTCCTGCAGCGGAATCCCGATCCCCGTGTCTTCCACGCTGACCTCAAACGAATCGTCATCGCACTGCCGCCAGTGAACTCGAACACGGCCACCCTCGGGCGTGAACTTGACGGCGTTGGACAACAGGTTCGTCAGAATCTGACGCAGTTTGGCGGCATCCTGAAACAGATCCGACACCGGTCGATCGGGCGGCCGCATCCGAAGATCAATGTTCTTCTGATCTGCCAGCGGCATGATCTGACCTACCTGGTTCTCAATCAGATCCTGCAGATTCATGGGCACCGGCTGAATCTTCATCTGCCCACTTTCAATCTTGGCCAGATCCAGCAGATCGTTGATCTGCACCATCAGATTGCGACCGGACGTGCGAATGTTCTCCACGTATCTCTTCTGACGATCATCCAGATTGGCCGCGCTGGCCAGAACATCACTGAAGCCCAGAATACTGTTCAGCGGCGTTCTGAGTTCATGGCTCATCGTTGCCAGAAAGTCGTCTTTCAACGCATTGCTGTTGAACAGTTCCATATTGGCCTGAGCCAGCTCATCAACCTTCGCATCCAGACTGTCATTCAGGCTGCGAAGTTCGTCATTGACGGTCGTCATATGTCGCAGCATGCGATTAAAGGCATGACTCAGCTCTTCAAATTCGTCCCCGGTATTGATGTCGGCTCGCAGATTCAGATTTCCACGAGCGATCTCATCACTCACATCCTTCAGATGCAGAACCGGTTTCACGATGATGTAACGGACAATGATGTATGCAACCAGCATCGCAATGAAGGTCGTCACGATGGCAGAAGCCAGCAGAATAGCGCGGTTGCGGCTCAGCTGTCCCACAAGGCTTTCCATCGACGCGGTCACACTGGCCAGTGCCACCAGATTTCCTGCTTCATACTTTGCAGCATTCGCCCCATCGTGACACTGCAGGCACGAATTGCGGGCTCGGACGGCCGCGTAATATTTCAGAAATCGTTCGCCATCGTCCGTATCTTCCATGTGCCACAATTCATCGGCACCATTATCCGCACCGCTGCGAAACCGCGCCAGTGCCTCGTAGATCTCGTCGTCACCGGGAGTATCATCCACACCGATCAGACTCCACTTCACTCCAATTCCGAGTTCAGGAACGTCTTCCAGTCGGCTGCGAAAAGCTGAAAAATCCATCTGAGAAAACGGGACCGATGACCACGAACCGTTGCCCGCTGGTTCACTCAACGAATTCCCCGGCGCGGGACTGGCAGTGACCTCATTGGAATCAGCAGCCGATGACGAATCAGCCGCGCGGCTGTCTTCGGATTCCTGATCTGCGACGATGTCTGTTGGTTGCTGTCCGGAATCAGACTGTTCGCGTTCCGAAAACCGCTGAAGATGACGACGCCACAGGATTTCAGGAATCACGGTTCGAGCCCGAACGACCTGCTGAGTCTCCACAAGCTGACGTGTGCGTCCGGCATAAATCCAGAAGCTGCCGGTGATCAGAATCATCAGAGCCGCCCCAAACAGCAGCCTGCATTTGCGTTCAAGGCTGGTTTCGCCGAGCAGCCGTTTTAAACCGCGATAGTTGATCACATCCGTCTCTCCGAAACTTCGGCTCCGCACCGTTCCTTGCTTTTCGTGTTTATTCCGGGGAAGAATAGCGGTTTCGTCAGGACTCGACTACGTTTTCCGGACCACTTCAAAAAGTTGCCACGTCTGACTGCTCCCATGAATTCCACCTCTCCACTGCCGGTTGTCCTTGCGATCACGGGAGCCAGCGGCTCCGCTTATGCGGTTCGGCTGATGCAGGTTCTGCTGCAGCAGGAAAACCCGGTGCACCTGATCATCAGCGATGCCGCTCGTGAAGTCGCTCGTCGGGAACTGAACTCGGACTTCCCCGCCAACGACGCCGCTCCTGAAATCTGGCTCGACTTTTTGAACCAGGTTCTGCTCACCGGCCGCGCCTCGGGCTGGGGATTCGCCACGAATCACATCTCTGAGTCATGCAGGCTGTTTGTACACACCCAGAAGAACTATTCGGCAGGAATCGCCAGTGGATCGTTTCTGACTCGCGGAATGGTGATTTGTCCGTGCTCCATGGGAACACTGTCTTCGATCGCATGCGGAGCTTCCACCAATCTGATCCAGCGAGCCGCAGACGTTCATCTGAAGGAACGACGAACTCTGGTTCTCGTTCCCCGAGAAACACCGCTGGGATTGATCGCTCTGCAGAACATGACCACGCTGACGACCGCCGGGGCAACCATCATGCCGGCCGCCCCTGGGTTGTATCATCAACCGACAACACTTGCCGATATTGTCGATTTTGTTGTGGCCAGAATCTGTGACCACCTGAAGATTCCGCATTCCCTGATGAATCGCTGGGGAACAGACGACTAATCTTTCCAGAAGCCTCACCGCTGCGCGACTGGCGTTATTGGCCCGCTGACACCACAATCTCAGCGGACTCAACGGGACTTGTAAGCGCCCGCTGTCTTAACGCTGGCCTGCTCGTCCGCAACTCCGTAAACCTCGAAACGGCACCGGCAACTTCGGCGACGACCTTTATTCAGCTGCTTCCACTTTCTGTTCGCGCGGAACATTCGACAGACGACACCATTCGCATGACTGCACTTCTACGACAATCCACGGGAATCCCAAGACTCGATCAGGCGCTGGGGGGAGGCCTGATTCCCGGCACATTGACCGTCGTGATGGGTGCCACCGGCATCGGCAAGACTCAGCTGGGCGTCAGCTATTGCCACGCAGGACGGCAGCAGGAAGGCGAAACCGGAATCATATTTGATCTTACGACACGGGGCGATTCGCAGAATCAACCCGAATACGCTCATCGGATGTTCGACTGGCAGCTGCGAATTCGAAAACTGATCGATCGGATCGATCCGGCGGTTGTCTGGGATCGCAACGGCATTCGCTCCGACTACCTGCATGTCTTTCATCGCGGCGGTCGTCGAGTCACGATAGGCGATATGCAGCCGGAAGAATGGCAGGAATTCAAGGCCGATCTGATGCGTCGACTGGATCAGACGATTGCCTTCTTCTACGGCAACTTTGTTCATGGAGTCCGACGGACTGTGATTGATGGAGTCGAACCCACGGAGAAAGACGCTGATTCATTTCAGTTTCATTTGTTCGACTACATCTATCACCAGATTCTTCGTAAGGAACATGACTGGCTGGCGCGCGACTTGTTTCGGGTTCACTATCGATCTCAGGAAGCTCTCGTGAATGAGAATGCCTACGACCATCAAACGATCGGCGGCATGCTGCTGTACACCAGTCACGAAGTCATGCTGGACGACCTGATCAGCCGTCCCATTCAATCCGGTGATGTTCTTTCCAATGCGAATACGGTCATCCTGATGGGAAAAACGCGTGAAGGAAATCGCGTGGGACGCGCGATCCATGTCGCGAAACACCGAGGTAGCTCATGTGAGGATTCCATTCTTCCATATCAGATTTCGGATCGCGGACTTGAGCTTCTGTCGTAAAGGCAACGTCGCGTGCGGTACCATGAAGCTGCGAAGCTTCCGGGCTTCCATTGCTGATTCTGACGGCCCCGCACTGAACACCAGCCATCGAATCTTTGCTGCGACGGTCGTTGCACGGCATTCATCGTTGTCTGCAGCAGTCAAGCAGCATCGGCGCTCAACGAACCCATCGACGCCATCCAACTTTTGGGCCTTCATACCACTCCGCAACTCGCAAATTTCCATGGCTCCTGACTTGAAAGTATCCCGACAAAAATGACAGCCCCTGCACCTTCCGACCTGCTGCACAACAGCCGTTTCATGAAGGCCGTCCGACGGGAACCCGTGGACACAACGCCCGTCTGGATTATGCGTCAGGCGGGACGCTATCTGCCGGAATACATGGCCGTCCGCAACAAAGTCACGTTCATGGAACTGTGCAAAACACCGGAACTGGCCTGTGAAGTGACGGTCACTGCTCGCGAAGCCATCAATGCCGATGCCGCGATTCTCTTCGCCGACCTGCTTCCCATTCTGGAACCCATGGGAATCGATCTGGAATACCAGAAAGGTGAGGGCCCCGTCATTCACAATCCCCTGCGCGAAACAGGAGCGGTCGATCGCCTGGAACCGCTGCAGTCCGTGGAGACGCTGGATTACGTCTTTCAGGCGGTCAGGATGATTCGAGCCGCATTGCCGGCCGACATTCCGCTGCTGGGCTTTGCCGGAGCCCCCTTCACTCTGGCGTCCTACTGCATCGAAGGTGGTGGTTCCAAAAACTACGTTCACACGAAATCTCTGATGTACAACGACGAAGCAGCATGGAATCAGCTGATGCAGTGTCTGGTGGATTCCGTCTCGATCTATCTGAAAGCACAGATCGAAGCGGGTTGTCAGGCCGTTCAGATTTTCGACAGCTGGGCCGGTTGTCTCTCGCCGGACGATTATCAGCGGTACGTGCTGCCGCACACCAGACGACTTATCCAGAGCGTCCAGGACGATGCACCGGTGATCAATTTCCTGACAGGAAATCCGGCTCTGCTTCCTCTGCAGCGCGAAGCGGGCGGCACTGTGATGGGAGTGGACTGGCGCGTGCGTCTGAACGAGGCATGGGATATCTTTGGCCCGCAGTTCGCCGTGCAGGGCAACATGGATCCGGTTTCCATCTATGCGGAGCTGCCTGTGCTGAAGCAGCGAGTGAAGAGCATTCTGGATTCCGTACGAGGTCGACCAGGTCATATTTTCAATCTGGGGCACGGAGTTATGCCCGACATGAATCCGGATCACGTCAAAGCCGTTGTCGAGTTTGTTCATGAGTTGGGAGCAGCCGCAACATGATCGACGACGCCTCTTCAGTTTCTGCAGAACAGGATCCTCACATCCGGCGTATTGCAATTATCGGTGCCGGTATCACCGGACTTGCCGCTGCTCACCGAATTGTGAAACACGCAGCGACCGACTCCGCCGCACCATGTTCCGTCAGGATCTACGAAGCTTCCGACAGACTCGGCGGCATCATTCGCACGGAAAGAATTCAGGACTTTATCGTTGAGCTGGGCCCGGACTCCTTCATCACCAACAAGCCCGCCGGCATTCAACTCTGCGAAGAACTGGGCTTTGCATCAGAACTGATCCCGACCGATGAACGCTTCCGCAGATCACTTGTGCTGAGAAACGGAAGGCCACAGCCGGTCCCGGATGGTTTCATGCTGATGGCCCCCGCGAAGCCGTGGGCCATCTTCACAACCCCCGTTCTGTCGCTTTCCGGAAAGCTTCGGCTGCTTTCGGAAACATTTCGTTCGTCGCGACCTTCACCAACAAATACCGACGATGAGTCTCTGGCCGGTTTCGTCCGCAGACGCTTTGGAAAAGAGACTCTTGATCGACTTGTCCAGCCGTTGGTAGGCGGCATCTACACGTCTGATCCGGAAAAACTCAGCCTGCGAGCAACCATGCCCCGTTTTCTGGACATGGAACAGAAATATGGAAGCGTCATTCGTGCGACGCTGGCAGAACAGAAACAGTCGAATTCGCAAACCGCATCCGCGAATGCGGCCGCCGTCTCCGGCAGTGGCGCTCGCTACGGCCTGTTTGCGGCGCCGAAATCCGGACTTGGCAGCCTGATTGATCGACTGCAACAATCCCTGCAGAATACAGGAATTGTCGACATCCGGGCAAACACCACGATTCGCCAGGTGGTCCCCAATCCCAATTCGAACGTCCGTTCCCGCTGGGACATCGTGCTGTCTGACGGCACGACAGAATCCTTCGACGATGTGATCATCACTCTGGCCACTCATCAGGCGGCTGCTTTGCTGACGGACACCTGCTGCCAATCCCTGGCGGCGGCACTTTCCCGCATCGAATACGCGTCCAGTGCAATCATGGTTTCGGCTCACCGACTGACTGACTTCCGACATCCCCTCGATGCATTCGGTCTGGTCATCCCGGCCATCGAAAACCGTCGAATTCTGGCCGTGTCCTTCGGCAGCCGGAAATTCGTCGGCCGCGCGCCGGAAGGACATGTGCTGCTGAGGACCTTTGTGGGCGGTGCGATGCAGCCGGAACTGCTCGAACAGAACGATGAACAGATCGAACAGATCGTGAATGAGGAACTTCGCGACATCCTGGGCATGACAGGAACGCCGCTGTTCCGACAACTGGCCAGATATAACAACTCGATGCCTCAGTACCACGTGGGGCATCTTCAGCGGGTACAGCAGATCGAATCCTGCCTGCAACGACTGCCCGGCCTGCAACTGGCTGGCAGTGCCTATCATGGTGTAGGAATTCCGGACAGCATCGCAAGTGCATGGTTGGCGGCTGACGCACTTAAAGCTGCACCGGCGCCGTCGCCCGGGAATGCCATCTGATTTATTTCAGGGCGTCTAAAGCGATTTTCGATTGCAAAAATCGTGACTGAAATGCGTCTTTCTCAATTGAGATTGCAGCGGAGAGAATCAGAATCTGAATCATTCACGGACGAATCATCGGCTGAATTCTTCATGGCACTCACCCGCGATCGAACGGATATCTGACGCGCATCCCGGTGCCGGACATTGAACAGAACTCAAACTCGCATGACGACCAGGACCGTAGAAAAGGGAATTTGCCGATTTGATGTCGAAGACCGCGGGACCCACGGTTATATGGTCCGCATCATGAGACGCGGCAAGATGCATCAGCGTTTCTTCTCAGACAGGAACAATGGCGGCAAGCGAAAAGCTCTTGCCGCAGCACGCGAGCATTACGCGATGCTGGAAGAAACGCTTCCCCCCATTCAATCTCAAAAAGGGCGGGAAACATCACGGAACAGCTCGGGAGTCGTTGGTGTCCATCTCGCTCACGACGTGGATAGTCGATATCCGGACTGCGAGTACTGGTCGTATGTCGCCTCGTGGCTGGATGAGAACGGCAAACGCGTCAACGTCCGGTTTGCATGGAACCGGTACGGGGACCAACTGGCGTGGGAACTGGCCTGTATCGCACGACAGAAAGAGATCCGAGACCGCGAAGAAGTTCGCAGATTGTACGATCGGCGTGAAAACGCGAGAGTGCGAAAAAAAAAGAAGTCCGTGGTTCAGGCCCGAAAGACCAGCTCCAAATCAACTCCCGCGACAAAGGCCCGACGCAAGAAATAAGAATCGACTTGCCTTCGTACAATTCTTTGTCTTCTTTCCGCACCACAACGGACGACTTATCGCGCCGCGGAGGACGTCAGCGGCCTGGTGGCATCCATTCCCAAAGCCGCAGCGCCGGCGATAAAGAACGACGTGGCACAGGCATAGAAGACAAGCTGCTGGCCGGAACCGTCTGCCGATCCATAGGCAAGCAGTTTGGGGACCATGATCGAACTGACGGACGCTCCCAGATTGCCCCACATATTGGCCCAGCCGAAAACAGTCGCGGTATTGCGGCCGCCAACATCCTGCATAAACCCCCAGATCGATGGATTGCCAAGGTCCGTCATCAGCGAAACGATTCCACAACAGGCAACGATCGCCCACACTCCGGTAAATACGGTGCAGCCCAGATAGGCCAGACCGGCGATCGTGCAGGCCACGCTGATCGGGAGGATCCGACCAAATCGAAGCCCCAGATGCCGCACGCTGAAATCGGTCGCCCAGCCCCCAATTAACTGCCCCAGCATTCCCATGGCCAGAACAATCGTGACCATCCATGCTCCGTTGGCCCCTTCCATGCCGTGCTTTTCCTTCAGATAAGTCGGAAGCCAGGTAATCAGAAACGCCCAGCCGATATTGATACAGAACTGCCCAACAGAATTCAGCCACAGACTGCGACTCTGACAATACAGCAGCAGCGTGGCAGCGACATCTCTGACCTCCGGACGATGATCATCCACCGGTCGACCGATATGAGCCTTTTCATCTTCTGAACAACCGGGATGCTCGGACGGCCGGTCACGTACAGTTCTCCAGTACAGGAAAGCAACCAACAGGCCGACCGCTCCATAAAGCCACATGGTTGGTCGCCAGCCTCCTAACCACGTGATCGCCAGCGCTGTCAAAACGGGGGCCAGAGTTCCTCCCAGTCGTCCACCGAAGGAAACCAGACTGCTGGCGAACCCTCTCCGATCCAGCCGAACCCACCGCCGAATCACCGCGCTGCTGGTCGGATAAGCGCCCGCCTGAGCGATGCCGCAGCCCAGCCTTGCGAGAAGCAGTCCGGCGAACCCGGTCATCAGTCCCGTCACGCCGGTCAGAATGGACCAGGCAAGAATATAACCCGTCAACATGCGACGGGCTCCGAATCGGTCACTGATCCATCCAGCCGGAACCTGAAACAGAGCGTACGTAAAGAAGAACGAGCCAAGCAGGCTGCCGATGTCTTCTTTTGAAAGAGGAACATCCCGAGTGAAGGACGCGGACTTTACAATCTCCCCCAGACACACTCGGTCCAGATAAAGGCTGAAGGCCATCAAAATACTGACCGCGACAACCTGATAGCGGATGACCGATCCACGGCTGCCGTGACGAGAATCTGGTGATTGTTGTTCCGTGGACGGCACCGTCATCTTCGTTTCCTCTGACAGCCATGACAGACACAGATCAGCACCTTCGCCCGACGCGTTCCGGTGAACATCTTATTGCTGAACAACGTGCTGCTGAACCGTGCAACACGGCTTCGGGCTCATCGTTCCACGGAATCCCATCGTCAGAACGTCAGGCCCGATGGGCAGGCGGACCAAAATCAGGTTCTGTCAGAAATCGCCGAAGGATCATCGTTATCGAGGCCTCTGGTGTCGAAGGTTCCCACTTCGTCAATCCCATCAGCTTCATCGAAGTCTGATTCGCCGTCCAGCTCGTCGTCGAGCAGCTCATCATCACTCAGTTCGGCCTCGTCATCCGAAAAATGGTCATCGTTCGGCTCATCTCCTGCTTCAAAATCCCGATCCAGATCTTCGTCGCGCAGTTCCAGATCCGGAAGTTCCATTTCCAGATCGACGTCGCTGCGAGACCGCATGATCATGCGAATCGGCACCTCCTGAAACGGCGAAACCTCCCGCAGAAATCCCAGCAGGTAGCGCTTCCACGATTCATCAAACAGCTCCGGTTCGTTGCATTTGACGACGATCGTCGGCGGGGAGACAGCCACCTGAGACGCATAGTAAATCTTGGGGCGCTTGTTCTTTCGGTGAGGCGGCGGATTACGGCTTAACGCGGATTTCAGAGCACGATTCAGTCGCCCGGTACTCATGCGAGCCTGCGCCTGCTTGTGAATACTTTGAGCCAGATTGATCACCTTGCGAATGTTCCGCCCGTCCTTCGCCGTTAACACCGCAATCGGCACATGTCGCATCGAAGCGAAGGTGGAAAACAGATACTTCGCCCACCGATCAATTGTCATATCTTCCTTTAAGCCCAGATCCCATTTGTTCACGACAAAGATACAGGGCTTATTGTGCTCGTTAATTTCATCCACGAGCTGCTTGTCAACCCGCGAAATTGTGCGAGTTGCATCGAAGAACATCAGCACCACATCCGCCCGCCGGATACTCTTTTGTGCGCGGACAAGGCCGTAAAATTCGATGTCGTTGGCCAGACTCTTTTTCTTGCGAACACCGGGCGTGTCAATGGCCACAAACGTGTGTCCGTCGACAGTGAACCGAATATCGATACTGTCGCGAGTCGTTCCGGCCACTTCGCTGACGATCACTCGCTCACATTCGGCCAGCTGATTGATGAAGGTACTCTTACCGACATTTCGCCGCCCCACGATGGCCAGCCGCATTTCCGGCGGCTCAATCAGTGCCGCGCCCTCCAGTTCTTCTGATTCCGTCGCCTGCGGCAGAATCCGGACGATCGCCTCCATGAGTTCCGCTCGATTTCGATTGCCTTTCACACTTGTGATGACCGAAGGCCCGTTGCTGAGCTTCAGAAAGTTGGCCGCGTCGATATCCAGTCGAGTCGAATCGCACTTGTTGACAACCAGCAGCGTGGGCTTGTCAATCTTCCGCAGACGTTCGGCCACCATCTGATCGAGCGGCGTGAGACCCGCTTTGGCATCCACCACGAACATCAACACATCGCACTCGTTCAGCCCGACATCAATCTGCCGTTCGATGTCATTGGAAAGATCGTCACTGTCAACAATCCCGATGCCGCCCGTGTCGACAAGTTCAAAATAACGTCCGTGCTCATGCATCACCCATGTCACACGGTCCCGCGTCACGCCGGCCGTCGGATCAACAACAGACAGCAGCTTGCCAGCCAGCCAGTTCATCAGGGAACTTTTCCCGACATTCGGACGACCGACAATCGCCACTTTGGGAATACCCATGATGGAAAATCCTTCAATTACCTGTCACTTCAAACACGAAAAGGTGGCGTCACCGCCGGGTCGCAAAGAGTACACCGCCGCGATCGTATTCGGCATTGTGAATTCTGGATTTCCCCGTAGATCCCGTTGAATTCCATGCCAGAGCAGGATCTGCGGTCGAAATTCTCTGTTTACGCCGACCAGCGACGGATCAAGCCGGGCGGTCACACTGAAGGCTGGTTTTTCCCCGAACTGCCCTCTTCAGAAAACCGGATCAGCCTCATCAAGCGGCACCGGAAGGATCACGCCTTCCCGACGCAGCGCTGCATAAATGCCTCATAGTCCGCCCGCGTATCGATGCCAACCGCGGCACGTTCTACAACGGCCACGGCAATTCTGGCCCCCGACTGCAGTGCCCGCAACTGCTCCAGCTTTTCCAGCTGCTCCAGCGCTGAAGGCGGCATCTGCGTGAGCCGCTCCAGAAAATCTCTTCGGTAAGCATACAAACCAACGTGCAGCAACCACGGCGATCTTTCGCTCGTTGACAGCAGTTCTTCGATGGACCGATCCCTCGGAAAGGGAACGGGCGACCTGCTGAAATACATCGCATTACCCAGATCGGTCATGACCACCTTGACACAATCCGGACTTCGAACAACCGCAGGATCCGTAATGGGTGCCGCCACGGTCGCCATCTCCGAACGACGATCAATAATCGCCTGAACGAGGGACTCGACAGTCGTTGCTTCCAGTTCCGGTTCATCGCCCTGAAGATTGACGATGATTTCCGCATCACCACAGCAGCGGCGGACGACCTCGGCCACACGATCTGTGCCGCTGGGATGCTCTCCCGTCATTTCTGCTCGACCGCCGAAGGCACGAACGGCGTCAGCAATTCGCGGACTGTCCGTCGCAATGATCACTTCATCCAGACACTCACAGCCCGAGGCGATTTCACAGACATACTGGATCAACGGCCTGCCCGTCTCGGAGAGCAACAACTTTTCCGGCAGACGCGACGACTGCAGTCGAGCCGGGATGATTCCAACAACCTTCATTGAACATCCTGTTCCGGAATTGTGACCGGCCACATCCTTCGACAATCTAAACCTCTCGCAAGGGATGGTTCGGCTGACAAGGAGAAAACACATACCATGATGGACCAGCTGCATCGTATCCTGCGGTTCAGCAGCTGCGAAGCCATTCCGGTGTTCCGTCGCATCCTGTCCGGTCGAAGATGCGAAGGTCGAACACTCAAATCGGTTCAAACCTGTTCAAACGCGACCACCAGAAGTTGGCCTCGACGACATTGCACGACGTATGGAAACGGCACTGATCGCTTCAGGTCATCAGAAACCGAGTCTCTTCGTACCCGACGAACGCCGCTGCCGCCGCCATTGGTGAGCCCGCAATGCCGCATTTCCTGTGTTTCCGCAAGAAATTTGCTTACGAGTGGCAAAAAAACCTTGCCAGAACTCTGAAAAAATAAAAAACTCCATTGAGTGACAGTGGTCGCGGTAAGTCCCCACCGCCATTGAAGTTAGTTCCAGCCTTGCACATATGGACGTAGCGAGGCCGTCTCCTCAGGGAAGACTCACGATGAATCATCCGTTTAAACCAGGCGATTTGGTCATTTACCGAAAGACCAAACACAGCACTCATCCGGGACCGCGAGCCGAAAACCTTCACCCTGCGCCGAACGGTGATACGTACTCCTACGTCGTGTCCAAGTTCTGGCTGGTCAGAGAGGTTCTGGAAGACGGCACGCTTGTGGCCGTAACTCGGCGCGGGAAGTTGAATCAGATTCGCCCTGATGATCCCGGACTCCGCCGACCGAACTGGTTCGAACGATTGTTCTATCGGTCTCGATTTTCTGAGTTGCTCCAGACCGACGCAGGGCAGAGACAGCAACAGCTTCGAGCATCATAACAACCGACCAGCGAACAGCAGCAACATTGTCACAGCCTGACCGTTGAATGCCCGCAGCAAACATCGAACGCCGATGTCCGGGCCATCAACCGTTGAGCTGTTTTTCTTTGCGCGTCCAATCCTGATGGAGATTGAACCCCGATGGATCAGCCGGAAGACTTCGCGACGCCTGTGACTTCGTGTATGGATTCCATCGCCACCTGGCACAGCTGCTTCGCCAGCGCCACAGGCATTGCCGGTGCGGGCATCAGAACAACGACGTCTCCCAGCGGGCGAATGATGACGCCGCGCCGCCGTGCTGCCAGAGTCACCAGATGCCCCGTCCTGCGCTCGGGAGCAAACGGCGTCATCAGATCCCGATCCTGCACCAGCTCAATTCCAATCATAATGCCCTTCTGACGAATTTCACCGACGTTCGGATGATCGGATAACTCTTTCAGTTCTTCCCGAATCGCAGCCTCCAGTTGGGACACGTTGTCCAATACATGGCGGTTTTCGAACAACTCCAGAGAAGCCAAAGCGGCTGCACATCCCAATGGGTTGCCGGTATACGTATGGCCGTGAAAAAACGTCCGACCTTCCGACGGCGCTCCAAGAAATGCGCTGAAGATTTCGTCGGTTGCCAGTGTCGCCGCCAGGGGCAGGTATCCCCCCGAAATTCCTTTGGCCAGGCACATCAAATCGGGAACAACGGCTTCCTGTTCGCAGGCGAACATTGATCCCGTCCGGCCAAACCCGACAGCAACTTCATCAGCAATCAGCGGAATCGAATGCTTCGAACACAGAGTTCGTATGTGCTGAAGATAACCGGGTGGATGCACCAGAATTCCAGCAGCCCCCTGCACCAGCGGTTCCATGACGAAGCCTGCCGCCTGAGACGCATTCTCTCGAACCAGACGATCAGCGGCATCGAAGCAATGCTGAATCCAGGATTCGCGAGAATGCCCTTCCGGAACGCGAGTCGCCACGGGTGACGGAACGGGAACTGTCGGAAACAACAGGTGGCGATAAACGCGATGGAAGACATCAATGCTGCCCACGCTGACAGATCCCAACGTGTCTCCATGATAAGCCTGACCAACACAGAGAAACGTGTTGCGGTCCGGCTCCGGATTCGGCTTCTGCTGATGAAACTGATAAGCCAGCTTCAGGGCCACTTCGACAGACGTTGCACCGCTGTCAGAATAGAAGACTTTGTTGAGCCCATGGGGAGTTCGATCCACCAGCGCTTTCGCCAGTTGAATTGAAACATCGGATGCCAGGCCCAGTAAAGTCGAGTGTCCCACCTTGTCCAGCTGCGAACGAATCGCGGCATCAATCTCCGGAACGCGGTGGCCGTGAACATTGCACCAGAGCGAAGAAATGCCGTCCAGATAACGTCGTCCGGTTCGATCAATCAGAAAAAAACCATCCGCTTCACGAATGATCGGAACGTCTTCATGACGCCACGCACTCATGGGCGTAAACGGGTGCCACAAATGCTGATGATCCCACTGGCGGAGTTGATTGTCAGAAGAGTGCAGCAGTTCAGAAATCGAGGGGGGAGACATTTGATTCATAAGGACCAACCCGACAGAGTCACAACGAAAACTCCTGTCGCGGAAAACCTGCTGCTGTGACAGCAACACTGGTAACGGGCAGAACAGCAGTAACAGAGAAAACCTGAACGAGAGGTCGGAACATTCACTGCGACACGTTCAGAAGCGAACACTTCAGTGTGTCGTTTTGCGAACCTGACCTGACGGGAACATGTCGATCCAAAACGAAAACCATCCATGGACTTTCATGGATGAACCGCAGGGACATCTCAGACCGGAGCGGCAAGAGAATCGAGGATGGATTTCAGAATCAACGCCGCACGCTGACGATGCCCGTCACGAATCGCACCGCGACAGACAATTCGGTGAGCCAGTACGGGAACACACAACTGTTTCACATCGTCCGGAATGACAAAGTCCCGATCTTCGACCATCGCCATCGCCTGCGTTGCCCGGTACAGAGTCAGGATTCCTCGAGTACTTGCCCCGAGCGAAAGTTCCGGGTGATTTCGCGTCGCCGTCACGATATCCAGCATGTAATCCGAAACGGACTCATCCACTCGAATGCCGGCCACCTGCTTCTGCAGCTCCATCACGCTCGCAGCATCAGTCACCGGCTGCACCTGCAGCGTTGGCTCGCCCTCCCGATGACGTCGCAGCACTTCTTTCTCAACGTCGCGGCCTGGATAGCCGACCTCAAGGCAAACCATAAATCGATCCAGCTGATTCTCGGGAAGCGGATAAGTCCCTTCAAATTCAAACGGATTTTGAGTCGCGATGACCAGGAACGGTCGAGGCAAAGGGCGAGTTTCACCTTCCACCGACACCTGCTGTTCGCTCATCGCTTCCAGCAAGGCACTCTGCGTTCTGGGAGTCGTCCGGTTGATTTCATCCGCCAGCAGAATATTGGTGAAGACCGGTCCCGGTCGAAATTCGAAGTCGCCCGAATCCTGACGATAAACGTTCGCCCCGATAATATCGCTGGGCAGCAGATCAGGCGTGAACTGCAGCCTTCGAAACTCACAGCCCAACGATCTTGCCAACGCTCTCGCCAGTGACGTTTTGCCCAGCCCTGGAGCGTCCTCCAGCAGAACATGTCCTCCGGCCAACAACGCGACAACGGATAATCGAACGGTCTCCTGCTTTCCGAGCACAGCGGATTCAACACTCGCGCGGATCCTTTGAATCACGTCAAGACTCATGCTGATACCCTTCCCGCGGAAATCGCTGGCCCTATCGAGTTCGCTGGCCGGTCCAGCGGCAGCCAACAACGTTGGAGTCTGGTTCGAACCGGAACAAACATCGTATTCCTGCTTCGGATCGCTGCTTTCCGACAGATTCGATGCCGCCATTGATCGCAGTTGCTCAGTATGCGACCGTGGGTCCACTCAACCCGCCACGTGACGATCGGCACCAGAACAGTCTCTGGAATAACCACGCTCTTATCAGGAACGCGACATTCGTTGAAATTGTCTACGCGGTTCATTCGGGCACCGACTTTTCTTCGGGGTCTGCATCAGCCGGAACCTTCGACTCCTCAGAAGTGGCTGCCCCATTCTTTTTGTCACCGGGCGATTCGGCATCCGGCAAGGAATCCTTAGGGGACTCACTGCTGTCCGGCGGATCTCCTTTGTCTTTCCACACTCCTGCGTCGTACTTTTGCCAGAACTCCGCCGCGCTCTGCCGCGTCTCCGTGTACATGGAGGTCAGAATCTGAGTCAGCGACGACATGTCTCGCAGAACCTCCATTCCTGAAGTGATTGTTTCCGGCGTCAGAGTAATCCGCTCCAGCTTCAGACCTTTCAACGGCGTCAGGTCAGTCACCGGTGTGTTGGCGATGTTCAGTCGACGCAGCGTCATCATGTCCGACAGCGGTGAAAGGTCCGAAACCTCCGTCGCCTGAACATCAAGACTCACCAGAGTCCTGCCGGCCAGCGGGCTGAGGTCCGTCACTTTCGTGCGAGGAATCCAGAGGGTTTCCAGAGGAAGTTCGGCAATTTGTGTCAGATCTGATACGGGTACGTTCAGCAGATTCAGTTCACGCAGCGGCATTCCCGCCACAATGGAAATGTCCGTGACTTTGGTGTTTTGAAGGTACAGGACTTCCAATGGCATGCCCTTGATCACGCTGATGTCGCTGACCGGCGTATTCTCCAGAATCAGCCTTCTCAGGGGCATCCCGGCCAGAGGAGAAATATCAGAAACCTCGGTCATCCCCAGATCGACGGATCGAAGCGGAAGTCCCTTTAACGCATCAATGGACTTCACTCCGGACTGAAACAACTCAGCTTCCACAATGTCGTTGCCAACCCGATTAAACTTCGCATTCTCATTGGCCTTCAGCAGACGTCTGAGTTCCGAAGGCAACAGAACAGGCGGATCATCGCCTGGTTCAGCCTGTCGGACGGGAGGTGGCGTCACGTCGGACGAAGCCACCCCCGGCGCCGAGTCGCTGCAACCGCCGATCATCAGAAGCAACACTGAAGACAACAATGAAAACCGAATCATGTCAGAGCCCTGATCAATGAAGAACATGCCCAATCCCACCGCCTACGCTTCACCGGAAACGGTGTCGACCGGCTTCCAGGATCGAGCCAGATCGACGAATTGGTCGCCGCGGTCGCGGTAGTCTCGGAACCAGCCAAAGCTGGCAAATCCCGGAGAAAGGAGAACGATACTGCCTGAATCCGCAAGTGCAACCGCGTGCCGGAAAGCCTCCTGAAACGTCGACGCGACAACGACACGTCGCAGCCGACCGTCTTCCGCTGGCAGTGGTCCGTCGCAAAGGTGACGTGCCAACGACGGCCCCGTATCTCCCATGAGTACAGCAGCGGTGGCGTACCTTCTGATTGCCGCCGTCAGTTCAGCAACATCCACGCCTTTGTCTGCACCACCAACAAGAACGACGATTGGCCTGGAAAAACTCTTCAGCGCTGCAATCGTTGATTCCGGCGTCGTCGAATTCGAATCGTTGTAGAAAACTCTTCCACCAACTTCGACAACCCGTTCCAGCCGGTGGGGCAGGGGACGAAATGTCGACAATGACGATATCGCATGATGCGGATCGACACCTGCTGCCCACGCGGCACACAAAGCAGCCGCAGTATTTCGCTCATTGTGTTCACCCCGCAGGTTCGACCGCGTCGCCGTTCGAAATGCGTCTTCCCGCGAACCTCGACGCACAACAACCGCCCCACCGTCCAGAAAAACACCATCCTCACCGGTGTCGCTGGTTCCGAACCTCAAAATATGGCCGCGAGGCTGCCAAAGCCGGCTGTCATTCGCATCATCGTTGCCCGGAAGAACGGCCCAGTCGGAAGACCGTTGGCGTCGAAAGAGAATCTGCTTCGCGGCACGATAGTTCTCCATCGTGCCGTGCCAGTCCAAATGGTTGGGCGTGAAACCTGTCAGAACAGCGACGTCCGGACAAATTCCGCTGTCGCGCAGCAACTCCAGCTGAAAACTGCTCAGTTCCAGAACCAATGTGTCATCGACCGTCATCTCAGAAACGCAGGGCAGCAGGCTGCGACCGATGTTGCCACCAAGTCGGATATTCCCGGTTCCCGACGTTCCACCATGGACCAGCAGGTGATGAATCAACGATGCCGTGGTTGATTTGCCGTTGCTTCCGGTCACCCCAATGACTTTGCCTCGTGCATGATGAAGCAGTAACTCGATTTCACTGGAAACGATCACTCCACGTCGCCGGCACTCCTCAAGCACAACGGACCCAGGCTTCACGGCCGGATTCCGAATGATCAACTGTGCATCCCTGAACGCCTCCCGGGGATTGGAACCACAGTAAAGCCCGCGCAGTGACAAGTCCTTCAGTTCAGACAACGATTCCTGAAGCTGATCTTCCGTCCGCAGGTCCGTGACCGTGACACAGGCCCCGCGTTCGGCAAGAAATCGAACGACACTCACACCACCGCTGAAGGTCCCCAGCCCCATGACAGTGACGTTCACTCCCCGGTAGCCATTAAACTGCGCCAACCTGCCGTTCATCCGGGATTGCCCGTTCCATCGTGACTTGGTGAAAGCTGCAACTGTACCGGCCCGAATTCTAGCACCACGACGCATAACAGCGACTCAGAACAAAAACTGACGAAGCCTGCCATCCTGCGTTGTCAGATGTCGCTCACGATGTCCTTGCCATGATGAGAACAACTCCATTTGTCTGACGCCGGGTGCTCTGCAGATTGCGTCGACTGCAAAACGCGGTTATCTTCGCAGGTAACAGAAAATGACCGATGCGGGGGGGCTGTAAGAATGCGCGGCTTTCTACGTCTCATCCCCACAAGAATCGCGTGCTCGTTCTCGCATGTACCTCAGCACATCGGCGTTAGACCATGGAAACAGCAATCGTCCCGAATTCACTGGACTACGGCATCATTGCTGCTGTCCTGGGACTGGCGCTGGTTGCGGGAATTGCGGGGGCTCTGTATTCGAACGACACCGCGTCGTATGCAGCCAGCCGAAGAAAATCACCGTTCAGTCTGATGATGCTGAAGAGCTTCGCGACGGGTGACGGCGCGCGGAGCCCTCTGCACGGGATGTCGCTTTCCGGACTGTTTTTCCCCCTGCTGCTGGTTGTGCAGATCGGTCTTCTGCCGGTGATCTGGGTCACGACTCGCATCCTTCGAAGGACACGCTCCTATACCACGGCGGATCTGTTTGGGCACCGATTTGGTCCGGCAACGGCAGTTCTGTATTCGACATTCGGGTTGCTGGCCGGTGCCGTCTTTATCTCGGCAACTCTGTTTACGGCCTCAAATGTTCTCAATGACCTGACACAACGACCTCTGGACACAGTGGCCGCACGACTGTCGATTCCACTTCCGGAAATCTCCTTCATTCTGACGTCGCCGGAACTCAAAGAATCCGAGTCCGCGGAAAGCAAATCGCGGATTGTATTCTCCGTCCACTGGCGGCAGATGACAGGAACCGACCTCCTCGCCGCGATCCTTGCGATCGTTCTCGTGACAATTGTGGTGGCGGGAGGAGCCGAAGCAACATTAACTTCGAGTCTGGTGTGGGCTCCCGTGATGATTCTCGGAAGCGCTGCGTTCATCGTAAACCGTCACGAAATCCTTCAGGTCATTCAGCAGACGGAATCATTTCCGCAGCTGAATATACCCACAGCATTGATGATGGCTCTTTCGATGGGACTCGGGTTGATCGCAATCCCGCAACTGAATGTTCTTAGCGCTGCGGGACGCACTGAGGATTCCGTGCGACGAGGTATCACGGTTGGGTTTGCCCTTCGCGCTGCTCTCCTTTGTGGTTTATGGCTGGCCATCGCACCGGCGTGGTCACAAAACGTTTCTGCCGGTCATGCCGAGGAAAAGACAGCGGCGGCTGAACAAGTTTCGTCGGATCACACAATCAATCCTGAGATGACGTCTGACAACTCGATTCCCGCGGGAATACTGGGTCTCGTGTGCGCCGCGGTCATTGCGGCCACGATCAGCTCGACCGACATCTGCCTGGTGGCCTGCGCCGGCCTGGCCACGGAAAATATTTACAAACGGCACATCGCCCCGGCCCAAAGTGAACGGCACTACTCGGCCGTCATTCGAGCGATGACGCTCGGCGTCCTCGCGGGTGCTTTGGCACTACGAATTGTTTTTCGAGACATGCACGAAATGTTGACCGTGATGACCGGACTTCCGGCCGTGATGGGCATCAGCCTGTGGGCGGGCCTGTTCTGGCGTCGATGGAATGCTCTGTCGGTTTGGATCTCAACGTTTGCCGGTCTGGCAGTATGGGGGCTGCTTCGAATTCAGCCGGATCTGGTCCGGATCATCATGCCTCAGGCTGAGGCCCTGCTGACCGATCGTGGCACTCGTGGTGACCTGTCCGCGGATTTCCTGCAGCTTGGAGCCGTGCTGACTGTCACCGTCTGTTCCGGATTTCTGACGTCGATGATGACGAACGAACAGCCGAGCCAGCAGCTGGATCCATTCTTTTTGCTGCTTCGAACTCCCGTCGGAGATCAGGAAGTCCTGCCAGCGCCCTGCATGATTCCGGATCAGGCAGGACCAGCGATTCCTGCACTGGAATTCGGAGCACTGGAATGGCCTCGGCCAGGAAAGGGTGAGGTCGTTGAGTTTGCAGCCTGCGTCTTCCTGACGATGCTGGGTGTCGCTGCCGCCGGTTTCGTACTGTTCTGAACCAGTGGCACGCATCGACGCCCCACGTGACGAAGAATGATACCGCCGACGTACTCCGGCCTTCCGCCGCGCATAAAAAAACCTCTACCCGGACCTCGTGCAGATAGCTGTTGACACCCGATTATCAAAAAGGTGGGCACCCAAAGCCCGGGTCATGTGATCCGATCATGGTCGGCGTGACAGTCAGCCGGGAAGCAATCGGGTTCCCTTATGGGTTTGATCTGTAGGGTCAACTTTACCTGCGGTGAAATCCGGCAGAGGTGAGTCAGAGAATACCGCTGTCAAACTTGCTGAGCAAGTTCGAAGATCAAAACGGTTCTGAAATCCACGACGCCGAGCATTTCGCAACGAAGCCCCGGAAGATTATTCGTTGCGACCTGACCAGCCAGGAACTTCAATCGGACGCGGATCAACATCAAACATCCACAGCTTTTCAGGCTGCTGACCTGGTTTCAGGTTCTTTGGAATGCTGAACACTTCTGCCGTAAGAACCTCTCGACCTTCATGAGTTCTCTCTTTCCCGGAAAACGCCTTCCGAAGTTCTTCAAGGCGAGGATCGTCCGGACGGTCGAATGATCCGACCGTGACCACAGACCGATACCGATCGTGATAGACCCAGGCATCAAAGTTCCGGTCATATCCCAGTTTCGACGCCATCCGAAGGGCTTCGGTTAATTCCCAGGCCTTCACGGCAGATTCATCAAGACTGCTGCCCATGCCGCGTTCAAAGAAGGACTGTGCCTTTTCGGAGACCTGATTGCCAACCTGCACCACACTGCCGCCGGTAAATGTCGCCACCTTCAGCGAATAACGGCCGGGATTCTTAAGCAACGAATACTCCATATCTGCGTTCAGGCTCCGGACCAGCGGATCCACGCTTCGCCGTTTAACGTCTTCGACCGACAGCAGTGGATTCACAGTCATGTGGGCTCGAGCCAGCGGCCCGGGGCGACCGGGAGTCTGGGGCAAAATACCACCGCTTCGTTTGTCCGAAAGAAATGAGGGCTGAAAGTCGTGCTTGATGAACGAAAGAATCTGTTTTGCATCTTTATCTTCCGGCGTCGGAAAATTGCCGGCAAGAACAGCAATCGCCTCATGTCGAGCAATATATTTTCGTTCATCCCTGGACGCACGACTGGCAGAGAATGACTTTACGGTGTCCACCTCCATCGACTGCAGCCATGTATATGCCGGAATTCCCTGTCGGCGGAGTTCGTAAACCAACAGATCTGCAGCTTCCCATGCGGTCAGCCCATCTTCCGTTCGCCGTTCCTCCGGAACATCGCTGATCGCGGCCACCATAATCATCCACAGGCCATTCTGAGGCGAAAGGACATATCGCTTGCCCTTGACCGCCTCAACACCCCCAAGAACAGTTGACGAACCAACGATACACAAAACGGTCGCCAGCAGGATGGATATACCACTCCTGAAAACTGATGCCGGAGAACGGAACCAGCGAACGAGGCATCGCAGCTGAAAACGTGCCGCTTCGCTGGTGCAGTGAGTATCGCTGCCGGATGGCTGGTATGGGAAAAACATCCTTGTTTCCTCTCGTCTCTGAATTCACCGGATACATCCGAGCGAATCATGAAAGATTTCCGGAAACGACTGGAGACGAAAACGCCCGAACAGAAAGATTCTCAAATAAATCCTGAGGCTCACCACCGGACTTCGGCAGAAACAGCATGTACCACCGTGCAGAGCCATCGCGGATTCTGCTCGTCTCTCAGCGTGCAACCGGGCTCGTGATGTGAAACGGACTGCGTGAATCACTGACTTCTGATCGTCGGCAGAAAAATCACTCCAGCCCCGTTGTCGAGGCATCATCCGTTCCCAGCGCTTGTCGCAAGCGGCGGATTGCCCGCAGATATCGCATACCCGCAGCGGGAGGCGTCAGCCCCAGAGCTTCTGCGACTTCTCCGTTGCCAAGGTGCTCAAAATGCCGCATGAGAATAATTTCGCGGTCGTCATCCCCAATGGCATTTAAGGCTTCAAGAAACCGCTGTTCCATTTCCTTTCGCACAGTTGCGGCTGCCGGTGTCAGCTCTGCATCTTTCAACAACATGGCCAGATCAGCGGCGGAACGTTCGTCACCCCCAAGGCTGGTAATTCGCTGCTCTCGATCAACACTTCGCCGTTTGGCAGCACGATGCCGCCGGTGCATGTCAATAATGCGATCTTTTGCCAATTGCCTGAGCCACAAATGAAACGGCATTGTGGGATTGGAAATGAACTCTTCAAGCCTTCGACTGGCCTCAAACATCACATCCTGCACGACGTCGCTGGCGTCGACGCGCTGCGATACCGCACGATCAAGCCGCATCTGAACCAAACGACGGATGGCTTCGCGGTGCCGGTCGATCAGTCGATTCACCGCCTGACCATCACCCTCACGAACTTCGTTCAACAGTTCGAGAGTCGTCTCCTGTTCCGGCCACATCTCACAGTCTCGCAATCACAGGTCACTCAGACCGAACCGACGGCAACCACCAAAACGCTTCTTCCACACCACACGTATACAGCCCGAATCATAACGCCATCACCACAGATCCCGCCATGCTGTTGAGTCCCGAGTGACGGTCAGCCTTTCAGGATGAACGAAACTCATCTGCCGGAGATTCAAACGCGGGCCGCAAGCCCCCTGAGAACCGCAAATACGTTCCTTCAACGGCATGATAGACCGAAAATCGCTCCTCGCGCTGAAATCCCCGGGATCAGAATGCCCGAATTCCCGTCGAGACCGACATGCGGTGGTTGAAATCGTAATCGTATCGGACAGGATCACGATGGGAATCGTCCGGACCAACCGCCGAAAGCTCAAAACTCCGGAATCTTTCCATGATCACAGCCTCCCGATTCCCTCAAAGAACCCAATGCTGGCTCATCAAACCGGGTACAGGGAAACCCACCGTTCCGGTTGAACTCTCCGGAGACATCGCCAGAGGCTGTTCGAATCGGTACAACACGGACGGACTCCGTGATATTCCACGAGCTGAATCTGTCTCCAAGCCCCGTGGAGTCGGCCGTAGCCGCTACAGGAGATGGACCAGCGATCGAGGGAATCATGATCGCGGGGGTCGCAACCTGCATCGATTTGGTACCACTTTTGACCGGAACTCAGACATGTCCCATCGTCGAATTCTCTTTGTGCTTCTGTTACTGATCACAGCTCGATCGCAGGCCGACGACTGGCCACGATTTCTTGGCCGTCAGTCCGATGGGCGTTCGTCGGAAATTGACCTGATCGATGAAATGCCATCTTCAGGCCCGATGATTCTGTGGCGAACAAAGCTGGGAACCGGAATGTCCAACGTTTCTGTTTCCGGTCCGCTGGCAGTGACCTTATATCAGGACGCTGAATCTCAATTCGCGGTTTGCCTGAATTCGAGTACAGGCGAAATCATCTGGAAGACGGCCATTGCACCGGCCTATGAAAATGCCATGGGCAACGGTCCGCGAGCAACACCCACGATCGGTGATACCTCGATCTACTGCTACAGCGGGCAGGGAATCCTGACCGCATTGAAC
>JAGQPY010000340.1 GCA_020426485.1 Planctomycetaceae bacterium
CTCATTCGAATATTGAAAGACCACCATGGCTTGTCTGTTGCTTTGGAATTTTGACTTCGTCACGGATTACATTGCGAGTAACATCATGCGGTGATCAGAGGTCAATTCATTGGGGCTGCAGCAATGTCTGGCCCGGCATTCCCTCGCAGCCGAGCTGATTCACTGGCGGCAGAGACACGTTCGTTTGAGATCGAGAAGGTTAATCATGAAGGCACCACTGAAGCGGCGAACATTTCTGCGAGCGACCGGAGTGGCGATGGGACTGCCGCTGCTGGACTGTATGCAGCCCTCTGTGACTCACGCCAAAGACGAACCCGGCTCGACGGACGTCCGCCGCATGCTGGCCATGTGTGCTCCGCTGGGAATTCACACACCCAACCTGTTTCCGCAGACGGCCGGACAGGATTATGAGGTCACGTCGTACCTGGAACCGCTGCAGTCGGTTCGACAACAGGTGACCGTCATTTCCGGCCTGATGCATCCTGATGTCGATGGAGGGCACAGTGCAGAAAAAAGTTTCCTGACGGGTGCCGCTCACCCGGGCCAACCGAGTTTTCAGAACACAATCTCTGTTGATCAGTTTGCTGCGGAACAGATCGGCTACCAAACTCGCTTTGGCTCACTGGCACTGGCAGTGGAGCGTTCCAGTCTGTCGTATACTCGTTCCGGCGTGCAGATCCCTGCCGAAAGTCGTCCGTCGCACCTGTTTGCGAAGCTGTTTCTGGAAGGCAGTGCCGACGAAAAGGCGGCTCAGATGCGTCGGATTGAAGACGGTCAGAGCATCATGGATCTGGTTCGAGACGAGTCGCGGAAAATCGCACAACGCACAGGTCGAACCGATAATCAAACGCTGGATCAATACTTTACCAGCGTGCGTGAACTCGAAAAACGCCTGATTCAGGCCGAAGAATGGGCTCGCCGACCAAAGCCGAAGGTTGATCAAAAGCAGCCGAAGGACATCACGGATCGAGCCGACTTCACCGGACGAATGGAACTCATGCTGGACATGATCTTCCTGGCTATTCAGACCGATTCGACTCGTCTGATGACACTGATGGGGGCCGGCGGAAACGAAGTGGTCAATCTGAATGGTGTGAGTGACGGCTGGCACAACCTGAGCCATCACGGTCGCGATCCGGAAAAGATTGACATGCTGTCGATCATCGAAAAAGAAGAAATGCGACTGTTTGGCAAGTTCCTCGAACGACTGCAGGATGCTCAGGAAGGTGAACATTCGCTGTTACAGCAGACCGCCATTCTGCTGGGATCGAACCTCGGCAATGCCTCCAGCCACAACAATTCCAATCTGCCGATTGTTGTCGCGGGAGGTCATTTGAAACACGGCCGGTATCTGGCCTTCGATCCGGGAAACGCTCCGCCGCTGTGCAACGTTCTGGTCAGTTTTCTGCAGCATCTGAAACTGGACGTCTCCGATTTTTCATCCGGAAAAAGCACTCTCACAGAACTGGGATAAGGAACTCTCGCCGAAACGCGTGTGACAAGGGCCGTGACGTTGCAGCTTGTCATCGGATGGCTGAAAAAATCAGGGTTGCTAAACTTCTGACCGTGTTGTTCCGCCATTTGCAGTCTCTCAACCGGTCTCGGATGAAACATGAAGATTGAACATATTGCCCTGAACGTCGAAGAACCTGTGCTGATGGCTCGCTGGTACGTGGAGCACCTTGGGCTGACGGTCAAACGTCGAATGGTCGACAGTCCGTTCGCACATTTTCTGGCCGGAGACGATGACAGGGTGATGCTGGAGATCTACGGCAACAAAAACGCGACTGTGCCGGACTACAGAAACGCTGACCCGGCCATCTTTCACATTGCGTTCTGGTCGGACAATGTGGAGACCGATTGTCGCCGACTGCAGTCCGCCGGAGCCCAGGTCGTGGCTGATTTCCACCAGATCAACGACGACACTTTCGCCATGTTGCGCGATCCCTGGGGAATTCCTCTGCAGCTCGTGAAACGCGGCACGAAGATGATCTGAACTCAAAGGGACACATCGGACCTGCCCCCGCAGATTTTTCCCATTCGGTGAAAACCGTCGCGAATCTCGAAACGCCCGCAAATTCCCGCAGTTTCGTTAGCCTGACGGCCGTTTGTCGTCCATGTTTGATGGCTGACACTTCTCCTCTCGGGATTGGATACGCCTGGACGGACCAGAGGCTGGTGATTTGCGGTCCTGGTGCAGTGTCAGCCATGATTTGATGAGTAGGACGGCCTTTCCAAGCCGTCAGCTCAATAGAACGGCCTGAAACGGCCGTCCTACAGTCACTCATTCGAATATTGACAGACCACTGGTTGGTGCCTGCATTCCATTGGCGAAAACAGGGAATCGTAGGCGGAGACCACACCGGATCAGACGTTTCCGATGGAGCAGCGTGCTTTTTGCTCACACAACTCCGTTTACCGTCGATTTCAGATCGGATAATGATGTCCAATTGCTCCCCCTCGATCGGCGGACGTCGCAGTGTCACTCCGACGTGATTGATTCCCTTGCTTCGTGATCAGGATCAGCCTTGCGGGTTTACCGAAACTGCCTCATCCCCTAACCTTTCCGCTGGCCACCGAATCGAATTGATTTCAAAGCGAAAGTGATTGACGATGATGTTTGGACGTTCCTTCTGGAAGAGACTTTCCGCAGAATCCAAAATGTTCCGCGGCGAAAACCGACGCCGGAAGCAACAGTTGCGAAGATCTGAGGACGTCCGACCGGCGGAGGCATTGGAAATTCGACGGCTTCTGACGCTGAACATCCAGATCGACTACTCATTCGACACGAATCAATTCTTTGCGGATTCGTCGCGTCGAGCAATCTTGGAACAGGTGGCGTTCGAGTACGAATCCAGAATTACCGACAGTCTGGATGCGATTACTCCGTCGGGCCAGAACAGCTGGACGGCGACGTTTACAAACCCTTCCACCGGAGCTACCGGGACCGTCAACAATCCCACAATTCCGGCGAATACCGTGATCGTGTACGTCGGTGGACGTGATCTGCCTTCCGGACTGGGTCTCGGCGGACCGGGCGGATACTCCGCCAGCGGCAGCGCTTCATGGTTTCAGGCGATTGAGGGACGCGGCGAAGCGGGTGTCGTGCGGAACTCCACAACGGACACAGATTTCGCTCCGTGGGGTGGTTCGATTTCTTTCGACAACCGCGTCACATGGAACTTCAGCACCAGCCAACCAACATCGGGACAGAATGACTTCTATTCCGTTGCTTTGCACGAAATGGGACACCTGCTGGGCTTCGGGACGTCGGAATCCTTTACGAACAACATCAATCGAAGGGGACAGTTTGACGGAACCAATTCCGTTCAGGTGTTCGGCGGCTCGGTGCCTTTGTTTTCAGATAATTCGCACTTCGCCTCCGGCACGATGAGTACCCTTCCCGGCACGACGACCGCTCAGGAGGCGGCACTGGACCCGGAGTTGACGACCGGAACTCGCAAACTACTCACGGCACTGGACTGGGCCGCATTTGACGATCTGGGCTGGGATGTGTCTGCCGTTGCCGCGCCGATGGATTACGGCGATGCTCCTGACGGCGCGTCGGGAACGGGAACCGGCAACTACAACACTCGCGCGGGAGACAATGGACCCAGTCACGAGATCACGAGCAATCTTTCCATCGGATTGATCGCACCGGATTCCGACAGTGGTACTCAGCAGAATTCCACAGCGACCGCCGATGATGCTTCCGGAACGGATGATGAAGATCTCTCCAGTTCACTTCAGTTCACGGAAGGTGTCGCCACATCAATTTCGGTACAGGTCGTCAACGCGACCGGCACGACGGCGACGCTCTACGGCTGGGTCGACTTCAACGGGGACGGCGTCTTTTCAAACACGACCGAACGCGCCAGTGTTGCCGTGCCCACAGGAAGCACAAACGGGACGACGGTCACACTGGCTTTCCCGGCAGTTCCCGCCGGTTCGGTCACATCGACGTTTGCCCGTTTTCGACTCAGTACCAGTTCTGCCGCGTCCAGTCCGACCGGTCCCGCGCCCGATGGCGAAGTTGAAGACCACGTCGCGACCGTCAGCCCCGCAGCGACCGCTTTTGACAGCCTGCCGTCATTCACCTGGCCGGCCACATCCGGTGCTGTTCGGTACGAACTGGAGGTGACAAACGTCACGGGTGGTCAGTCGAACGTCGTGATTCTGCAGAGCAATCTGACGGGAACCAGTTTCCGACCAACGGACGCACTTCCGGCAGGCACCTACAGTTGGCGATATCGGCCTCACAACGGAACTCAGTTTCTGGCGTTCAGTAGTCCCCAGCAGTTCACAATTCTTGAGACCACGGGCACTCCGTTCCTGACAGACCCCGTTACTGCGGCTGTCGACAGTTTGCCAACGTTCGCGTGGTCGCCCGTGGCCAACGCCACTCGGTATGAACTCTGGGTCAACGCAGAGTCTCAGGTGACACATGACAGGATCATTTATCAGTCGAATCTGACAACGACATCGTACCGTCCGGACTTTGGGCTTCCCGCCGGCAATTACACCGCGTGGGTGCGAGCGTATGTGAATGGAACGGCCACGTCCTGGAGTTCTGCCTACACATTCACTCTGAACACCAGTTCCACAAGCGTGTTGACTGATCCTGTGGCTTCGTCGACCGATACGGCTCCCACGTTTGCATGGTTGCCGATGAACGTCAGCAGTTATCAACTACGCGTTAGCAATGCAACAACCGGAGCTTCAGTTCTGTCAGTCAACAACCTGACGGGAACCTCCTACACCCCCGAAACGTCACTCCCTCCTGGAAATTACACGGCAACAATTCAGGGCGGAACGACGGCGGCCAGCTCGCCGGTCAGTTTTCAGGTGGAGTCGGTTACGGGTGGAGCTCAGTTGACGTACCGCGGCGGCGACGCAGAGAACGGATTTCCGACACTTGACTGGACG
This sequence comes from Planctomycetaceae bacterium, assembly GCA_020426485.1. GTDB lineage: Bacteria > Planctomycetota > Planctomycetia > Planctomycetales > Planctomycetaceae > JAGQPY01. The sequence goes on from JAGQPY010000340.1 coordinate 4,927, forward strand.
TCCGTCAGTGGAGCCAACCGCTATGAACTTTGGGTGACAGATCTTACGCGCGGAATTTCACCCGTGATTCGTGATTCCTCGCTGACAGGGACCGCGTATCAATCAACGCAACCACTGCCGCCGGGGTCGTACCGAGCGTGGGTGCGAGCGTACAGCGGGAGCACCGCTGTCGGACCGTGGAGCGACGCCGTCGATTTTCGTGTTGTCGAAACCACGTCCGAACTGACCATCTGGACGCCATCCGGTTCCACTGCGAACACCGCGCCGGTGATTCACTGGAGTGCTCGATCCGGTGCCGCAGGGTATTCAGTCACGGTTCGCACCAGCACCGGGCAAACCGTGATCAGTCAGCCGCATCTTACAACAAACTGGCTGACACCAGACGTTCCTCTCAGTGCAGGAACGTATGAAGTTCTGGTGTCTGCCTATGACGCTGCCGGCACGACACTCACCAGCGTTGTGAGCACGCTGTTCATTGATGCTCCCGGCAGCTCGACGACAATTTACGGTCCCAAGGGGCTGACCAGTGACTCACGTCCCACAATTTCATGGAATGCGGTGTCCGGTGCGACACGGTACTTCCTGTGGTTAAACGACGCGACTCGCAACATTAATCAGTACATTCTGGAGAACAATGTTCAGTCGACTTTCTTTGTTCCCAACGATGCCCTCCCGGCGGGAGACTACATCGTCTGGGTACGACCGTTTAATGGAGCGACACCTCTTTCCAGCTGGAGCAGTGCCGTTAAATTCTCCGTCACTTCCCTTCCGGCGGGCAGCATACCGATCATCACCTCTCCCTTGCCGGACACCACGAACACCGTTCCTACCATCACGTGGACGGCCATTTCCGGAGCCGTCTCGTACGAAGTCGTGATTGATGACGTCACAAACAGCCAGAACGCAATCGTTTCCACGCGAGCGATCGCGGGCACGTCATACCGTCCGCCGCGAGCACTGCCGCCGGGGCAGTACGCGGTTCGAGTCCGGTCATTTTCTGCCACCGGAGCACCCTCTGCATTCAGCGAAGATCTGAACCTGACCGTCAGCTTTGGTACGTCCGCTGTATTTGTCAGTCCTCTGGCGAATACAACAACAGATGCCGACAACGCGTTCTTTGCGTGGGTACCGGTCAGCGGGGCAGCTTCGTATGAAATCTGGGTCAGCAATCTGACCACGTCGGAAGTTCTGAATGTGGCGTCCCTGACAGGTGTTTCCTACACGCCGGATGCGGGAGTCCTTGCACCCGGGAACTATCGAGCGTGGATTCGGCAGATCGGAGCCACTGGCGCCACGGGAGCATGGAGCACCGGTTACGAATTCACCCTGGCAGCGACTGACGAAAGCGCTGCGGACCGCGAACCGGCGTCTTCGGTTCAAGCCCTGGTTTCGCTTTCAGTCCAGCCCGATCTTCAGAGCCGGACCGGAGAAGTCGTCTCGCCAAATGAAGTTCACGACCAACATCATATCGTCGCGACAGCATCCG
>JAGQPY010000341.1 GCA_020426485.1 Planctomycetaceae bacterium
CCAGCTGAGCGTTCAGGTTGGCTCCATCCATGTAGACCTGACCGCCACAGTCGTGAACGATCCGGCAGATGTCGCGAATGCCTTCTTCAAAAACACCATGCGTGGACGGATACGTCACCATCAGCGCGGCCAGTTGATCGCGATGCTGTTCGGCCAGAGCCTTCAGACTCAGAATGTCGATGTTGCCGTCAGGATCGCATTCCACGGGAACGACTTTCATGCCCACCATTACCGCACTGGCGGGGTTGGTGCCGTGTGCTGATGTTGGAATCAGACAGATGTTGCGGTTCGGCTGATTGTTGGCCAGATGGTAGTCTCGAATGGCCAGCAGTCCGGCATATTCGCCCTGAGATCCCGCGTTAGGCTGCAAGGAGACCGAATGAAATCCGGTGCATTCGGCCAGCCATTGTTCCAGCTGCGAAATCATTTCTGCATAGCCGGTCCACTGATCGCGCGGAGCAAACGGGTGAATGCCGTTCACTTCCGGCCAGCTGACCGGCATCATTTCGGCCGCTGCATTCAGCTTCATCGTGCAGGAACCCAGCGGAATCATGCTGGTGTTCAGCGCGAGGTCTCGGGCTTCCAGACGATGCAGATATCGCATCATCTCCGTTTCGGTGTGAAACGAGTTGAAGACCGGCTGTTTCAGGAATGCGTCACTGCGGAGCAGTTCCGGCGGCAGAGCTGCCGTCGGTTCTTCGGTCGGCACAACTGCGCTGAACAGGGAAAGGATTTCCGCGACTTCACTGTCCGTGGATCGTTCGTCCAGTGAAATGCCCAGATCGCCATTGTCGAACCACCGGAAGTTAAAGCCGGCCGCGACCGAACGTTCTCGCAGAGTCGGATCGTCGGGAGCTGAGATGCGAAGCGTGTCGAAGAAGGCTCCGTTTTGAACCTTCAGACCTTTGGCTGTCAGTCCTGCTGCCAGAACTGCGGTCAGCTGGTGAACTCGACGAGCAATCCTTCGAAGACCTTCCGGGCCATGATAAACGGCGTACATGGAAGCCATCACTGCCAGCAGGACCTGAGCCGTGCAGATGTTACTGGTCGCTTTGTCTCGCCGGATGTGCTGTTCGCGCGTCTGCAGTGCCAGACGATAAGCCGGCTTTCCATGGGCATCTTTGGAAACACCCACCAGCCGACCAGGCAGGCGGCGTTTCATTGCGTCGGTGCAGGCAATCCACGCGGCGTGAGGCCCGCCAAATCCCAGAGGTACTCCGAATCGCTGACTGCTGCCCACGGCAATATCAGCGCCCAGCTGACCGGGTGGCTTCAGCAGTATCAGCGACAGCAGATCGGCCGCCATGATGACTTTCGCGCCCGCCGCATGAGCCTTCTGAGCGAAGTCCTGATAGCAGCTGATCGTGCCGTTGGTGTCCGGATACTGCACCAAAGCGCCAAAGAAAGTTTCGTTCAGTGTGATAGTTTGAGGGCAACCGATGACAACCTGAATTCCCACCGGTTCGGCTCGGGTCTGAATGACGGCGATTGTCTGTGGATGGCAGGTTTCACTGACGAAGAATTTCGTGGCGTTGCGATTGCCGGAAGCACACATGGTCATGGCTTCGGCTGCCGCTGTACCTTCGTCCAGCAGGGAAGCGTTGGCCACGTCCAGACCGCTGAGTTCCGTGATCATGGTCTGAAAGTTCAGACAGGCTTCCAGTCGTCCCTGCGAGATCTCCGGTTGATAAGGAGTGTAGGCCGTGTACCAGCCGGGATTCTCCAGAATGTTTCGCTGAATCACGGGAGGCAGGATACAGTCATAGTACCCGGTTCCGATCAGCGACCGCTTCACCTGATTGCGATTCATGATCGACTTGAGCCATGCCAGCGCCGATGATTCGGATTTGGCTTCCGGCAGAAAGAACGGATTCTGTCGGCGAATTCCGGCCGGGACGGCAGCATCGATGAGCTGATCGACCGAATCGTAGCCGATCTCGCGGACCATCTGCTCAGCGATGGCTTCGGACACGCCCAGATGTCGCCGGCGAAAAAGATCCGTGGTTGCGGAAGTGCTGGATGTTAATTGGCCTGATGTCGTCGTGGACAACGTGAAACTCCGTTTGCTCAAGTCAACTGCGTTGGTGGAGGGTCCGGTGTCGTGTCGCTTACAATCGCTGAATTAACCGTAGCGGAATTCGTCGAAACGCACCGGTTTTGCGAACTCGAATGCGAGCTAATCGCAGTCGGTCAACACGCAACGAACGTAGGAGACAGGGCGTCACGCCATCGACGAAACACCGAACTATTTAAGACACGTTAGATTAACGGCTGCATCCACGTTTGCGACGTCAGGTCCGGACTTCCGCTCAGATTCCTGCCGACAAGGGCTTCGCCCAACGCCGCGAAGAGATGCTGACGTTTCACCCGATGCCGCAGGCGAAGTCCGTCCTGACGGCAATCGACCTCGCCTGCGGCATCGGGTGAAACGTCAGCATTTTTCCAGCTCAAATCCCTTCACGGCGCGGGGCTTCGCCTTTGACACGGTGGGCGTAGGTTGCCGTGGATGTGGCCGTTTCCCCGCGCCGAGGCGTTGCGGTTGGTCGCTGAAACGAAAACCCGGGCTGACGGTGGTTAGTTGGAACGGTATCAGTTCACTCAGGCATGACGAGTCATCTGGGCAGGAATCGGGACGATTCCCTGAGAGACAGTGTCTCCCGGCATGTGGTTGAGATCGTCATCCGTTTCGCACGGAATTTTCTGTCCGTGAACTCCACGATGGCGGGTCACTCTGCGTGGTCGGCTGGTTCGTGAGGGGAAAGCGATTTCAACAAGTCCGGAGCCGCAGCCGCCCAGCCAGTGGCATCGTTCCGGATGATGTTCGCCCACGTATCTGTTCGAGCGGAAACGGCGGCATCGATATCAGCTGAGCTTCCACGATCCAGCGCCAGAACCAGTCGCGCCAGTGCAAGATTGTCACTGAAGTTGCTTCCCCCATCGGCTTTTGAAAGTTGGCTGATAAGCCAGTTTGCTTCGTCGGATTGACCGGCCGAATAGAAATCGGCGGCAGCCCGGATCAGACGTTGCTCGGCGTCGTCCGATGATTCCACCGCCTGTTTCAGGTTGTCTTTCGCGACGTCGTAGTCATGCAGGTCCAGATATCGAAGTGTGGCCGAAATAAATCCTCGCGTATCTACCGGCAACGTTTCTTCAAACAATCGCTGGCGGCGAGCCCAGCCTTCCAGCCAGCCGATCCGTCGACGACCGTTGGGGATGTAGGTCGTGCCCAGAGATCGCAGCTGCTGCTGAAACAGAAGTCGACGATCGACCGGCGTCAGGGGGTTCTGAGTCTGAATGAGTCCGTCTGACACTAACCGCTGAACCAGCGCCCGGCCGATCATCTGATGACCGACGATGGACGGATGAACATGGTCCACGTACCGGTCAAATCCCGGAATGTGATCCGCGCTGACGTTTCGCAGCAGCGTTTCCGCATCAACACACGGCACACCAGCCTGCTCGGAAACCGAGGTCATCAGTTTCTGCATTCGACTGGTGATTCGCAGCGGACAAATGTCCAGGTCCAAAGCGGCCTGGTAGTTCGTCAGAGCCTGCTCGGACTGACCAAGTCTGTCCAGACAACGAGCGATGCGAAAATGGACCAACGGATATCGGTCGTCCAGGTCGAGTGTTTTTTTGTAGAGCTCGATGGCCTGTTTCAGGTCCGTCTTTTCAGCGGCCGTGGCTGCTTCAAACAGTTGTTGCCACCGCTGAGCATCTTCGGTGGAGATGTCGGACCGCAGTTCTGACTTGAACGGTGGACTATCCCGCAGATTGGCTCCCAGGCGAACGGTCAGAACCGGAACCCCGGCCTCGCTGCACATCGACAGCATGGTGCGGACGGAGTTCTCAAACTGCTGAGTGATCTGTTCATGCCATGTGTCGTCTCGATGATACGACGCATATCCGGCGTCATCGTCCAGTCTGGCTTCCACGCCTTCGGATGCGGAAACGTCTTCCGGCTGCGGTTCCTGTTTCGGGGTGCCGCCGCTGAGCTTCCGCAGGAGCATGACTGTTCGCAGCGATCGAGACGCATTTTCCAGCCACAGCCGCGTTTGTGAACGCGATTTGATTTCCGCATAGGTCTGATCTTCCAGAAATTCATTGTGCCCGGTCGCCAGAATGATCAGGTCGGGATCGTACGTCAGAACTTCCTGCAGAACCGATGTCAGTCGATAGCTGGCATAGGAGATGCCTCCACAGTTGATCACCTGATACTTACGCGAAGGATCGATGTGGTTGAGTTCCAGTTCCGCCCATTGACCGAACGACGTCTCCGGTCGCCAGGGGCGTCCCTGCACTGTCGAGCCACCCAGACAGAAAATGCGGTACTCGTTGTCGGCTTTCTCGACAGGAAACTCCTGAGTCACAAAGAATTGTTCTCGTGCCAGGCGAGTTCGGTAGACGCCGGTTCGGTCGTCTTTTTCAAACAGCGAACCATCAAGTCCTCCGTGCAGGTCTGCGTCCACCGATTCGTCCATCACACCGAACAGCCGCAGAGTTCCTTCGACCAGCAGCAGCGGTGAAAGACCCAGCAACAGTGCCATCGCCACGAATGACGTGCGCCGTCTGCGATCTTGGTTTGATTTCTCTGGTGTTGTTTCAGTCATGGGACGGCGAACGGGTACGGACATGATGGACCACCTGAGTGATCTGGTCCGTCGTTGGACAAGAGTTCAATGTGAATTCAGTCAGGAATCGGACCTCTGCGACCGGCCATTGTACCCGCCGGTGTCGATGTCGCCACGATGGCACCGAAGACCGTCGCGGAATTCATCGTCCCTTTCCGTTGGGGAACAGGCACCGCGTTCGTGTGCATTCGCCCCGGGAAGAACAACTCTTCGCCTTGTCCACGACGAAATCTGCCTGCATCATCCTCCGTAACCGTCTGAGCAAGCCGGTTGAGGCAGCAGCCGTCTGCTTGTTCAGAAGAATTTGTCACCGCCCGCTGCAAACGGAGACTCATGGATGCTACAAATTGATGGGTCTGGGAAACGTGAAAAGAAAGAACAAGAACCGCTGAGAAAACTATCGTGGCCCTCTCTGGTGTTGTGAGCGGTTCTGAGTCTCTCTGGCGTCTCTCCGGCTTTTTCACATTCAGTCTGCTTCAGGCATGGATTTCTTGTGAAGTGGTTGATGTGACGTCCTCATGAAAATGCTGTCCCTGAACTGTCGAAACCATGGAATCACTTCGCCAATCTCCTCTGCATGACTGCCACCTGAACCTTAGCGCGCGGATGGTGCCGTTTGCCGGGTGGGAAATGCCCGTTCAGTACGAAGGCATCATTCCGGAAAGCCGAGCTGTACGGACATCGCTGGGCGTGTTCGATATTTCTCACATGGGGCAGTTGGTGGTGTCGGCCGCCGAAGCAGACACGGTCGTGTCGTGGCTGGACCGAATGCTGACCAATAACGTCAGCTCCCTGAACATCGGTCAGGGGCGGTATACTCTGCTGCTGACAAATGAAGGCGGCGTGATTGATGACCTGATCATCTATCGACAATCGGAAAACAGCTTTTTTCTGGTCGTGAATGCGTCGAAGACCACGGAAGATTTCGAATGGCTGACGGCTCACGTTGTCGATGGCATTCGGCTGGAGGATCTCAGCAGCAGATTTGCCGCAGTTGCCGTGCAGGGGCCGGAGGCTGTTCAGGCATTTCCGAAGATCTGCGGAACGGACGCCGTTCTGCCGGAGCGTTTCTGCATGACCACTTTTTCGACCGGTGCTGGTGATGTTGTTGTTTGTCGCACCGGATACACGGGCGAAGATGGCTACGAAATCTTTTGCCCTGTCGGCGATGCCGCAACGTGGTGGCAGAAGTGCCTCGATGCGGGTGCTGTTCCGGCCGGTCTGGGTGCTCGAGATCTGTTGCGTTTGGAAAAATGTTATCCTCTGAACGGCAATGACCTTTCGCCGCAGCACACGCCGCTGGAAGCGGGGCTCGCTTTTGCCGTCGATTTGCACAAGCCGGAATTCATTGGCCGTGAAACTCTGGTCCGACAGAAGGCGAGCGGTTTAAATGAGCGATTGGTTGCCATTCGCCAGACTGAAAAAGCACCGCCGCCACGTCCGGGCTACGTTGTTTATTGCGGCGAAACGGACGTCGGAGTTCTGACCAGCGGCGGCGTTTCACCGGCGCTGGGTTGCGGAATCGGCATGGCTTATCTGAAAGCCGGATCTGACAAGCCGGGGACCATGGTGGAACTTGAAATTCGAGGAAAACGCTATCCTGCGGAAGTGGTTAAGAAACCATTCCTTTGATTTCACTGACGACAAAAATACCTAACAAGGGCTGAGCCCTTGACCCAATGGCGTGAA
>JAGQPY010000342.1 GCA_020426485.1 Planctomycetaceae bacterium
TTCCCAAAGAAGACTGCTGGTACTTTCTGAATGCCGTCCTGAATGAACTGTCCGAACAATTTGCCGACGGACTGATTGCTCGCGAATCCGGTCGCCCCGTCAGCAGTGCTCGCTTTCTGGTGGCGCTGACGAATGAAAGCGATGGTGATGTTCGCACGCGAAAGATTCGAGCACTCGTGACTCGAAAAGATCTGCTGACGTCGCTGCCAAAGGAAATGCCACAGCTGGAAAGCCCGAATCATCGCGTCCGCTGGGAGACTCTGCAGAATCTTGCCGCCGCTTACGCAAAAGAACCGTGGAGGTTCATCGAGGTCGAACTGATCAGCGGCTGAATCGTTCAAAGACGCCGATTCGGACTGCAAACCCCAAAGTGGTCACTGTGCCGGATAGAACAGATCAAACTCCGGACTGCCAACAACAAGCTGCAGCACCACGAAATGATGCATCATGTCGCTGAAATAAAGTCCCAGTCCGACAGCCAGTCCCCACCACGATAAGCGAGGCCACCGCGCCCATGCCAGACTGGCTGCCAGCATCAGCACGCCACCAATGTAACCGTGGTGAATTCTGACACCACAGGTCAACCAGCCGATCGTTGAAGCTGTATCAAGAGTCGACTCAAACCTGAACCCGAATCGAAACAGGCAGGTCAGGAGTTCCAACGCAGCCGTCAACAGGGTGGAGACGATCCATAGTCGCTGATTGTTATTCTTCATGGACCGCAGTTCCCGCCGATGCCCGGTTTACCGATGTCACGTTACCCGATATCAAACAGAACTTTCAGTGCATCTTTCTGAGTGGCACGTTCAAATGCAGCCCCACAGTCCTCCAACGGAAATCGATCTGAAATCAGTGGTCTCACCTGAACCGCTCCACTGCTCAGCAATCCCAGTGCGTCGGCAAATGGTCCGCAACGCGAACCAATGATACGAATTTCATCAATCACGATCGGTGCCATGTGCATCGTCTGTTCAGCAGCGACTGTGGTTTTCAGGACGATCGTTCCGCAGGGCCGAACCATTTGCAGAGCCGTCGGAAGCCCCGATGGTGAACCGGTGCAGTCGACAACGACATCCGCTGCGGGCAGAGCACCGATGTCATTCAGCAGAACCGTGTCTATATTGAGCGACCGCAGCAAATCCAGTTTGTAGGAGTGCTTTCCCACAACCGTCACCTGACAACCATGGTGATTCAACACCTGAGCACACAGGTTTCCCAGGCGTCCGTCTCCCAGCACAATGACTCGATCGCCGGCGCTGACGGAAACCTGTTCCGGAATGCGGCACGCTGCCGCAACCGGTTCCACAAAGACGGCCTCGTCATCAGACACGTTGTCCGGAACCAGATGCAGATTCCTTTGCGGCACAATCAGGCGTTCCGCGAAGGCCCCGTCGTGATTCAGGATTCCGATGACCGTTCGATTCGGGCAATGCGACTTCAGACCTCGCTGACAGAAGTCACAATTATGACAGTAGCAGTTGATTTCACCGACGACCCGCTTTCCGGAAAACGGACCCGTTTCGGCAATGCCGACAAATTCGTGCCCCAGGACTCCACGAAATCCCATGTACCCCTGGCACAGTTGAAGATCCGTTTCGCAAATTCCCGCCTTCAGTACTCGCACAATGACGGATTCTGCACAGTCCCTTGTCGTGGGATCCGCGTAATTTGCATGGAAGACAATTCCGTCCTCCAGACTGATGGCCTTCATTCGTCCGTTCCACCTCTCGTCTGAACGCGGGCAGTCCCCGCCGCCGTGAAGAATCTTACTCAGCAAAACCTCTGACACCGAAATCGCTACCGACCCTGTGTCGATGAAATCGGCCTGCGATCACATTCGTCTCCGACCAAGTCCCTTCACATCGCTGAGCAGTGGGCCAATTTGAAAGACCGCTCGGAAACGCTCCCGATGGTCGCTTTGAAAACTCAACTCAACGGAAACAAGTTTTCTTCAATCAGCACAGCCAACGAACAACCGGTGTCTCATGCGGCTGAGACGACAGCAGTATTGGACGCCTGGACGTGCGGGTCAAGCGGCCCGACCTGCGGTTCGCTGGTGCTTTCCCGGGGTTCAGGCATAGATGAAGAGTGGCCAGTGCATTTTTGGGGGCCGGGGTGGACTGCAAGTGATCGAACCCCTTCGGCCGTCAACCCCCCGGGCAGCGCCGGATCGATTCAACCGTGTTCACGCTTCAGCCGAAGAAGGGCCAATGACCACCTTGCTGAATATAGTCAAACATCCGACGGCACTGCGATTGGCAGTCCTTCGTCAACGGGTAACGATGTCCGGGGCAGAGCACGTTGATGTCCAGCGACAGACAGCGGAGCATTGACTGGCGAGCCTGATTGTGATCCGGCGTCACAGGTCGCGCCATGAAACGGACACGGTCTCCGATCACGGCCAGTGCGTCACCGGCAAATAACGCCCTTTCCGGTTCGTAGTAGAAGCTGAGATGTCCGGGAGTGTGGCCCGGTGTTTCAACCACAGCAAACTGACCCGGAATCATGTCGCCGTCTGAAACGGTCGTCGCTGCCGCCACAGCATGGGGAACGGTCTCACCGAGGAGGCCGATGGCCAGAACGAAGATCCCCCATTCCGGGATGCGATCCGCAATCAATCCACGAAGCCCGGGTCTGGCTGTCTGACGCGTCAGGTTTGGCTTATCAAGTTCGTGACAGTACACCGGCGCACCTGATCGAGTCTGAGTGACAGATGCTCCTGCAGCATGATCGTTGTGCCAGTGAGTGAGCAGGATCGCTCGAATCTCTGTTTGCTGAAAACGAAGTTTCGAAAGCGCGATGTTGATATCGTGGCCATCTGATGCCATACCAGCGTCAATCAGCACCAGCCCTTCAGCTGTCACAACAACATAAGAACAATTTTGATAGGAAGGTCTTCGGATGCACCAGATCGTGTCGGTGACTCGAAATACCTGCGTGCCGAACATGCGAGTCAAATCCTGTTAACGGTTTTGCGGATCGGGCTGCCGAAGCCTGTGGCTGTAAAGCCTTTCTTGTACGCTGGCCATCGATTGAATGGGGGTTCCCCCGTTCCATCAACACGCTGGAAAGTCCCGCACCTCATGGAAACCCGGAACTGTCCGGCGATGACGCTTCGCCCGGGGGCCTTAAATTCGTCCGGCGTTTGCAGAGCAGAACGACGGCGATCAGGACGGGCAGGGCTGCGGTGAGCAGCCAGGAAATGGGCAGGTGCTGGTGTTCGGACATGCCGATGCCGAACTGACTGAGCTGCTGTTCGAACGATGACACGGTCACCAGCAAACCATTGTGCAGCACGTGAAGCAGCATTCCCGGAAAGACGCTGCGTGATCGTTCAAAGACGATGCCCAACACGATCCCCATCAGAGTACTGGGCAGCAGGCGTTCGAACAGCAGAGCATCCTTCACGATGACGTGAAACAGTCCAAACAAAAACCCGCTGATCAGAACTGCCACAATCGCCGACGTGCGCTGACGGATGGAATTCTGCAGAAAACCTCGAAAGAAGAACTCTTCGCACACAGCCGGAGCGATCGCCAGAGCGAACAGCTTGACCCACAGCGGCACCGCGTTCAGATTCAGCTCAAACCCTTCATACAACTGCTTCAGAAACTCGATCCGTTCTTCCGTCAGGAACGAGATTTCCAGTTCGTAAACAAAGGCCCACAACGACAAGCCCAGCAACATGGCACTCAACACGTACCGCAGTGCGGGGCCTCGCAGAGCAAACCCGGTTCGCAGGTTCACTCGACGGTAGCCGGCAATCGCCGCCGGGACAAGCACGAACAGCACCACGGAAATCATTCCGGCAGCCAGCAACTGATTGCTGAGAGACGTCTGCCATCGAGACGGCACCGAACCCAGAACGACAAACAACGAAAACACGACCGCCAGACTGGCTAACGACACGGTCAGTGGAGCTACCGGCACAGGTTCCGCAGGACGCTTCAGCAAATCACTGACCGTTCCCGTCCCCCCGGTCATCATGTCGTCCGCGCCAAAAATACGAGCTGCAACAGACAATGCCACAACACCGTAGATCGCCGTTGAGATCAGCACCACGGCAAAAATCGGCAGATGCACATCGCCCAGCAGCAGATCGCGACCCATCAGCACCGTGTTGACCAGCGGAATGACGGCCAGTGTGCCCGACATTTTGATGTCGGGCATCAGGCTGAACACACCGGGCGACAACGACACCAGCATCAAGGGAATCAGATAGGCCTGAGCTTCCTTAAAGCTGCGAGCCACGCTGGTGATGCTGAGCAACACGGCTGAAAAGAACGCGGCAAAGACCACCATCAGCACAAGGACCTGCAGCATCATCGACAGGCTGACGTTTCCCAGAACGGTGCCTTCCAGACCCAAAGCGAACAGGGTGGCGAACATGGAAATCAAATTCATGGTGGCGGTCAGCAAAGCGACCGTCAATACGGCGACGAACTTGCCCACCAGAAGCGTGACTCGGGAAATGGGAGCCGCCACCAGAATTTCCATCGTGCCGCGTTCACGTTCTCCGGCCGTCAGATCGATCGCCGGATAAACGGCTCCGGTCATCGTCATCAGCACCAGCACCAGAGGAATGAAGGTCACCAAAGACGATACGTTGTCGGCATCCGACGGTTCGACTCGCACAGTCGACATCGTCGCCGGGCGAAGAGCGGGCATTCCACTGGACTCCAGAATGCGATCCACCCAGCGATCATTGATCGCCGTCAGACGCCGCACAACTTCTCTCCGCGCACGTTCGCTCAGCGATGAACCATTGCGCTGGATCAGTTCCCACTTCACGAAAGGCCGACCACTGCGGCGACGGATTTCAGAATCGATGATGGAAAGACTGACGGACAGATCGGCATAGCTGTCCGCGACCTGCTGTTGCAGAGTCGCATCCTTCATTTCATCCGTCAGCCAGTACACAACAAAATCGAACGGCGGTTCCTGGGAGCCACTCAGGTCGACGGGTGACTTCGGCGACGATTCCGCCCGTGGCATGGCGGTGATTTCACCGGAGGCCAGCAGCAGTTCTTCTCCGCGGAGCATCTCACCCGAGAAATACTGTGCGTCTTCTTCGGACGACAGGCAGATGTGCAGCGGAATGGCTCTGCCGGGATCCAGACCGCTCAGTAACCCCTTCCGCAGCAGCACACCCAGCAGCGGATAAACCAGCAAAGGCATCAGAATCAGCGTCAGAACGGTTCGTCGGTCCCGCAGGATTTCACGCAGTTCTTTGATCGCCAGTCGCAGAGTGCGACCCAGCGCTGGACGCGATGACGGAGCCGATGATGTTTCCACTGACACTATAAACCGTCCGTGCTTTTCAAAAGGTTGATAAACATGGACGTCAGTGTCGCTTCACCCGTTTCCTGCTGAAGTTCGGACAGTGTTCCCAGATGTCGCAGCGATCCTCGATGCAGCAGACCAAAACGGTCGCCGAAACGTTCCGCTTCATCCAGACGATGCGTGCAGATGATGACGGCTCGCCCCTGTTGCCGCAGATGCTGGATGTATTCAAACACAATCTGACTGCCGATGATGTCCAGACCACGAGTCGGTTCATCCAGTAACATCACCGGCGGATCATGCATCAGCGCGCGAGCCAGATTGATGCGCTGTTTCTGTCCTGTACTGAGAACGCCGCAACGCCGATCCAGGTAATCTCGAAAGTCCAGCAGTCGAGACAGCTCTTCAATGCGCTGACGACAGACCGCCGGTGATACGTCATAAAGATCGGCGACGAAGGACAGCATTTCGCGAGCCGTCAGCCACTGATAGACACCGACGCTGGTTGACACAAAACCGATCAGTCGCTTGATGCGATCGGCGTCGCGCGACACTGCAACTCCGTTGATGACAGAGTCGCCCGAAGTCGGCTGCAACAGCCCCAGAATCATACGAAGGGTGGTCGTCTTCCCCGCGCCGTTCGGACCAAGCAGCCCAAAAACTTCGCCTTCACGAACATCAAATGAGACTCGATTGACGGCCAAAACGGAACGGCCGTCCGGTGACTGAAATTCTCGAGTCAGTTCGTTGACGCGGATCAATTTCGCAGATTCCCCCGTGACCTCGAAGCCTACAGAACAGGATGCTCGCGCACCGTGGCGTATCATTTCCGCACGACCGTGCTGAACCGCCAAATGGCAGCAGGAGCTACGCTGGATTGCCAGCGATTGAGGGACTTTTCCTGTTCGGATTTTTCAACTACACAAGGAAGGCAGTGAAATCAGCCGTGGAGCCGCTGCGAATCACGGACAGGAATGTCCGTGCCACCAAAACTGCAGGCTCAGATTTTCGATCGCAGGTGCCAT
>JAGQPY010000343.1 GCA_020426485.1 Planctomycetaceae bacterium
CTGTCCTGGTGGCGATCAGCGAGAAGTGTCCTAAATCCCTGTGTTTTTCCGCTGCTGTTCGCAGGATCCAGCATTATTCCCTACTTCAATTGCGAGACATTTGGTTCGAAATCAATGTGCGCTGTTGGAAACTGGTGAATTCCAGTGACGTTTGGTTCCCGGAGGTTCGTTTGCGGAGCTTCCGGGATGTTGGTTTGCCAGAAACGCATGATCGCTGTTTGACATCGCCCAAACCGGCCCGGTAAAAATAGAGGCTTGGCGGACGGTTCGAGACAGCGAAAATGTGTTCGCCGCGATTAGGGTTTGCGTCAAAGAATCAATGTCGGTTGGGGAAGAGATTCTGCAACAGACTTCACGTTCGCCTGTGTAATGAGCTTCAAAAGCTGTTTACAGCCAGGTGACTTGTTCCAATATCTGTTTTGTCGGGAATGGCCACAGGGGGGCCACTCATGAAGTCAATCCTGTTTTTGCTGGTTGTCACCGTTTCTTCGCTGACAGCATCGAACGCATCCGCCTGTTGTTTGTTTCCGTGGCTGACAGGCGGGTACGGCTGGGGAGCTCCGGCATGGGGCTGTTGTAACTACGCTCCACCATCTTACGGCTACCAAGGCTACAATGTCGCTCCGGTTTCGTATTCCGCTGGCTACTATGGAAGCGGGTACGGATCATGTTGTAACTCCGGCTGCTGCAATACCGGATGCTGTGGATCATGCGGAAGTTCGTGTTCCGGTTCGTGTGGATCGTCCGACTGTATCGGGTCAGAAACCAGAAAAGAGCCGCTTGCAGACCCGAAGTTTGAAGGCAGCGATCGAACCTTTGGTTCTGAAACCGATCGTGGAACGGGCAGCGGCAGTAATTTGTATGACCGACCAGGAACGACGGATTCAGAACGTGGCGACGGATTTCGTCGGCCTGGCACAACGGATCCGGGCACGGGAACGGGAACGGGAACGGGAGACTGGGGAAGTTCACTGCCGGGCCGCGGTTCTTCAGGTGGATCTCAGCCGTTTAGTAACGATCCGGGTGGTTCCGGTCGCAGCGAGTTCGGGAACGATATTCTTGACCGAGCAAACCCAAGCTTTGGCACTGAGCGAGGAACCAACAAGCCACCGATGACGGATCCGCTTGAAGGAGCGTCACCATTGGGCGGTGAAAACTCCACGACTCCGGCCGATGAAGGCGACGTTGGGCCTGGCACTCAGGTCGATCCCAAAGATTTTCTGTCGCCGGATGCCTTTCGTCAGAACCATGACCGAGCATTAGCGGCGGCGTTTCGCAGTCGGCATGGCGACGTGCTGGGCATGGAACGATTGGCCGTTCAATCTCGTCGAGTGACAGAAACTCAGTCCGGAGCCATTTCAACACAGGAAAAGAAGACTCGTCCTGCCAAGTGGATTTCCGTACCCGCGCCGGAAGGACGTATTCGACTGTGATCCACAGCCGCGCGAATGGTCGTTCGTAGAAGTGGTGGGCGTTTTTGATTTGAACACCGCGACCGCATTTCCGGCGGCGGAACACTGGTCGAAAGACCTGTCGGGGACCCGTTCTGCGGGTCCCCTTTTTGTTGGGGGATCGGCTGCCCTTTTTGGCTGCAGGTGTGATGGCCGATGCTGTTCTGCGTCGCGGAGTCCTCCCCTGCAAGTCTCTTTGGCGTGACCTGGGTGCGTTTGTCGAATCGTTCATCTGTCCTGGGGTGGCTTCCATCGGGAATGATGGAACTCGTCTGTGGACATGACATGCGATCGACCGCCGAGCCGCGACGGAGATTCTTCAAGAATGTCGTTGGCGTTGTGGCTGATGTGTGACTCAGCTATCTTCCCCGCCACCGGAACACTGTGTCCCGCGAATTACTGAATCTCAATATGCCCCCTTCGCAGCCACGTGGATGAAGTTATTCGATCAACCGAAGACCAACGTTAACGGCTTTGTTCGAGCATCTCAATAACCATTGTCATTCGTGGAAGCTGCATACTGCACCATACTTTCAGACGGACAGGAAACGAGCAATGCCGGAACGAATCACAATCATCGGTTCAGGCCCCGCGGGATGGACGGCCGCCATTTATGCGGCACGGGCAAATCTGGAACCCATTGTTTATGAAGGCGCGTTCACGGAAGACAACCGCGTCAAAGGCACACTTCCGCTGGGACAGTTGGCGCTGACGACCGAAGTTGAAAACTTTCCGGGGTTTCCATCCGGAGATCTGTCCGCATATCTCGATGACTCAATCGACGAGAAGAAACGTAAATACATGGCGCCTCATATGAAGGAGGGCGTTTCCGGGCCGGAACTGATGGAACTCATGCGGCAGCAGGCGACCAACTTTGGCGCAAGGATTGAGACGGACGACATCGTGGAAGTGGATCTGTCCGTTCGGCCGTTTCGTCTGAAAAGCCTGAACGGAAACGAATTCGAAAGTCACGCCATCATCATCGCTACCGGTGCTCGCGCGAATTATCTTGGTCTGGAGTCGGAGAACCGATTCAAGAACATGGGCGTGTCTGCGTGTGCGGTCTGTGACGGAGCGATGCCGCGTTATCGTGGCAAGCCACTGGTGGTCATCGGCGGTGGTGACAGTGCCATGGAGGAAGCGACTTTTCTGACAAAGTATGCGTCGAAGGTTTACATCGTTCATCGTCGCAGTGAGTTTCGTGCCAGCAAAATCATGGCCGAACGCGCACTGGCAAACCCGAAGATCGAGGTGAAGTGGAACTCGGTGATCGACGAGGTTCTGGGTGACGAAACCAACGGCGTCACTGGTGTTCGAATTCGTAGTTCAGTCGACAGTGAGAAGACCGAAGATCTGGAGGTGACAGGGTACTTCGCCGCGATTGGTCACACTCCGAACACGGACTTCCTGAACGGGCAGTTGGAAACGAATGACAAGGGCTACATCAAGTGGACGGTTTCCCACCGTACCAACACCAGTGTCGACGGCGTCTTTGCTGCCGGCGATGTCGCCGACGATCACTATAAACAGGCCATCACCGCGGCGGGCAGCGGCTGCGCGGCGGCACTGGACGCTGAAAAGTGGCTCACGGCTCAGGGAATTGAGTAACCCGGATCGGCGAAACATCGACCACCGTCTGTCGGACCCAGGCGGATCGAAGTGCGGCCGGTTTGGCCGGAATCCGGACGGTTGCTGATATCGGGAACGGGCGAAGATCTGTGCCGCGTTCCCGCCCTGTTCGGCGCGAATACAGTGACTGAGTGGTTCAACGGTGACGGAGTGTTTAAGAAGAGGGCCTCGATCCGAGATAGAATTCTTCGGTCGAGGCCTTCAGTTTTTCGGGTTGGCAACTTCGGGACGGGACCACCACTTTCGTTCGGGGGGCTTCAGCCGTTCGGGTGGGATTCGGCGAACCGTTGATGTACCGGCTGGAAAGCGGTGCTGAATCTTCGAAGCTCGCTGGCCTCGCCCCACGATTGCTGACGCGGACCACTTGCTTCCCTTAACCCCCCGCTCCCACGTCGAGCAGCATTGCTTTCACGATCAGTGATCGTTCGGCCTGATGGAGGTCCCGGAACATCTTCATCCAGTCCTTCAGTTCCGCACCGGCCTGATCGGCCTGCGACGTCCATAAATGACCGCTGCGGATTCGATTTCGCAGTTCACGCAGACTGTAATCCAGATGCAGTTTCTTCAGGTGCAGACGCATCACCAGGCGATTCCAGCCGGGGAATTCTTCCAGAACTTCTGCCAGGTACCCCCCATTCCTGTCATGCAGGCGACGTTCCTGCGGCATCAGCTCAATCAGGACGTCCAGAACAGTCAGCAGCCATTTTTTGGTGACTTCGTCGGCAGGTTCTTCAAGGAGGTCTCGAATATCTCCCAGCAGCAGATACTGGAACTCGTTGCAGTCGGCAAGCGAACGGATCTGCGAAAGGTGGTAGCGGTCGGTCATCGATGTCTCTCCTTGAATAAGGATCTGAAAGAAGGGTTCCGGCACACGGATTTGTGTGACAGACGTCTCACGGCATAGGTCACATCTCACGGACTGAAAAAGAGGTCGCACTTGCAACCTGTTCAAAATACGAATCTGGCGGTTGCCGTCAATCCCGGTTTCGGGACTTGAGCCCCGGAATTCTGTCTGGCTGCCCACCTCGCCATTTTTACGGAAAACTGCTTTACTTCCGTACGTAGATTAAAACGCGATTATTCGGAAAACCTTCGCCAGCAGAATTGAAATGTCTGTCGGTTTGGTTGGAAAAGAATGCAGGTGAACCTTTGCTGGTAAGGCGTTGCCGGATCCGAGGGTTGATGAACTTTGTTAACGCTGAGAGCGTTGCGTCAGGGACATGCTCATGACTTTGCTCTACATGGACGACAGGTTTCAACATCACCGGACAGGAGATCATCCGGAGTGTCCGGAGCGCCTGAGGGCCATTCAGGCCAGGCTTTCAGGCAGCGATCTGCTGTCACAGGTCAAACGTATTGATGTCTGCACGGCCACCGACGAGGATGTGCTGAGAATACACGGATCGGATTATCTCAGGACTCTGCGGTCGTTTGCGGATGAAGGTGGCGGTCGCATTGAAGCGGACACGGTGATGTCCGAAGATTCGGCGAGGATTGCATGGCTTGCTGCCGGAAGTGCCGTCGATGCTGTGTCTCGGGTTGTTCAGGGCGAAGATACACAGGCGCTGTGTCTGCTGCGTCCGCCCGGCCACCATGCGTTGCCGGATTCGGCGATGGGGTTCTGCCTGCTGAACAATGTGGCCATTGCTGCACGGACGGCGGTGGAACGACTCGGTCTCGACCGAGTGCTGATCGTCGACTGGGATGTCCACCACGGCAATGGAACTCAGGATGTTTTCTACGAAGATGAGCGGGTGACTTTTTTTTCGGCGCATCGATTCCCCTTCTATCCCGGTTCCGGTCGTTCGACGGAAACGGGACGTGGAAAGGGTTTGGGGACGACCTTCAATCTGCCATTGGCGTTTGGTATTTCGCGTCAGGACTATCTGAAACGTTTCGCTGCCGTTCTGGAAAACGCTGCCGAAAAGGCGCGCCCGGATCTGGTCCTGATCAGTGCGGGCTTTGACGCTCACGTGGAGGATCCGATTGGGTCTCTCGGCCTGGAGGCGTCCGATTTCGAAACGCTGACTGTTTTGGTTCAGCAGGTTGCAGCGACACACGCACAGGGACGATTGGTGAGTCTGCTGGAGGGTGGCTACAACGTGGAGAGACTGGCCGAATGCGTGGAGGTTCACCTCAGACAGCTCGCGAGCGCTGTCCGCTGATATGGCAGATTTACCGGCGAAATCTTCGCCTTCCTGAGTTCTCAGGGACGGGATTTGGTAGTCGACGAACGCGATTTAACGACGCGGATTGATTGTTTTTGGCACAACGCCCTACAATCCGCCCCGTCGTGCAGTATACGGGAGATTCTGATGGCTGCGTGTTGTTATCTTCCGGGTGAGATTCTGCCGGCGTTGTGGTGGTAAATGCTTGTCGTGTTTGGTTTTACGTTTCCCATACAGCCTCCGGGCGGGACGTTTCCATCGTCTTGTTTTTGTTGTCAGAAAGAGTTGTCCGTCTGAGCGTGACTGCGTGTCTGAGCAGTCGAAGGAGCAGCAGACAAGCCGATGAAACTTCCTGGAGGAGCAATGGGTGCTGAAATGCATCCCTGTCCTTCACGGTTCCGAGTTACAGAGGACTGTCGCATGCCGGTTACGGCGAAGCAGATGGTCACCGAGGCCCTTCTGAACGGAATCCGTTTCCGGGGGCCGATGTTGGGCTGGCAGCGTTCCCGCCGGTCAGTTGTTGAATGATTGGTATCGGTAGACTTTGCCTCAGCTGTTGTCATCTGCGGCACTTTATCGGGAAGACTCATGGTAGATCCGGGCGTTCGAGATTCAGTTTCGGGTATCGATAACGACGAAATGCAGGAGTGGTACGACTCTCTGGAAGATGTCCTGCATCGCTATGGCCCGGAAAAGCTGCGGGAACTTCTCGTTCATCTTCAGGAGCGGGCGTACCAGCGCGGCGTGAAGCTGCCGTTCAGTGCGAACACGCCGTACATCAATACGATTCATCATACGGAACAGTCTCGATTTCCCGGCGATCTGGAGCTGGAACGTCGGATCAAGAGCATCGTTCGCTGGAATGCGATGGCGATGGTGGTGCGAGGCAATAAAAACTTCGATGGCATCGGCGGCCACATTTCCACGTTTGCCTCTTCGGCGACGCTGTACGAAGTCGCTCAGAATCACTTCTTCAAAGGCAGTACCGACAAGCAGATTGGCGACATGGTGTACTTTCAGGGGCACGCGT
>JAGQPY010000344.1 GCA_020426485.1 Planctomycetaceae bacterium
ATGAAAAATTCATCGAGCAGCTGACAGTACGAAATGTGAGTCATGAATTTCTGAAGACCTCGGGCGGCCACGAGTGGAAGCTGTGGCGGGAGTATCTTCCCCGGTTTCTGATGAAAGTTGTGCCCGCCGTGCCCTGATCCAAAGTGTGCACGCTGCTCGCACACTTGTACTCAATCCCGCTTCGTCGACCGTGATGTTAAACCTTGACGGTTGAAGTGATTGTCGCGGCTGTGAGGTTCTGTGTGCGTGGCTTTCGGTGCTGCGTGTCCTACAACCCGCAGCCTTTTACTCACCGGAATCTGCCGAATGATCAACACACGCCGATCAACCGTTGCCTGCGGCGCGATGTTGTTGCCGCCATCGTGAAATACGGAAGACTCGCAAATACCACTACGTTTGATATTCGATGACTGATGCTGAACACTGGCACAATTCGTTTGATACGAACAGGTCATCAACATGCTGGAAGCACCGACGATATATCAGCAGCGAATCTGGGTTCTGGGGCGTCTCCATAGGATCTGTGAGGCGTTTCGATCACGGTGTCGCAGCGAACCGTGTCTGGAACAGTACGAGCAACAGGTTGCGCAGATGATGGATGAGCCCGTGACGGCCGCCGCCAGTGCGTGGATCGCAATCATTGCTCAGTGCCTTCGGTCCGAGGCTCCGTTTCATCCGGAAGAATATATGACGGTGAAATAGGAGTTGCTTTTGACGGATAGTTGCTCATCTTCAGAGCACGTTGACAGGACATCTCCACAAAGGGTCCGGAGTGAACCGTGAACTCCCGTGCGGTGATCCGACAGAACATCGAACTGGCACGCTGGTGCTGCGACGCTTATCTCGCAGACCTTTCAGACGGCGATCTGATGGTGCGGCCGGCCGCAGGGTGCAACCATATTAACTGGCAGCTCGGCCATCTGATTACGTCGGACCATGACCTGATCAACGCGGTGGCTCCGGGATCCATGCCGGAACTGCCGTCGGGTTTTGGTGCGAAGTATTCAAAGGCAACGGCCGCCATTGATGATGCGTCAAACTTCTGTACCAAAGAAGAACTACTGAACACGGCATCGATTCAGTTGAAATCTGCATTGGCCGCGCTGCAGACTGCAACGGACGAAGATCTGGACGATCCTGCGCCAGCTCCCATCAACAGCTATGCTCCGAATGTTGCGGCAGTTTTCAGCCTGCTGGGTTCTCACTGGATGATGCACAGTGGGCAATGGGTCGTGGTGCGTCGGTTGCTGGGCAAGCCTGTACTTTTCTGACAGGCATGACGGCGACCGTCAGGCTGGCTGGCGTATGTGCACCCATGTGTGAACGTGCGGGTCGCCTCGAAAATACCAGACCACGGCCGGACTTTCGATCTGCCAAACATCCCACACGCCGTCTTTGCCCACGTCCATGTTGCTGTACCACGCAAAATGGAGCCTGTCGAAACCACTGGCTTCGATCAGCTTCATGGATTCTTCCACGTCGGCTTTTCGAAACGGTGCCAGGACATCCAGCATGACTTCGCGAGCGAGCTGCTTCTGGTCTGCCGACATTTCGGAAACGGGCAGTCCGTGAAGTTCAGACTCCTTCGTCGGCAGCGTGACCGTGGCCTTCTGGTTTTCCTCGCGAGCATCCGTTCGAAGTGCGACCCGACGCTGCTTTCCGTCAAGTGCCTGAAAGAGTTCATTGGCACGTTTGGCCTGATACCAGTAGGCGTTGCCGGGGTGGTCCGGCTTTTCGTTGAAGCTGCCGGCGGCGTGGCCATAGAAAATGGGGCCACCAAAGGCGGCTCCATCAACGCTGTCCCCATCGACTCGACGAGTCACGTGACGCCCGGTGAAGACGAATTCAAACTTTCCACTGCCCGGCGTACCGAAGACGGCAACGGAACAGCCGTCAAAACCTCCCGTGCGGTTTGTGTTTCGGTTGTCGTGTTCCACCTGCCGCATCACGGTTTCGGCGTACTCTTCGCTGTGCAGCCCATTGAAAATGTCACGCACCAGGCTTCGCTGTTCCGGGGTGAAGTGATCACCGAGAATGGCTTTGGTGATGTGCCAGTTGTTGTCAACATCCTGTCGCAAGGGATGGTCAAAGTCGAAGGCCATCATCGATTTCTGCTGATCCGTCAGTGATTTGTAAAACTGCGCCACCAGTGTTTCTGCTGTCTTCGACACATTGTCCTCAGCCGACAAACGGACCGGCTGGCCACAGAAACCCGTGACGGCCAGCCCTGCCGCTGCGGCCTTGAGGAAATCTCGGCGCGAGGTGTTCAGGAGGTCTGATGCGAATGCCCTGCTGTTGTCGCGAGTCATGGTCGTGCTTTCTGCGTACAATTTTTGCGGTGGATTGGAAAGTCAGAAATCGCGTTGGTCGTCGTTGTGAAAGATTGCCGCCGATTATGCGTCGGCCGGATGTTTCCACGGTTCTCGATATGGTCGGCGCAGCTTCTGATTGGCCTGTTCATCACTTCTGACCTGTTGAGTTGCCGAATCCCACTCCAGAGTTCGGCCCAGTTCGAGTGCGATGTTGGCCAGAATGCAGCTGGCTGTGGAAATATGTCCCTGTTCGATGTCGGCGACTGGCTTTTCTCGGGTTTCAATGCACTTCAGGAAGTCTTTCATGTGCCCGCGAATGGCGGACGCGACATGCCGTTCCAGATCCTTTTCGGTTTCGTCTTCGGGGAACAGACTGTATTCATAGACGGCGTCACCATGCAGTGCGCTGCCGCCGCCGCGTGGAGTGAAATCGTACTTATGGACATCCAGTTTCAGGGTCCCTTTGCTTCCGTAAATCGTCGCGCCCCAGGGGTAGTTTTTATCCGGTGCGTCGCCCCATGTTCGGTGAGTCCAGACGACGGGGAAGTCGGGATGCTGAAACGTGGCGGTTTGAGTATCAGTGGTATTCGCTTTGGCTTCCGTCTGGACCAGAATGCCGCCGTTTGATGAGATATGGCTGGGCCAGCCCAGGTCCAGCATCCAGCGGACCATGTCGTACATATGAATACACATGTCGCCGACAATACCGTTGCAGTATTCCATGAATGCACGCCAGCCGCGCGGGTGGACCAGTTTGTTGAACGGTCTCATGGGGGCCGGCCCGGTCCACATTTCATAGTTCAGTGTTTCCGGTGGCCTTTCGTCCGGCGGATTCGAACTGTTTCGCATGTGGTAGTAGCAGTAAATCTCAACAAGCCCGATGTCGCCCAGTAATCCGGCATTGACGACTCGGTCACGAGCTTCAATCAGGTGGGGCGTGCTGCGGCGCTGCGTTCCCACCTGAACGACGCGGCCGTGTTTTCGAGCTGCGGCCAGCATGGCCTGACCTTCGGCGATGTCGACACTGATGGGCTTTTGAACCCAGACGTCCGCTCCTTTTTCCATGGCCGCGATGGCGGGAAGAGCGTGCCAGTGGTCCGGCGTGTCGACCAGAACGATGTCGAATTCCTGTTCATTCAGCATCTGCCGATAGTCACCGAATGTCTGCGGAACCCTGTGCGATGCCTGTCGGCCCGCGACGACTTCTGCAGCATGAGAAAGCATGGCGGTATCCACATCACACAGCCCGACAACTTCCGCATTCTTTTCAACCTGCAGCAGACGAAGCAGATCACACTTACCGTACCAGCCGCACCCGATCAGTCCGACTCGGGGCGTCTTCACAGGCGCGCTGGCGTAGAGGCCGGATGCCAATCCTGACGTAACAAGTGCGGACGAAGTCTGAAGGAATGATCGCCGATGCATCTGCACTGCATTCTTTGAAAAGGAAACCGGGACCGGCCACACGGATCTTTCACATGGTACTGTACTCTGTTGAGAAAACGCCAGTCCGGGAAGCGTTTCGCGGAACACCGCGCCCCGCCCTCCTCTGCGACTTCTGAAAACCAGCAAAGATCTCAGACGAATTCCTGCGACCACAGTGTCAGTTGTTATTGATCAATCCGTTCAGTGGTGCTCTTCTGGGTTCTTGAAGCTGGTTGGGAGCCATGCATGCTCAGAACATTCATTCGCTTCTGCATGGTTTGTCTGGCGCTCATTTCGACGCGCGGCCGGGCGGATGAACCACGGGGCATCGAGACGTCGGGGGTCTCCAGCGAATTGTCGCTGCCGCAGTGGCCTCATATTCGGGGACGTGACTGGACGGGAATTGCTCATGGCGAACAGCTCGTTGACCAGTGGCCGCCCGAAGGGCCTCCGGTTCTGTGGACACGCGAACTTGGTCAGGGCTACTCTTCTTTTGTTGTTTGGGGCAACCGAGCAGCAACGCAGTATCAAACGTTGTCAGGACAGTATGTACTGTGCCTGAACGCAGATACCGGAGAAACAATCTGGCAGTATCGCTATGACTGGCCGTACGACCCGGCGGGAGTCTATCCGGGCCCGCGGGCGACACCGACGTTTGCCGACGGAAGAATTTACTTCGCCAGTCCGGCGGGACTGATTGGTTGTCTGGCTGCAGACGATGGGGAATTGCTGTGGTCCGTGAATCTGTCTGAACAGTTCGGTGGTGAGATGCCGGGATTCGGCTACTCCTGCTCCCCGACAATAGCGGATGGAATGGTGTTTTTGCCTGTTGGTATTCCGGGTGCTGCGGTGGTTGCTCTGGATGCCGATTCAGGCAGGGCCATCTGGCATGTCGGAGTCGAAGCCGCCAGCTACACACCAGCGTTTCCAATTACCTTTCAGGGAAGAAAGCTCTTGCTGGGATATCTGGAGAACTACCTTGTTTGTCACGACAGAATGTCGGGAACAGTTTTGTGGCGGCACAAGCTGTCTGACGGTTACGACGAACATTCGTCGTGGCCACTGTATCGCGAACCGCACCTCTGGATCAGCGGTCCTTTTCGTTCCGGTTGCGAGCTGTTGGAACTTACATCGGACGAAGCTTCGCCCATCCTGTCACTGGGCAAACGTCCGAACATGTCGAACGATATCTTTTCCAGCGTTTTGATCGATCAGGCTGTTTTCGGTTTCGACGTGCATGATGCTCAGGCTAAAACGCACCGGTCAACTCGAGGCATCTTTCGCTGTGTCGACTTTATGTCCGGTGAGGAATACTGGTCCGTTGGAGATGGACGACCTCTGCGAGGCGTCGCAGACGGTATTCCAACGACAGTTTCTTCAGAAGAAAGGATTGCGATCGGGCATGCAACGGTCATCGCGGCCGACGGCAAGCTCGTCCTGTTCAACGACCTGGGAGAACTGATACTGGCCCGTGCTTCCGCAGAAGACTATCAGGAGCTGGGGCGGACTTCGATTCTGTCCGGAGAGATCTGCTGGACTCAGCCGGCCTTGTGCAACGGTCGTTTACTGGTGCGGAACCACAGTCGAGCGGCCTGTGTTTATCTGGGCAAGCTGTCAGACCTCGCTCCGGAACTGCGGCAGCAGACCATCGCGGTTTCGGACATACCGCAGCGGGCCTACTTTGACTGGGCATCCGTCATTCTGGGAGTGGAGCCGGAATATGCCTTTGATCTGCCATCGAGTCGATGGCTGCAGAGTTGGTTCCGATGGTGTCTCAGCATTCTGGGCGCGTGTCTTGTCATACCACTGAGTCTCAGCCTTGTCCTGTATCTGCGAGGCGGCAGAAGCGTTGCAGGGGCCAACGGTGTGGCTGTGGAGCAGGTGACGGACACTTCGAACGCGAGTGGCATGGTGCCTCAATCGATGAAGGCGGCCAATCGTACGGTATACTGGTTGTCCGTCATGGTGATCGGATCACTGGGGACGACGATTTTGAGTAATCATCAGCAGGATTTTGTGTTTACCTGGCCAGTGGCCATTTTCGCGGCCTATCAGATGTTCATCGACCGGATCTCCCTGTTTCGGCATCAGCTTAATCGACAGGTGCGTTTTGAATCAGGACTGGCAGCCGTCTTTTTTGTGGCGACATGTCTGTTGTATTTTGTGGTCTGTCGCCGTTTGAGTCTCGTGTTCGAATGGGTTTTCCTGACCGGCTTTGTTGCTGCCATTCCATGTTCATTGGCCGGGCGATTTCTGTTTGTTCGTCGACGTTGGTATGGTGTCTGGCGGATGACGGCGACGGTTGTCGGCTTTGCCGCGTTTTACTGGTCAGCGGCCGCATTTCTCTACTGGCGAGTTCGCTGATCGGCGGGCTGTCGTTGGCGAGATCCTTCAACTCAGCATTTGTTGGTTCCGCGTCGGATTCAACGTGCGACGGTGGATGCCTGGCTGGCCGTTCCGACGAACGATGGGGGCAGGAGCTGAACGATGGAAGCAGGAGCAGTGTCTGTGCACAGGACGGATGTGAAATCATC
>JAGQPY010000345.1 GCA_020426485.1 Planctomycetaceae bacterium
CGCTGTCCAGCTAAGACGTACGATATCTCAATTTCGTCTTCTGCGGCCCGAGAAAATGCAGCCTTTCCAGCCGAGCAGTCGTGATTGCCACCGACGTAAGGTCGGTGGCAATCAGCGCAGGTGTCCATTTTTTCGTTTATCAGGGACTCCATGCGGCCTTGACCTCGAACAATTTTAGTCATCACGCTCCGTCGTGATGAGCTGCGTACACACAGCCGAGGGAAGCCGTGTTGAAATCGTCAGGAACGTGGAGTCGTTTCGGCTGATCACGGGGTCTCCTTTCAAAGGCTGTGTCTCTGTTTGAGGGAGCCGTGAACGGCGAGGTTCTTCACGGCGGATTGTGATGGCTGCGTTGAAAACCACGGCTCCCGGCATTCAATCGGAGACCGCAGATTTGCCGAAATCAAAGTTCTGCCGGAACATCTCAACACCGTGAAAAAATTGCTTAACCCGATGCCGTAGGCGAGGTGTGTGTTGGCTGCTCGAGACCTTGCCTGCAGCATGGGGTTAAACAATTGGATTGTCCTGCGCATCCTGTTCACCAGCCAGCTCCCTCAGGTCCTGAATCACCTGGTCGAGTTCACTGACGGGACGGCCGGGCAGGCGACCTTCCATGTCACAGCGAGACAGCAGTGTCAGCAGTTCGGAATCTTCGTGTTCCGCCAGACGCCGCTTTGCTCTCATTCCGATGGTGCCGTCGTAGAGCCGATGTTTGGTTTCGAGGTTCAGAATAAACCACAGCGTGCGTTCCGAAACAATGGCCTGCAAAGCGGTTTCCGTGGCGGTCTGAGCATCAAAGGGATCGATTCCGTGTCCGACATCGTGCAACAGCGCGGCCAGCAGGAAGTCTTCATCCCAGGGAACTTCCTGTTTCGCCAGTTCGTAAACCTGAAGGCTGTGATACAGCAGATCACCTTCCGGATGCAGGCTGCGATTGAGCCTGACTTTATCCAGTGGCTGCAGCAACGATCGATACTGTTCAAAACGATCGTTGGGCAGTCGGCGGTCACTGTCTTCGCTGGTCTGCGGGCAACGATCGGCCGCCGGCGCTTCCAGTTCCTGCAGAGCCAGCCGAATTTCCAGATCTGTCGGCAGGGCTTCTGACGGCAGGTAACTGCGCGTGATGCGCCGGGCGGCTCGCCAGCGAGCCGTTGTGAAACTGCCTTCACGGCGCGCGTGCATCAGTTGAGCGGCTTCGAAGCAGATCTGACGACGTATTTTTTCGTAGTCCATGGTGTTCACCTGCGAATGTAAACGAGACGACGGCCCCGGCTGAAACGTCGTTCAAAAGTGATCATGGCCGCAGCGTTCCCACTGTTCGTCCAGTTTTGGGCCGGAAACCGTGATGGCAGTGCCCAGTTTCTGAGCGAACAGGCTGACTCGGAATTCTTCCAGCATCCAGCGATAGTGATCCAGCATGGGGTCAGTGCGTTTGATCTTGTCCAGTTCCTGACGTCGCATCACCCAGCGCTGTTTGAATGGAAGAAAGTCCTGCAGCAGTGACAGTTCCGTTTTCAGGCCACCGGACTTCAGACGTTCCAGTCGCAGTCGCAGGCACTGCATATAACGAGGAAACTGAATCAGCCACAGCCACGGAGTTTCCTGCAGGAATTCCGGATGCACCAGATCGTTCAACTGCTGTCGCATGTCGGCCAGAATCTGTTCCCACCCGGCACCTTTGGCAGCTTCCAGCATGCGGCGAGTTTCATGGTATTGCGTGAAGATTGCGGGGACGAGTTGCACGAGTTCCTGGACCACCAGACCGATTTTCTTCCGCCCGGCTTCCATGAACTGTTCGAACATCGCAGGGTTCCGTGGCAGATCCTTCTGCGAAAGGTACGCTCGTTCGATCAGCAGCATCTGCAGCTGATTGCCGGGATTCATTCCTTTCAACGCCGCTGCCTGAATTCGCAGTTGGTTCAGCCCGGGCAGATGATCCACCTGCCGTCGAATGCGCTTTTCATCAATCAGCAGAACCAGGCGTCTCAGACCGCGTCGCATCACGGCATTGGCATCCGCTGCAGTTCGACACAACGTCAGAGACACACTGTTTTCGTCGTCGCGAATCGCCGGGAATGCCTGGATCTTCATTCCGGCTCGATCAATCGTGATTGACTGCGGAACATCCGCAAACTCCCACGCTCGAAATCCCGTCCGATACCATTGTTGTTCTTCCGGCGACGGCCCGGTCTGAACGGCCTCGGCCTGTTTCAGCAGCTTGTCCTTCAACGCTTTAACGCTGCGGCCTTCTTCCTGAACCTGACCGGCATGATCGACGACTCGTACGTTGATCAGCAGATGATCCGGAACGGATGTGACATCAAAGTCTTCCGGACGAATGCGTTCGCCGGCGATCTTTGAAAGAGCTGCGGCGACGGCAACCAATAAATTGCCCTTACCGAATTCCAGTTGAGGCACCACGGCAGCTGCGGTATCCGGAGCCGGCACGAAGCAGCGTCGCAGATCCTTGGGAAGCGACTTGATCAGCGCGGTGACTTTGGCTTCCAGCATTCCCGGCACAAGCCAGGTCAGCCGGTTTTGATCCAGTTGAGCCAGACCTTCGACAGGGACGGTAATGGTGACACCATCAGCATCGCGTCCCGGATCCAGCTGATATGTCAGCGGCAGTTTCATGGTTCCCACCACCATAGACGGCGGAAATTCTGAATGCCCTTCACTCTGCTGAGTCTCACTGACAAACTGATCGACCGTGAACTGCAGCAGATGGGGCGTCGATCGGCGTGAACGCTGGTACCAGCGTCGCAGACGGTCTCGATCGGTGACGTCTTCCGGAATCTGTTGCTGATAAAACTGAAACAGCACGTCATCGGACGGCAGCAGATCGTGTCGTCGAGTCCTCGCCTGAAGTTCACGAATCTGGTCCAGCACCTGAACATTGTGCTGCAGAAACGGAAAGTCCTTCCCCCAGCCGCGACGTTCAGCACCTTCGCTTCCCGCTGCGTTTTTGGCGGAAAGTCCGGGTGTGATTCGGGAGCGGCCGCCCAGTGAAAGTTCTTCCTGTTCTTCAGCAAAGTCCGATTCGCGTTCTTCTTCGGTCGTGCCGTACAACAACGCCAGTTCCACCAGACCAAACTGAATCAGCAATTCCCGAGACCGTGCCGGATCGACTTTTGCATACGATGTGCGTCGGCGAGGCACAACGGGCAGGCCCCACAGAGTGACTTTTTCAAAGCACATGACGTTGCCCGCTTTGGAATCCCAGTGCGGTTCCGAGAACTCACGCTTGACCAGGTGAGCCGCCAGAGGTTCGATCCATTCGGGCTGAATTCTGGCCAGCGTCCGTGCGAATCGCTGAGACGTTTCCACCAGTTCCGCCGCCACAAACCACTTGAGCCCTTTTCCCGCCAAAGCCGACCCCGGCCATAAAGCCAGGCGACTGCTGTTGGCTCCAGTGTATTCGCGTTCGCCGGAACGATAGCCCAGATTTGCCAGCAGGCCCGTCATCAAGGCTCGGTGAATGGCGGCAAAGTCATTCTTTCGATCGTTCAGCGGATGCTTTCCGGCCGCTGCTTCCAAAGCCTTGTCGCCGCTTTCCGCCAGCAGGTCGCGCAGCTGTCGATGTACGTCTACCCATTCACGCATTCGCATCCAGGAAAGAAAGTTCTGGCGACACCACTTCTTCAGCTGATTGCCGGACAGTTTCTTTTTATTCTGATGCCATGCATCCCACAGGTTCAGCAGCGTCAGAAAATCGCTGTCGGCATGTTCGAACTGACGGTGAGCTTCATCGGCCGCTTTCTGTTTGTCCACCGGCCGCTCGCGAGGGTCCTGCATCTCCAGAGCTGACGCAATGATCATCACTTCCGATATGGAATGTTCGTCAATGGCTGCCAGAATCATGCGGCTGATGCGAGGTTCCACCGGCAGCTGAGCCATGTGCCGTCCGATGTCCGTCAGTCGGTATCCGTCGGAATCTGCGGACGACGTGTCTTCCACAATGGCCCCCAGTTCTTCCAGTGTTCGATAACCTTCCCGAACCGTGGTGGGGCGAGGAGGATCGATGAACGGAAAGTCGTCCAGACGGCCCAGTCGCAGATTCATTGTTCGCAGAATCACCGCCGCGAGATTGACTCGCTGAATTTCCGGCGGTGTAAACGCTTCGCGACCTTCAAAATCCGCTTCGCTGTACAGACGAATGCAGATACCCGGACCGACTCGCCCACAACGCCCCGCTCGCTGCCGAGCTGACGCCTGCGAAACCGGTTCAATGGGCAGACGCTGCATACGACTGCGAGCCGAATAGCGGCTGATGCGAGCCGTGCCGGTGTCCACCACGTAACGGATTCCGGGAACCGTCAGCGATGATTCTGCCACGTTGGTGGCCAGAACAATGCGGCGATGAGCGTACGGCTGAAAGACGCGAGCCTGATCCGCCATCGACAGCCGACCGAACAAAGGCACAATCTCGGTGGGGAACTGTGAGTTATCACCGGGATAACGGCGACCACTCAGTCGACGATCAGCTTCGCGAATGTCACGTTCCGTGGGCAGAAACACCAGAATGTGTCCGCTGTCGATGATGGCCAGTTCGTCCACGGCGTCCGAAACGGCATCCAGCCAGTCGCGTTCATTGCCATCGTTGCCTGCTGCGGGCCGGTTGGCACCGCTTTCGGAAAATGAACTGCTTTGATCCGAATCGCCGAAGGGGCGGTAACGGAGTTCGACCGGATATGTCCGACCTTCCACCAGCAGAACGGGGACCGGATGTTCCGGTGTGGCAAAGTGATCGGCAAATCGTTGAGCATCAATCGTGGCCGACGTGATGATCAGTCGCAGGTCACGTCGGCGAGGCAGCAGGCGTTTCAGATAGCCCAGCAGAAAGTCGATATTCAGCGACCGCTCATGCGCTTCGTCAATGATGATGGTATCGTACTGATCCAGAAAACGGTCCGACTGAGTTTCCGCCAGCAGAATGCCGTCCGTCATCAGTCGGATCAGTGTTTCCGGCCCGGAAACATCATTGAACCGAATACGATACCCAACCTGCTTTCCCGCCTGGCAGCCCAGTTCTTCGGCCAGGCGTGTGGCAATCGATCGAGCGGCAATTCGGCGCGGCTGAGTGTGACCGATGACGCCACCGACACCGCGACCGATCTCCAGAGCGATCTTGGGCAACTGAGTCGACTTGCCGGAACCCGTCTCTCCGCAGACCACAATCACCTGATGATCACGCAGGGCGGTCGCGATTTCGTCTCGCCGAGCCACCACGGGCAGGTCGTCCGGCCACGTGATTTTCGGCACCGCTGCGGCTCGTCGTTCACGCAGACCAACGGATCGTTCCAGCTGTTCGGTCAGCTTCTTCAGATTGCGATCAAACGGTTTGCCGGCTCTCTCGGCCTGTTGAATCGACCTCAACAGTCGGCGCAGGCGATGCTGATCAGACTGCATTGCCTGCGTCAGCCGCTTTTCCAATTCACTGAATGCAGACACGGTTGTAGTCCCGAATAACTTCGGGCGCTGGCAATGGAACGAAATGGCAGGAGGTGTGCTCAGCGTCAGCCGGGCAAACACTTGTTTCGAAGAAACATCCGACAGCCAACTGGTTCAGTCAATGACGGATTTTGACAAATCGACCGGAAAAACAGGATTGCCTTCCGGCCGGCACACATCCGGAAGCGGTCAGGCAGGGCCGGTATTCTCGATCGCAGAGAACAATCAGGTCGTTTCGCCGTCGACCACCAGCCCCATTCGCTGCAGCTTGGACAGACATTCGTCTCGCTCACGACTTCGTGTCAGCGGTGCCCAGTCCGGATGTTGAGCCGCCAGAAAGGCTTCCATTGAAAACGGCGGCGCTGTACCGCTGGCTGCGGCATTGGCGGAAAGCTGCTGCAGCACGTGAACATCCAGCCGAGTCAGAAACATCGACTGCATGCGGTAATCCTGAAAGGCTTCCCACACGATCGGGAACAGCGGAGCCACAATCTTTTCACCAATGGTGGTGGCGTAGTTGCGAATCTCCAGCTGAGCATGACTGTCCATCCGCAGCGCCAGAAAGTGCAGCAGGTTGTGCAGATCGATCTTCCAGTACGCTTCCGTGTAGGTGCACAGCGGCAGATCCTTGCGGGCCTGCTCGCGGGCCACACCGGCATCGATCCGGTCCTGATACACCTGCCGGGCATGGCTCTGCAGGCGCTGCTCCTCTTCGGAAAGCGTTTCGCCCTGTTCAGCCGGCAGCAGTCCGGCGCTGCCCTGGCGATTGCTGGCCGCCTGCGTCCGCCACTCGCCT
>JAGQPY010000346.1 GCA_020426485.1 Planctomycetaceae bacterium
GTTTGATGTTCGCGTTGTGCCTCATCCCAAAAACTTCATGGAACTGCTGATGAGCGATCTGACCGGGGGCAATGACGGCGATGACGGGCATCTGCAGCTGGATGTGAAGTCGCTGATGCTGCAGCAACTGCAGTCGGATGCCCTGTCGATGCTGGCCACCGTCGATCCATCTCGTGCCAGCGCGATTCGGCAGGTCATGCTGCAGCTGCACATTCTGCAGAAGGAACGCGTTTCTTTGACCATGCCAGCCCTGCACCTGTCCGGTCCGTAGCGTCGGCAGCCCAGGTGCGGCAGGCGGCGTGTTTGTGACTCAGCGATAGATCACAACCAGAATCACGGTGGCTTCGCTGCGACCCGTGTTTACGATTTCGTGTGGCACGTCTGCTCGATAGGTGGCGGAATCTCCACGAGCCAGCGTGGAGAGATCGTCACCGGACTGCACGGTGACGGCTCCCTTCTGGACGGTCAGGAACTCCCGCGTTCCCTTGAAATGCGGTGCGGACGTCAGACGGCCATGAGCGGCCAGTCGAACTTCGTACAGTTCGACATCCTTTTCCAGATGCAATGGAGACAGAGTTCGTACGGAACACTGATCATCTTCGCGAAACATGTGCGAGCGATCGTCTGATCGGACGACGTGGATGGAGGAGACGGCTCCTGTCTGATCGACCAGTTCCGCGACGGTCAGTCCAAAAGCGGCGGCGATTTTGACGGTCACGGCCAGCGTCGGATTCGCCTGTTCACGTTCAATCTGACTCAGCATGGACCGACTGACTCCGGAGGCCTGAGACAACACGTCCAGCGACCAGCCGCTTTCCTGACGCAACTGCCGAATGCGCTGGCAGACAGCTCGACTGACGTCTTCTGCTGGTTTTTCGGGGATGGAAGACTTACTGTTTGCCATGGCAGGGTGTTCGATATTTTGGAATGTTTGTCTTGCATGATGGATTTAATGGTGTCTAGTATACCGCACGTTCAGTTCATTATAAAGGAATCCCGGGAGCCGTCTGATGAAAGCGCTGGTTAAAAGGAAATCGGAACGTGGATTGTGGCTGGAAGACGTTCCTGAGCCGCAGGTTGGTCTGAATGATGTTCTGATTCGTGTCGATCGGACGGGAATCTGCGGTACGGACGTTCACATTTATCAGTGGGACGATTGGGCAAAGAAGACGATTCCGGTGCCGATGGTGGTCGGTCACGAGTTCGTTGGGGAAGTGGTGGAAGTCGGTGCCAACGTGCTGGACTTTCATCCGGGAGAAGTGGTCAGCGGCGAAGGCCACGTGGTTTGTGGCCGCTGTCGGAATTGTCTGGCCGGTCGACGACATCTGTGCAATCGGACTCAGGGCATTGGTGTCAATCGACCGGGGGCCTTTGCTGAGTACATCGCACTGCCGATGACCAACGTCTGGCATCATCACGACAACATCGATCGAGACGTCGCTTCGATCTTTGATCCGTTCGGAAATGCCGTCCACACGGCGTTGTCCTTTCCGGTTCTGGGCGAAGACGTTCTGGTCACCGGGGCCGGTCCGATTGGCCTGATGGCAGCGGCGGTTGTGCGACACGCCGGAGCCCGACATGTCGTGATCACGGACGTCAATCCCTGGCGGCTGAGCCTCGCCGAGAAACTGGGAGTGACTCGAGCGGTGGATGTTCGAACGACTCGCCTGGAGGACGTTCAGAAAGAACTGGGGATGGCGGAAGGCTTTGATGTTGGTCTGGAAATGTCCGGCAATCCTTCTGCCTTTCGCAGTATGCTGGCCAACATGTGTCATGGTGGCAGGATTGCCATGCTTGGCATTCCGTCCGAAGAAATCGCGATTGACTGGAACACTGTCGTCTTCAACATGCTGACGATCAAGGGCATCTACGGTCGGGAGATGTACGAAACGTGGTACAAAATGACCGTGATGCTGCAGAGCGGACTGGATATTAGTCCCGTGATTACTCACCGCATGAATTACACCGACTTCGAAGACGGATTTCAGGCGATGATTTCCGGCGAATCCGGCAAGGTGATTCTCAAGTGGTCATAGCCGCTGGCACCGAACATTCGGGATGGCGTTTTGCGAATCATGGGCGGTGCCTGACCGAGTTCAGGGGACCAATCAACCTCGCCGTCGCCAACAGGGGCGAAGCGATCAGAATCTCGTCACGGCGTTGGCCGAAGGCCTTGTCAGGCGGCGGACGTGTCGATGAAGCCGGCGGGCGATGATTCTCGAGGAAGCTTCAGCGTGAACGTTGTTCCCTTACCCACTTCGCTTTCGACGCGAATGCGGCCTTTGTGAGCTTCGATGATTCGGCGGCACAAAGACAATCCGATTCCGGTTCCCCCCTGTCCTCGACCATCCGCCTTTTTGGTCGTGTAGAACGGATCAAAAATCTTCTGCAGCTTGTCGTGAGGAATGCCGCAGCCGGTATCGCCAACGGATACCTCGGCCCAGCCTTCTTCCACGTTGTCGCGAATGGCCAGTCTCAGACGCCCACCTTCTGACATGGCCTGGCGAGCGTTCACGATCAGATTCATCAGAATCTGCTGAATCTGACTGCTGTTTACCTTCGCCCACACTGCCGGCTGCAGATCCTCGTCGACTCCAATCCGGTGCATCTGCAGATCCTTCTGCACCAGAATCATGACATCAGACAGCAGTTTATTCAGTTCGCAGGGTTCGAACCGGTCACTGGTGTTGCGAGCATAAGCCAGCATCCCCGTCGTAATTTTGGACGCTCGCTGCCCCGCACTCAGAATTCGGTCGAACGCCTTATCACGTGTCGCCGGGTCTTTGTGGCGGACGCCCATCTTGGCGTAGTTGATGACCGTGGTCAGAATGTTGTTGAACTCGTGTGTGATGCTGCTGGCGAGTGCTCCGACGGAACTCAATCGCTGAGCCTGCATCAACTGGTCTTCCAGAGCCTTCAGCTGTTGTTCCAGCTGTGCAATTCGATCTGCGTCGTTCATCTTCCCTGCTTTTTACTGAGGGACTTCAGGTCCCTTGTTGTTTCCCGCTTCCTGCAGGCGTGGGCGTCGAAGCGACGCAATTGCGGACTCGCTTGAGAGAGAACCCGGCATTTTGTTGCTGCCACGCGAACAGCAGGACGTTATGTGATCAGGATTGGTCTGCCATTGGTTCAATCGCGGCAGATTCAGCAGATTCTGCGGACAGTGATTTCAGGTCAGGCGAACATCAGTGCCGGAAATCTGTATCGATTTTATCGGCGATCCTTTTAGCAGGATGAAGACCAACGCTCCCGTGGCGAACAAACTCTGCATCGGAAATGGCCCTTGCACGCACAGATTCCCAAACTTTCCCGAAGGTGTATACCAGCGTTCGGATAAGTGAGACGCTGTTGTCACAGATTGAGAAATCGCCGGCAGAAATTATGATTTCCCGGCCTCGATGCCTCACACGACAGCGACAGATTTTGAAGAGAGTGTTCTGATTGGTCGGATTGCATCTTTGATTTCACATCAATGGTGTTTCCGTTCAACGACTTTATTCATCAGGAAACGTTGTTCATCTGCAAATCCTGCCGCCAACGGACAAAGCGGCCCTGTTATTCGTCATGAAAGAAAGCACGATGTCAGAATTCCGCGTCGAACGAGATTCCATGGGTGAAGTGCAGGTTCCGGCCGAAGCCTACTACAGCGCTCAGACGCAGCGCGCCGTTGAAAACTTTCCGATCTCCGGCTGGGAACTGCCTCCCGATCTGATTCACGCCATGGGGCGAGTCAAATATGCCTGCGGTGTGGCCAATCGTGATCTGGGGAAGCTGACTGGTAGTGGCAAGAAGACTTTGTCCGCCGATCAGGTCGACGCAATGCTGAAAGCGTGTCAGGAAGTGGCTGACGGTGAATTCGATGATCAGTTTCCCATCGATGTCTTTCAGACAGGTTCCGGCACTTCCAGCAACATGAACGCCAATGAGGTGATCAGTAATCGAGCCATCGAGATTCTCGGGGGAGATCGTTTCGCTGCGGAAAAGCCGGTGCATCCCAATGATCATGTCAACATGGGGCAGAGCACCAACGATACGTTCCCTACAGCGATCCATGTGGCCGTGGCGACCGCCATTCAGAACGACCTGATTCCTGCTCTGGAACGGTTTGCTCAGGAACTGCAAAGCAAAGCCGGTCAGTGGGACAAGATCATCAAGATCGGTCGCACGCATCTGGCCGATGCCACTCCACTGCGACTCGGTCAGGAGTTCGGCGGGTTTGCGCGACAACTTCATCTGTCTGTTCAGCGAGCGAAACAGGGACTGCAGGCGGTGCTGGAACTTCCCGTCGGCGGAACCGCTGTCGGATCAGGAATTAATACACATCCTGAATTCGGACGCCGGGTTGCGGAAGTCCTCGCTCAGATCACCGACATTCCGTTCGTGGAAGCCGCTGATCACTTTGAAGCGAACGCTCAGCGAGACGGACTGGTGGAATGCCACGGGCAGTTGCGAGCCATCGCGGTGACGCTGTTCAATGTCAGCAACAACATTCGGTGGCTGGGTTCCGGGCCCCGCTGTGGTTTTTATGAAGTCAAGCTGCCCGATCGCCAGCCTGGTTCTTCCATCATGCCCGGCAAAGTCAATCCCGTGATGTGCGAATCGATGATGCAGGTTTGTGCTCGCGTCATGGGCAATGATCAGACCATCGCCTTCAGTGGTGCCACCGGCGGACAGTTTCAGCTGAACATCATGATGCCCGTGATGGGACAAACGACGCTGGAAAGCATCATGTTGCTGTCCAACTGCACCAATGCTTTCGTGGAATTTTGCCTGCTGGAAATGGAAGCCAACACAGAAGCCTGTGAAGCATCGGTGGAAAAAAGCCTGTCCATGGTGACAAGTCTCAATCCACATATCGGCTACGAAAAAGCAGCCAAACTGGCCAAGGAAGCGTTCCATTCCGGCAAGACCATTCGAGAACTCTGCATGGAACAGAATGTGCTCCCTCCGGAAACTCTGAAGGAAGCGCTGGACCCCATGAGCATGACGGAACCGCACGCCTGACGCACGTTCCCACGCTTTGATTTGGCTTCGATTGGCGTCATGTTCGGAGGCGACAGTGACCGCAAAACGGCAGAATCTCCCTGATAAACGGAACAATCCACGTAAACCGCGACCAATAGCTGTCCTTCCTGATCTTTTGGCTCTACCTACTTTCCCTAAACAGCTGATCTGAGTGATGATTATGAACGAAAGCGTTTTGCGGCCTTTCGGATAGCGAACTATAGTTCGACCGGGCCGCGAAACACCGGACGTTTCTCACTGGTTTGCCTGCCCTTTTCCAGCAGGCTGACGAATTCTGTCGAAGAGACAGACACAGGCCATTCCTGTTGGATATCGTGACGACCTCCCTTCAAGTTTGCTTTCCATGCTGCGTCAGATCCTGAAACTCTCCGCCAGCCCTCGCGTCCTTCTTCGAAGCGTTCTGGCCCTGGATGATTCTCCGCACGCGATTGCTCTTGGCACCGCGATCGGCATTTTTGTGGGTTTGACTCCCAGCGTTGGTATCCAGACCGTCCTGATCGTGGCTCTGGTCGTGCTGACTCGCCGTTTTTTCTACTTCAACGGGACGGCCGCCATGCTGTCCACTTACATTTCCAATCCGCTGACGATGGTGCCGCTGTACTACTTCTGGTACCGCCTGGGCGCCTTGTTTGTGCCGGCAAATGCAACAATCGAACAGTTCCGGGCCATTCTTGACTTCGAAGGATTCGCCGGTTGGTGGCATTCGACCTGTACTCTGGCGGTCCAGGTCGGCGTTCCCATGATGATTGGTTCCCTGATCGTCGCTCCCATCGGCGCGGCGATCGCTTATCCCGCAACGCGCTGTCTGGTTTCGTGGTTTCGACAGGCGCCATCGAACAACTCCACGCCCGGCTTACCGAGTAGCTCGGGATCGCGAGTTGATGGATCACATGCCGCTACCGACGACCGAAACTCAGGAAAAGGCATCTCTGACAGCGGCCTGAAGTGCCGTTCCGGGAAACATCCCGCGATGGCCAGCTGACCCTTCAGCGAAATCACGTTCCTGAGGCAGGCTTTCGGCCAACACGACTTTCAGCGTCATAACAACGCCACACCTCAACCCGCACCATCGGACTACCGACGTGGCCACGCTCAGGACTTCTTGTTGGGGCGGAAGTAGCGTTTCGATTCGTTGACGGCTGTTCGGCGAGTCGCCAGTCGAACGAGCAGCGACATGAAGTAATCCTTCCAGCCCGGAATGATGTACTGT
>JAGQPY010000347.1 GCA_020426485.1 Planctomycetaceae bacterium
TTCTGTCAGTTCCGGGCCATCAGAACCGCAACCTGTAATCGCCAGACCGGATACCAGGGCCACTAACACCGAACACCTTTGAAATCTGTTCATAATTCTACCTGAAAAAAGACATCACCATATTGATGTCAGCGACGCATATTGAATGAAAAATGTTGTCCTGAAGGCGATCTGAAAAAGGGAGCTGATCTTTTTCGGGCAGCCGTGTTCGCTGCATTTTGGCTGCCCTCCAAAGGGTCAGACCCCTTTTCCGACAGCCATTAAATCGTTGTGCAGCCTGCAAAAGAATGGCCCGCAGACATCGGGCTGCGGGCCGGGCATTGAATCACAATCAGAATTCGCCGATGGGCTGGCCATCTCCAATGGCTGACAGGCGTTGATACAGCCCGTAGGGTCCGTTGACGTTGGACGGACTTGCGACGTAGTTTGTTCCGGTGTGGTCGATGTTTTCGCTGATGAACCGTACAGAACCGTCACACATCAGGAACTGAGCGCCGCCTTCGTGTCGGCTGTGGAACGCACGGTGCAGGTCGCCTCCCACGAGTGGCCCGTTCATTTTCTTTCGAGTCGACCGCACATGCAGCCAT
Source organism: Planctomycetaceae bacterium (assembly GCA_020426485.1). GTDB lineage: Bacteria > Planctomycetota > Planctomycetia > Planctomycetales > Planctomycetaceae > JAGQPY01. The sequence goes on from JAGQPY010000347.1 coordinate 588, forward strand.
GCACCGTTTGCGTTGGCTCCCCCGTTGGAGCAGACCGGGCCTCCCGCGGTTGTAATGCTTCCCAGAACGAACTGTCGGTCGGAACCGTTGCCGCTGACCAGAGGAATGTAAGTGACTTCACCGACCATCAGAACATTGGATGTTCCGTCCGTGATGTCGCGGAACTGCAGCCATCCGTTGGTGGGCATGACGCCATTGTTCCGTTCATTCACGTCAACGGCAGTCCCGCTTTGAAAACAGGGCTGGCCGTCAAATGCACCGGAACTGGCACAGTAGCTGGAAATCGCAATTTCGGCAGTACCTCCGGCACTGGTAGCGTTGATGGGGCGCTTACCGGGATTCACGTCGGACGGACACTGAAACGCCGGAATGATTGTGGCGCAGGCCTTGTTGTTGTTGCCATTGGGGTCGCTGATTGTTCCAACGGTTCCATAAGGGTGATAGTTGAAGTCAATCGAGTTAAACAGAGGTGCCTGATCGATGTAGGGCAGAATTCTGGCAGCCCAGCTCCAGCCGCCATCGCGTGCCGGTGCGTTCCCCCAGACGGTATCTGTGTAACCCGCCGGAAATCGAGAGAACGTGTCCGCGTAGTTGTGCAGTGCCAGCCCGAACTGCTTCAGGTTGTTCTTGCACTGAGTTCGTCGAGCGGCTTCGCGAGCCTGCTGTACGGCGGGCAGCAGCAACGCAATGAGAATCGCAATGATGGCAATGACCACCAGCAGTTCGATCAACGTAAAACCTTTGTTCCGAGTCTTCATCATGGGGCATCTCCGATTGAAAGAAAAAAGAACGACAAACATGAACCACTGAACAAGGGACTCACGCGCGCGGCGCGTGAGTTGATTTCTTCGGCATCGCCGAAGTCACATCCTGATCGACAGGGTGATCACGGAAGGCCGACACCTGAGATTGGTCCGATCGAAGGATGGACGGAGGCTTCGGATCAGGACACGGTCTTCGATGGTCAATCAGCAGCCTCTAACCGCATCGAATTTTCAGGACCCTGTGGGAGTCAAGCCGTGTCACCCTTGGCAGTCGATCCTGCCGAGCCGTGATCTGCGGCGAATGTTAGCCCCATCAAAGCAGCTTTGATCAAAACCTCTCACCGAATTTACTGAGATTACTTTTGTTGCAACTTTGATTCTTCTTGTCCGAGGGAACTTTTCCCGAGGCCATCTTCGTCACCCGATGAGGTTGCTGTGATTTCCCGCGACTTCCCTTCGGGCGAACGAGAAGGCAGAATAAAATGGCTTGTTGATGCGCCTCGCCGAGATTCCGGAAAACAGCTCGTGGCCGAAACTCGGTCTTGCCCGAGGAAATCGTCCGTTGTCCGGCTAAAGGGCGGAAGGTCTCGGAAATGCCTCCGATTCAGTTCCCCGTGTTGCAGGGAGCATTGGTCTATCGGGACCGTCTGAACAAGGGGGTTGAGCTTCCCCGGGCAGCCGTCTTTGCAATATTCATGCTGCCCTCCAATGGGTCAGCTTCCTTTTTCAGATCGCCTCTAACTGGACAGCGGCCGCTTTGCTTCTTGAGTGCGGCGACTTGTCGCCGCTTTGGCTTTGATTGCCCCCGTCGAGTTTCCGCGAACGGCAGGGCAGAATGGACTGGTCGCAGAATTGGTCAGAGATCTGAGTCGCTGGGAATTCTTACCAATACCGGCGCAGGCCTTGGGACCTTCGCTCCTGCCGATCGACTGAATCAACCAGGAATCGGTGCCTCCTGAGCGGTCGTGGATCCTTCCGGACAATCAAAGGCGAGTTTCAGCGATCATCGTTCAGAAAAGTCCAAAGCGGCGACAAGTCGCAGCACTCCAATGTGGCGCTGTCCATCTCAGAAAACGTCTGACGCAAACGACGGCCAATGCACGTTCGCTCAACGCCCCTCGCGTCGATCGTTCAATCGCGACCGGCTTCGGCCAGGAAGGTGCGGGTGATTTCGGTTTGGGGCGCTTCGAAGATCTGGTCGGGGGGGCCGGATTCGGCGATGGTTCCGGCGTGCAGGATATGGATCTGGTGAGCGACCGTGCGAGCGAACGACATGGCGTGTGTGACTACGATCATGCGCTGGCCCGCCGCTGCCAGATCGGTCATGACACCAATGACTTCGGCCGTGGTGCGAGGATCCAGCGCGCTGGTGGGTTCGTCAAACAGAATGGCCTCAGGGTTCATGGCCAGCGTGCGGGCAATTGCGACTCGCTGCTGCTGACCTCCTGACAGTGACCCCGGACGAACGTCCTGCTTTTCCAGCATGCCGACTCGTTCCAGCAGTCGTCGAGCATTCGCGATGGCATCTTCGCGAGGCTGCTTCAGGACATGCACGGGAGCTTCAATGACGTTTTCCAGCACCGTGCGATGCGGAAACAGATTGAACTGCTGAAAGACCATGCCGACTCGACGACGTATCCGCAGCAGAGCCTGATCCCGTTCGGGACCGGCTTCCGGCGGCAGAACGGTTTCCCCGATTTGAATTCGTCCCGAATCAAAACTTTCCAGGCCGTTGATTGTCCGCAGCAGAGTGCTCTTGCCGCCGCCGGACGGGCCCAGCAGAACACAGACTTCTCCGTCACCCACGGTCAGACTGACGCCTCGCAGAACTTCATGCTGCTGGTATCGTTTGACAATATTTTCCAGCGCGATCATGAACGGCGTTCCTGACTGAGGTTCTTTTCCAGCCGATTGGTGACGACAGACAGCGGATAGCTCATGGCCAGATACAGCAATGCTGTCAGCATTCCCAGTTCCACAATCGCTCCCGCGCTGCGTGCCTGGATGTAATACATTTTGGACAGCTCCACGACAGTGATGACCGAACAGACCGCCGTATCTTTAAACAACGCGATGAAGTCGTTGGTCATCGGGGGCAGCACCAGCCGAGTCGCCTGCGGAATGATGACTCGCCGCAGCGCCATGTTGCGAGTCATACCCAGTGACAGAGCGGCTTCCATCTGGCCTTTGGGGATTGACTGAATGCCGCCGCGATAGATTTCGGCTTCGTAGGCGGAGTAATTGATGGCCAGTCCGGCCACGGCCGCCGTGAAGGCGTCGATGCGAAGCCCCAGACCGGGAAGCAGAGTATCCAGCAGTTTGGGCAGAAGAAAGTAGATCAGATACAGCTGCAGTACCAGCGGAGTCCCTCGCACCAGTTCCACATACAACACGGCCGGAATTCGCAACCAGACCGGGCCGTAAAGTCGCGACAGTGCCAGGGCCAGTCCGATCAGTACGGCCAGCGGCATGGCGGCGACAGACAGCAGAACGGTCATCCCGGCCGCTTCCACCAGCAACCGGCCTCGATCACGAATCACAGTCCAGCCCGAAGACTGTTCGAAACTGCTGGCCGTGCCGTCCGTCGGATGTTCGCCGGTATCGCCACCGGAAATCGCGCTGCCGACAAAGCTGCCTTCCGGTGTCGTTTCCAGGCCTCGCATCATCTGAGTCTCGTTCCAGATACGATAGCTCGCCAGAATCCGGTGCAGTCGACCATCCTGCAACGCCGCGAGAATGGCCGCGTTGATTTCCTTCAGCAGATCCGAGTCCCCCTTGCGCGTCATTGCGACGTAGTAGCCGCGACCGACGGGGGCACCGATGGGACGCAGCTGATCGAAGCCTTCTGCATAGAATGTCCAGACGGGCAGGTCCTGCAGATTGGCGTCGATATCGCTCAGGCCAAGTTCCGTTGCTTCCATCGCGTCCGTTGCACCTTCGAACAGAGCGACATCGATGTTGCCATTGCCAAAGCGTTCCACGTAATCCTGAGCCGCCGTACCGCCCAGAACAGAAACCTTGCGACGGCGACCGTTCAGCGGCTTCAGCAGATCCGGCCATGCCTGCAGCGAATCATCCGTTTTGCGTCCCAGCAACTGCAGTTCGTAAATGTAATACGGAATGGAAACGCCATATCGCTGAGATCGATCGGGCGTCCATTCATAGCCGTTCAGGACGATATCAACGTCGCCTCGATCCATCAGGTCCGGCAGCTTGTCCCACTGTCCCTGAGCAAACTTTGGCTTGACGCCCAGATGTTCGGCAATCAAAGCCGCCAGTTCGACTTCGAAGCCCTTCAACTGCGTGGGATCGGCCGGGTCCGGATAGACAAACGGCCCGCCGCCTTCCTGATCGGCTCCCCAGATCAGAGTGCCTCGCTGCTGAATTCGATTCAGCGCTTCATCCGCTCGCAGCGGCAGACCGACAAAGATCAGCGACATTACCAGCAGAACGGGCAACGTGTTCAAGTGGACGGGCTCTCAAATGGCATTCATGGCAGGACACATCAGAACTTGCTGCCGCATTATCTCCGGTCGATGACAGAACTACCAGCATTCGCGGGACAGAATCAACGAACGTTCATCGCCCGGATACCGCGGTGACGGAGCCGTCAGCAGGCGCATGTAAAGGAACTATCGCGATCGTTTTGGGGAGGCAGCGGCAGTCCCAGCAAAATGGAGCACTTTTCCCAGACTTCATCGCTTTGAGCCCGCAGGGAATCGCACATGGTCATATTGCTGCCACACGAAACGTACAGCCGGTGGTCTCCACCGTCGCCTTTCAAAGCCTCTTCGGCCGCGCTCAGCAGTTCGTCGTAGTCGATGCTGCATTCATACGGATCCGGATCGTCGGGATCGGGATTGTTCATTCGACAGAATTCCACCAGCCATGCTTTGGCTGCCGGCCATTGACGCTGACGTTCTGCTTCTTCGTGTTCGCCCTGTTCGTCCAGCCAGTCGGAGTACACCATGCGAGTTTCAACATCGTCCTCGTTGTCGGCGAGTGCTTTCAGGAAAGCTTCTTTCATGCTCACGGTAATTTCTCCCTGATATGAGCGGCGGCGGAACTGAAAGTGGGATGTGTCCAGATATGTCGCAGCGATGTGATTGAACCCGGATACAGCATCATCCAGAACCGCTGCCCAGGCTGGACATCGTGCGACAGAAACGGATCGACGATTCCAATATTGTGATCACATGGCCCGACAAGGTCGGTGTTGCCGTCTTCGACCAGACCGATATGCTGTCCGGGCGAAACCGTAGTGGCTGCGGTCACCGGAGCAATGGCAACGTGAACGGCGTCGCGCCGCCGCTCACTGTCTTCAATCAGCCGGCCAAGTTGTGGTGTCTGGTCCATTTTGAATCGCTGCCTTTGACTGAATCACGACGATGGGCATGGATCAGCATGTGGCGTGCTGTGCCCCTGGCTCATTCTCGGGATGAGCATCACCGGCGATCTTCACGCCGGACGCAGGCGGGTGACGTGAGGTTCGCTGGTTGCTGGGAAATCATGGCTCCATGTGAACAGATTTTGCGGAATCAGAAGGCGGCGAGAGTTTTCTGGATTTCAGCGGCCAGCTCTGCATTCGTGGTGACCAGTGTGACCGATTCGATTTTCGAAAACGGTTTGACGATCAGCCGTTTGAGAGCCGCTGCAAAGACATCAAACGAGCATCGTCCGTAGCCGCACCCCAGACAGGCCGCCGCGACCGTCTGACAACAGGTGTTTGACAATTGTTCAAGTCCACTACAGTACGCAGCAAGAATGCGGTCTGCATCCGTACCATAGAAAACGTCGATGGCCACGGCGTGAGCGATCGCTGTGTAGGGCGAAC
>JAGQPY010000348.1 GCA_020426485.1 Planctomycetaceae bacterium
CATCGGCCGCCATTTCTCCGGCAGACGTTTCGATGGCGGTTGCGGATTCGCCGTGGCCGACAAACCGTTTCATTTCGCAGAACGTTTGAATGTCGACGCCCAGTTCTGTCAGGCGTCGACACAGTTCCTTCATCAACACATCGGGACGCAGGTGAGCATCATTCTTATAGTGCCACGCGCCGGCCATTCCCGGTTTCAGCGCGGGTTCCATGGTTTGCAATGTCGCTCCGTCGACTGGTTCGGCAGCGACGCCGAAATCTGTTCGCAACAGGCGATCCGTTTCACCAAAATGGTCGAATTCCCGCTGCTCCCGAAAGACAAACAGCAGTCCATCGGTTTTCCATTCGACGGACAGGTTCTCGGAATCAATCACTTCCTGATACAGCTTTCGCCCGGATTCCAGCAGGGCATGTCGACCAGCCGCCGCCTGCAGCATATCCCGACGATTGCAGCGACGTGCAAACTTCAGCAGCCACGCCCAGAGCCCGGGGGAGAATCGTGGTGGAATGCGCAGGGCGGCGTTGCGGCTGAGCATCCCCTTCAGACCTCGCAACAGCATCGACGGCTGAGTCAGCGGCAGAACATGACTGGGCGAAACATAACCGCAGTTGCCATGTGAACACGCGGCTCCAAAATCGGCCTTGTCAATGATCGTTACCTGCCGTCCGGCTTTGGCCAGATACAGCGCGCTGAAGGCTCCGATGACGCCACCACCAATGACAACCGTGCGCTTCACCGATGAACTCATGAAGAAATGCCATATTGGAACGGATCGGACGGATCCAGAATCAGTTTTGCTTCGCCGGTCACCCAGGCCGATCCCCGAATTGTCGGAACCACAACGCAATCCACATCAGACGGCGCGGAACAGGACATGGAATCGGTCGGCTGAAACGAACCTTCGAAGACGCTGCCGACAATACTTTCCTGCCGCCAGACTTCCCCCGATTGAAGTTTACCGTCCGCCGCCAGACACGCCAGCTTCGCACTGGTGCCGGTGCCGCACGGTGATCGATCATAGGCACTGCCCGGACACAATACAAAATTTCGGCTGTCGGCTGTCGCCGGATCCGACGGCGGCCCAAACAATTCTATGTGGTCAATCTCGCCGCCATCTGCTCCCGTCAGCCCGGCGGCCTCCAGCCCTTCTCGAATGCGCAGGCAGAAGTCTGTCAGGTCCCGCCACCGCGAGACTTCCAGCACCTGACCATGGTCGCTCACCAGAAAGAACCAGTTTCCTCCCCAGGCGATGTCGCCCTCAAGTGTTCCGAATCCACGAACTTCGACCGGAACTCCCTGACGCCAGCGGTACGACGGAACATTCTGAATGGCCACCTGGTGCTGATCCCGCAGAGTCGCTGTGACGATTCCAACGGGCGTTTCAATTCGATGCTCACCCACACCGATTCGTCCCAGATGCGACAGTGTCACGGCCAGCCCGATGGTGCCATGTCCGCACATGTTGAGGTAGCCGGCGTTGTTGAAAAAGATGATACCCGCCGCACACGTCGGATCGATGGGGTCGCACAAAAGACCGCCCACGATGACGTCGGAACCTCGCGGTTCCAGAATCACCGACGACCGAATGTGGTCATAGTCTCGACGAAACCGAGCCAGCCGTTCTGACAGTGAACCTTCGTGAAGCGGTGGACCACCATCGACAATGATGCGAGTCGGTTCGCCGCCGGTGTGAGAATCAATGACGCGAATGGAATGCATGAGCTGACCGCCGGAGCAGGGAAGACGTAACTGCGGAAAGATTAGCACGTCGCCGGAGAATTTGCCCGGCCGAACCGTCATCCCTTTGAACGGCGACGCTCCCCGGAGACCGACCAGTCGACTGCCGCTCACCATCGTGAAAGTTGCGAGAACCCGGGGTTCCGGACAGAGGATTGGCTGCTCGCCATTCCCACATCACCGTCGACCGGCGGGGACCTTGCCGGACTATTTGGCAGCGTAGAAGGCGGCGAAACCGATGTCCGCTTCGAGTGGCCCTTCGGCATCCGTCCGGCGAGCTTCAATTCGAACACCGTAGCTTTGACGCACGGGCACCTTCAGCCGCAGATCTTCGCCGCCGACACATTCGCACTCCACGTCAGGAACTCCGGCCAGCGGCGGAGAAAACGGGATGTGCAGGTTGGCTCGCTTTTGCCCCGGTTCAAACCGAACCTTCATTGTGCCTTCGATCAGTTCACTTCCGTCAGACTCCTTCGTCCTGTGGAACTCCGGACCTTTTGCCGACTGCCGCTGACGTTCCGGAGCTGAAGTCACCTCCGCCGCCGTCGACCTTGCGGGAGCCTCTTCGGACCTTAGACTTGGAGCAGAAGCTGTCGTCGAAACGGGCATCCGGTCGTGGGACGTTCGCGAATCCATCACCGGCGACGGCGGAGAGACGTTCTGTGATTCATCGTCGTAGCGCGAGCGACGTGTTGCCGGACGAAGTTGCTCTGGTGGCCCCTGAATATGGCGAGACTTCGGAGTCGACACGACATCCGAGGAATTATTCAAGGCTGAGGTCGATGTCGGGCGTGATTCGGCAGTGGGCGACGGCGAAGATCGTTGTGGTCGATCAGGACCGCGATGCGGAGCCGGAACAGTGGCTTCGCTTCGTCGTTCCGGCACCGCAGGTGGGGCAGGAGTTTCCAGAAGGTGTGAAAATGCCTGAGCCATCAAATCGTCGTTGAAGTCCGTCGAGACTGACGGAGACGCCGAGCCCGACTTTGACGCCAACGATCCGATCTGACTGGCTGCCAATGCACCGGAAGCGAGCCCCGCTGCGGTCGCGGTCGCCGCTTTGGCAACAGTCGACGTGCCGGGACGGGTGGGCAAAGTAGGCCCTTCGAAACGAAAGCCCGTTTCGGCCGCCGACACGACGGAACGTGGCGGCGAAGCGACCGCCGAAGTCAATGAAGATGGCGACTCAGCAGCCGTGCGACGAATTGGAGATGACGGATATGACGTTTGCGGAACCGAGGTTGCCGCACGATGAGTCGTCGATCGAGACTCCTCAATCTTCGCCGACGTGACATCAGCAGTCTCGGTGGACTTCGCGGGATCGGCGTCCATGTCCGGATAGCGAAACAAACCGGACAGATTTCCGGGCTTCGCCGGTTCTGAACGCCGCTGCTGTTCCTGTCGCCGCTCGTATTCAGCAAAGCGTTCGGCCTGCAACGCAGGCTGGCGGAGCGACGTCACAGGGGCGACGGCTGGCTGCTCCACCCGATCGACATGAGGCCGGACGGCGACCGTTGAACTCTTCGGCGGACTCGTGCTGCGGTCAGAAAGCCCGGTTGACGTCGACGGTGGCGATGCCACAGATCTGCGGTCTTCGGGCCAGTTGATGCGACGATCTCTGGATGTCGGCGATTGTCGGGAAGACAAATCCTCTCCGGTATAGTCATCCAGCAGTCCCAGATCGAAGTTGGTCCCCAGAATCTCGTCAACGGATGACATTGGTCGCACATCAGCGCGCGAGGCTCGGGGGCGAGTCGTCTCCTGATTCAGGTAAGCTCTGGGGGCCATCGACGGACGCTGTTCATCGGCGACCACTCGAGACAGATCTTCGAAGCGAAACCAGGCCGCATCAGGATCCATCACGGAATCTTCCACCTGATCAAACGCCGGCAGAGGATGCAGGTACGTCGTCAATGCTCGCGGAACGCCGAAGAATTCGTCCGGAACATGGCTGAGCACGGCAATCGCACACAACAGAAACAGGCACAATGCCAGCCACCATCGCAATGACGAATCAGGCGGCATCAGGCAGAAGCCGATCACCGGTGGCGGAAACAGTGTGGCGGCGGCGGCCAGAAACAAAGTCGGAGATTCGGCCGCCGATCGTGTTTCCGGATTGAACAGCATCCAGGCGAACACGCTGACTAATGCAGCAAAGGCGGCCAGCAGGATGGCAACCGTTTCCGTGGAGGCGGCCTGCAGAGCTCCCGTTTGTCGAACGTTCCACAGAATAAAGGCGTTGGCCACCAGGCAACCCCAAGCCATCAACGCCACTGCTCTTCGATTTCGAGCCGCACGACTGTGAGAAGTTCCGTCCGTCATGGCCACCCTGCCCGTGTATGGTTTCCGTCCCGATCAAGGGACTCCCCCCTGACTCATCGACTTGACGCTGCCGCTCAGAAAGCACGTCCCGTGACCGCTCCGAATTCTGACAGCTCGGGGATTATGGTGAAATCCGGCGATTACGGCAAGAAACAACCCGACTGCGAAACACAGTCGGGTTGAATGTTTTGATCAGTTGTTGACGCAGCATCTCTCAGAAATCAACGGCAGCCATCAATTCCAATCTCCTGGACCTGCACCACCACTGCCCTTGCCCATGAATGAACCTGATGTCGTCTCTCACGCCGTCATTCAATTATGTCGCAGGGGAATTCGTCAGAACTCCCCTGTGCGTCCGAATTCTTACGAATCCGGCGACATATGCCTGCTCGCGGCCAAAATGAAACAAACTTGAGTGACACGACACGAGCGGTTTCCCGGTGCTGCGGTCGTGATATCGTCGGGAACTGCTGAGGAACCTTGATTAACTGCATGCTGACTTCAGAGCGTCAACCATGTCAGTGGCTTCCCACTTGAATTCCGGCTCAGAACGACCGAAATGACCGCCATGAGCCGTATGCCGGAAGATTGGGCGACGCAACTGCAGGTGGTCAATGATTCCCTTCGGGTTGAGCGGAAAGATTTCCTGAACCGCCTTCTGAATCTGCTCTTCTGCCACGGTGGCGGTGCCGTTGGTGTCGACTCGAACACTGACTGGATCAGCGACACCAATCGCGTAGGCCAACTGAACCTCGCATTCACTGGCCAGCCCGGCCGCGACAATGTTTTTGGCCACATAGCGTCCCATGTAGGCCGCAGATCGGTCAACCTTCGTGGAGTCCTTCCCGGAAAACGCGCCGCCGCCGTGACGCCCCCAGCCACCGTAGGTGTCGACAATGATTTTGCGGCCGGTCAGACCGGTATCACCGTGCGGACCACCAACGACGAATCGTCCCGTTGGATTGATGTGGTACTTGGTCTTGTCATCCAGCAGTTCATTCGGAATTGCTTCGCGAACGACCTTCCGGACGTAATCGCTGATTTCCTCCTGAGACACGTCGTCTGAATGCTGAGTGGAGACAACGATGGCATCAATGCGGACAGGCTTAGAGCCGTCATATTCGACCGTCACCTGACTTTTGCTGTCTGGTCGCAGCCAGTTGACGTCGCCCTTTTGCCGTTTTTCCGCCAGCAGATTGATGATGCGGTGAGAGTAAGCAATCGGTACCGGCATCAGTTCCGGAGTCTGGTTACAGGCGTAACCAAACATCAGTCCCTGGTCACCCGCTCCGTCACGATCGACGCCCTGAGCGATGTCACCGCTCTGGCTGTGCAGGGCACAGAAGACTCGACAGGAATCCGCATTGAATCCGATATCGTCACTGGTGTAACCAATTTCGCGGATCACCTGACGGCAGACTTCAACGTAGTCGATTTTGGCTTTGGTGGTGATTTCGCCGGAGAGAACAACCAGGTCTGTTGTACACAGGGTCTCACAGGCCACGCGTGACATCGGGTCCTGCTTCAGCAATGCATCCAGAATTCCGTCAGAAACCTGATCGGACACCTTATCCGGGTGCCCCATGCTGACCGACTCACTGGTAAAAAAATAATGTGCCATTCGAATTCTTACCTGATAAACAAAAGAAACCTGTGACGTACAACAAACTCAATTCCAAAGTCGACCGAAATCCCAACTTCACCAGCACATCGACGCCCTGCTGAACGTGCAGCATTCCGCCGACGAGGCCGCTGAAAAAGCCATCCAAAAACGCAGATTCCGGACGGCTGGTTTCGCCTGGACTTTGGTGAACAGTTCCGGCGCTTCCGTTGCCGGAAGTATCAGCCACATTGAATCCGACAGGAACCTGCGTTCGCAGTTGACAACGGACTTCACAGCCAGCCAACCGAGGCGGAGTCTAGGAAAGCACCGGACGCACCACAACACTGAAGGAAAGCCTGAACGGCCGGATTCTCATCGGAAAACCTCGAAATTCCGAATCGGGCCGCACATCCATCGCGTGCCTGCGCCATCAGTTCCCCGCACAAGGCGGGACGAACGTCTGTCGCACCGCAGCTCGGGAGCAGCAACTGAGTCCTCATCGTTTGCTGCCTCTCGGTGTCATCCT
>JAGQPY010000349.1 GCA_020426485.1 Planctomycetaceae bacterium
TTCTCATTGAATCCAAAAGATGCGATGGGCGAAGTGACTTTGGGGTCTGCATTCGCCAGAGCGACTGAAAACCTGTAGATTACGCACTCAGCGCGGCGACTGATTCCACCGCACAGCGCTGGGTTTTTCTGATTTCCTTCTTTGCGTAACGACAGGTGTTCTGATGGTGTTCACGAATTGTTCGCTGGCAGGTTTCGAGCACGCCTACAGGCGGAGTTACCGGATTTCTCTGGTTGCGATTCTGACATTGTCGATGGCAGGTGTCGTCAGTGCTCGCGATGCAGACCATGTCCTGAACCTGTGGACCGGAACGCCTCCCGGTCCTGAACGTGAGGTCGGAGAAGAGCAGGACACCAGTGGTCCCGGCAGCAATAAAGTGGCCGGTAAGCCCGTCATTCGCCTTGGAAACGTCAGCGTCCCGCAGGCTCACGTTTACCTTGCTCCGGAAGGCAATCGATCAGGCGCGGCGGTTGTGATTTGTCCGGGCGGCGGATACAGCATTCTGGCATGGGATCTGGAAGGGACGGAAGTCGCGGAATGGTTGAACTCCATCGGAGTTCACGCCGTGGTTGTCAAGTACCGAGTTCCCACGGGAAAACTCGATCCGAAATGGCTGGCCCCCGTTCAGGACGCTCAGCGGGCGATTTCTCTGCTCAGAAGTCACTCCGCAGACTGGAAGGTCGACGGTGATAAAGTCGCGGTGCTGGGATTCTCAGCAGGTGGAGACACGGCAGCTCGCACGGCCCTGGCAACTCAGCGGCTGTACGATGCGACCGACGACGCCGATCAGAATTCCTGTCGCCCCAATGCCGGGATCTTGATTTACCCGGCTTATCTGACAAACGAAGAACGCACCGGTCTTAAAGAAGACGTCGTGGTGACAGAGGAAACTCCGCCCATGTTTCTGGCTCATGCATACGATGATCGAGTGACGCCGGAAAGCAGTTTGTATCTGGCTCTTGCCCTGAAGAAGCAGGGAATTCCGGCGGAACTGCATTTGTATGACACCGGAGGTCACGGCTACGGCCTGCGGCACGTTGATGCCCATCCCGTGACAACGTGGAATCTTCGCTGTGGCGATTGGCTGCGTCGAAACGGATGGCTGAAGGCAGATCGCTGACCGCAGCATAGGTCAGAATACGACTCAGTCAGATCCGCGTGCCGTCAGCGCGTTTCTGCAAAACGGCCAGCGGGAGCGTTTCCGAGAGGTCGCTCGAAGGGGGGCGGAGGCTCGCTCTGAACTGTGGCCACGCCAGCGAGTTACGCTTCGTTGAACTGTATTTTTTGAACCCGATGCCGCGGGGGGAGGTCCGTCCTGACGGCAATCGACCTCGCCTGCGGCATCGGGTGGGACGATCAAAATCGCCGGACTTCGTCGGTTGAGTAGAAAAAGGGTTCCGGCTGCAGGACAAAGATTTCGGAATCTTCACCGGGCGATGGAACGGTCGCGGAAGGGGTCTGGTTGGATTCGGATTGAAGATTCCCCTGAGTCACCGTCGGTAATCGCCAGGCGATGGTCGCCACGGCCACGATGGCACAGTAGGCGGCGAATCGGTGCAGCTGACGCTGCGAGATCAGCTTCAGCAGCCAGTTCAGGGACAGATATCCCACGACAAAGGAAGTCACCATTCCCGCAATCAGTGCGGTGACGGAAATTCCGATATCCGGCTGATCCCGAAGATCCAGAAACTTCAACAGTCCGGCGCCGCCGATGGGAGGAATCGCCAGCAGGAAGGAAAAGCGAGCCGCCGCGGAACGCTCCAGTCCCACCAGCATGCCCCCTGCAATTGTGCTTCCGGAACGAGACACCCCCGGAATGATGGCCACCGCCTGAAACAGTCCGATGATCAGAGCTTTCAACCATGGCAGTTCCGGGACCACAACGGATCCGCTTTCCATCTTCTGCCCCACCAGCAGCAGGACGGCGGTCAGCAGCAGGGCACATCCGACAAACAGAGGCTCCGTGAATGCGGAGTTGATCTGGTCTTCAAACAGCACGCCGATCAGTCCAACCGGGATGGTCGCCAGAATGATCAGTCCGCACACACGCCACTGATTCCACAGCCCCAGAATATCGCGCCAGAAGACAGCCAGGATAGAGAACAGCGACCCGACATGCAGCGCGACGTTCAGGGAAAGTCCGGCTTCACCAAACCCGTGCCCGGAAAACTCCTCCATCAGCTTGTCCGCGATCACCAGATGTCCGGACGAACTGATGGGAAGAAATTCGGCAATGCCCTGAACGACTCCCAGAATGATGGCTCGAACAACTTCGGAATCCATAACCAGACAGTTTCCTTCAAGGAGATCGTTCAATGGCGTGACAAGTTTTGACGTGGGACAACGCTGCGTTTCAACCCGGAACCGATGGAACAGCAAAGTCCAAAGGCGACGACGAAGCACCTCGGCCTGAATCCTGTGACTGCTGATCGAGCGGTCCGGCAGCCTTTGAAAAATTTCAGGCGGGAATCAGACCAACGATGGCCGACGATTCAATTGCCGATGACGACGATCCCTGTTCCGCCGGCTGGAATTCCATTCAGTGATCGAAACTGCCGGGGGCGGCTTCCCGGGAAAATATGAGTTGACAGGAATCCCCGCAAAATCAATTCCTGCGATTGGGGCATTGGGGCCGCACCGAGGATTCGAACCGTGCGGTACTGTGGCAGTTTATGCTGACGTCAGGGCTGATTTCGGCAAACCCGTCACTTTGGCCGATCAGCAACGGAGACGTGGCCGACATTCATCTGCGTTGGAAGATGTCCGGGGCGGGCCAGCGGTCTTCGAAACTGCGGATGCGTTCTTCAACGGGCGGTTTGATATTCGGCCAGTTGTGAGGGCGAATGCGAACGATTCTTCCTGGGCGAAATCCCTCCAGAATCAGCGGAACTTCGAACTGAATTCGAATGCCACTGTCCCCCGGCAATGGTGGTTCAGAAACAGTGTTAACGGCAACAATCCGGCCGTCCATGCCATCATGGTCGGGCCACCATGTTCGCAGCGTGTCTTCAGCCGCCGCCATTTTCGCACCGATGTTCGGTTTGAAGTCTGCGTAAAGCGACGCGTCCATTCCGCCGAACAAAGTTGCAGTGATCGTGGCGTGGCCGAATTCCCCGTAGTTGACGGCATCAACCTGTCCCGGCATCCAGCGAGTGTGAATGTGACGGATGTGAACCTGCCGCTGACGTTCAGTTGATCGTTGCATGGCTGCACTGTCCAGCCAGAGATCGGCGATGTGAAACTGTTGGTAGAGGTAGCGAGGATGCCACGTGAGATTCAGGTACACCGACTGATTGGCGAATGACTTCTCGTCGGATGCGGGCCATGTGCCTTCCGCAATCAGTTCGTCAATTCTGAGCAACTCCCGACCCCGCCAGATGCGCGTTGAACCGTCGACGGTCAATTCATGCCGACCGACAAGTCCGTCTCCGGAGACTGATTTGTCGATTTCGGCAACGATCGTTCCTGCTGAACCATTGATGCGGACAGACTGCAGCTTCCAGGTTCTGCCTTCGCGAAGATCAGAACTGAGACCATCTTCCAGAAGGATGGCGTGAGTTTCGGCAGGGGCGGTGACGTCACTGCCTTTGCTGATTGGTACGGCCGATGTGGTCGGATCCGGTGGCCGATAGAAGCGGCCATACAGAACCGTGCCGACAGGAATATCCCGCAGCTCGGCGGGAGCCCCATGGTAGGAAATCATGCCGTAGGGCAGCATCGCAAAATGATGCAGTCGACCTTCCTGGAAGTGTCCATCGACATGCAATCTCAGGCTGCCCCGCCGGTTGACGTGATCCACAAAGACCAGTTCCCCGCGATACGACTTTGCTTCGACGGGCGGCGGAAAAACTCCCGAGACGGGCCGAAATGGTTCATCCGCACTGGCAGAACTGATAACCAGCCACAGCGCGCCGGATGCCGACAACATCACGAACAGCGTCCGTGGAAACACACGGAATCTCTTGTGCCACAACGTGCTCATCCCAAATCCATTTCGCCGTTGCTGTCACCAAACTGTTCCGTTTCAACCCCCATCTTCTGAGCCATCGTGAGCAGCAGGTTGCTCATGTGTGCTTTGCTGTTCACGGGACGGCTGCAGAGTCGGTAATGTTGTCCGGCATCATCCAGACGGTAACCATCGAAGTGGCCCTGATTGAAATCAAGGTGCTGCCCATGTCGAAAACCACATGCGGATCCGCCGGCCAGAACCAGCGGAAGATTTGCGTTTCCGTGGCTGTGCCCATAAGCCATGCCGCTTCCGAACAGAGCCATCGTCGAATCCAGCAGCGGGCGACCATTTCCGTCGGGAGTTTCTGCAAGTCGTTTCAGAAAGTATGCGAACTGCTCCACGCTGAAGGTGTCACTTTGCGTGAGTTTTTCCATGTGACCGGGATCGCCATTGTGGTGACTCAGTTCATGCCGCGACTGTGAAATCCCCAGCTCGGGAATTGCCAGCCCCTGACCTTCCAGACCGCTGCTGAAAGTGACGATGCGAGTGGCATCTGTCTGAAGTGTCAGCACAATCAGGTCGTAGATGGTGCGGAAATAGTCGCCAGCTTTCATTTGCGACACATCGCGATCTGTTCTTCGACGGTCTTCGTCGGAAATGGATGGCCGCGGCACATCCAGCCAGGCGTCGGCTCGGCGAGTTCGAATTTCTGTTTCACGAACGGACGTCAGATACTGCTCCAGTCGTCCTTTGTCTTCGGTCCCCATCCTTCGTTCCAGCGAACGCACTTCTTCCAGGTTGGCATCCAGAACGCTGCCCTTGCGTCGCAGTTCGCGGCGCTGAGCAGCCGTGCCGTTTTTGGGTTCCTCGAACAGATGAGCAAAGATCTCATGACAGCGACTCATTCCGGGAAGACGAATGCCGTCCGATGTCCATGCCAGAGAATCGCCTTTGTTGGCGATTTCGAGTGAATGAAACCGTGTGTGCGGTGCCGTGACTTCAGCCATCTTCTGATCGACGGAAATCGTGTTGCGGTCCGATGGTCCCAGCTGACCGCCCGTCAGCCAGATCTTCTGACAATTGTGATGATGCCCCAGTCCGCCCGGGTGATGCATCCCGCTGATGGGAGTCACAACATCTCGAAAGGCCTCCAGTGGTTTCAGCGTTCGCGAAAACTGATAGTCAGCTCCGGGCGTCGTGATCTGATAATCCAATGTGTTGACGCCGTTGGGAATGTAGACAAACACACTGCGGCGAGGGGTTGGCGAATCTACTGCTGCAGCGACAGGACGCATGCAGTTGAGCATCGGCAGGGCGATGAAGCTGCCAAGACCACGCAGAACGTGACGGCGATCAATCAGCCAGGAAGCTGTCATAATCATGCTTTCAGGGGCGACAGGTTCAGTGAGTTGAGTATGAGGAAGACAGACGAACCAGAGGGCTCGATCACACGATCCGGAAACGACCTTCGGTTCTGAAATGGTTGTTTCTCAAACGTCTTTGCAGTGAAGGGTGGGTCTGAAGGAAAAGGAGTAGTACGTTTTCAGCAGTGAGGTCGCATTCAGGAAAGGCATCACTCAGGTTTGAACTGTAGTACCTGATCCTACCTCTTGCGAATTAAATCGGACAGTGCGACTGCTCGAACAACGTCTTTCAGGCCAGATCCGTTTTGCTGAGCGGTCCGGGTAATCGTTTGAATCTGCTCTCGATCATCAATGGTCAGCACCCGGCGCAGAGCGTAAGTGCAGAGGTGTTCCACCAGAGCCGTCAGAAAGCGATCTCGATCTTCCAGCAGCAGGTGCTTGAACTGGTCGGCGTCTGCGAAACGGCGACCGTCCGGCATCACACCGCCGGCATCCACCGGCGGATCGTCTCCGGTTCCGTTTTCCACCCGTTCGTGCGTTCGCCACTGTCCGATGGCATCGAACTGATCGAACGCCAGTCCCAGCGGATCAATGGTTCGGTGACAGGCAGCACAGCTCGCGTTGGCGGCGTGAGCTTCAATCTTCTGTCGAATTGTCGACTTGGGGCTGTCAGGCGGATTGGGTTCGATCGGGTCGACATTGGCCGGCGGCGATGGCGGAGTTTTGCCAAAGATGGCTTCGCTGACCCAGACGCCTCGATGTACGGGTCGGTGGCGAGTTCCATCGGATGTCAGCCCCAGAACGGCGCCCATCGTCAGCAAACCGCCACGGTGATTCTCCGGTCCAAGGGCAACCGGTTGAAAACTGG
>JAGQPY010000034.1 GCA_020426485.1 Planctomycetaceae bacterium
TGGAAAGGCCGTCCTACTCATCAAATCATGGCTGACACTGCACTAGGCCATCAGCGACGCGGGCCTGGCTGTGCGAGACGACGGACGGCCCAAGTCAGTCGCCGGATCGCGGGTCACGGTTGCGTCGACGAATCTGCAACTGTCGGCGATAGTCGGCGAAGACGTGCTCAGCCAGCAGCGCCGATTCGGCGGCCAGCTCATCAATGCGGTTGCGAAAGATCGCGAAGGCACCCAGGGATGGCACTGCGACGCTCAATCCCAGTAAGGTTGTGATCAGCGCGCGGTAGATCCCCGGGGCCAGTTCTGAGACCTGAGGGTTCGCCTTCTGCTCGAATTCCAGAAAAGCCTGAATCATGCCCCAGACGGTACCCATCAGCCCCAGCATCGGCGCAAGAGTTCCGATGACGGACAGGTATTCGATGCGGCGAAACAATCGCGCGGCCTGTTCGACAGCGGCGTCTTCCATCGCTTTTTCGATGGCAGAATAGCCGACACCTGTTTCATCCAGTCCGGCCCGCAGGACTCGCCCCAGAAAGCTGGGATGGTCGTCGCACAGTTTTTTGGCTGCGTCGATATTCTGTTCCGTCAGACAACGATGGACTTCTTCGGCCAGGCCGGGTGGCATCAGAACAGACGGCCGAATATTCATAACGTGATCGGCGATCAACGCAACCATCACAAGGCTCAGCAGAATGATCAGGTATCCAATCGTACCGCCTGCTCGAATCATGTCCGGCAGCGACAGAGATGCTCCCGTTGCCCTGGTCGGAATGATGACATTCGACGGTTGTTGGCTCTGAACATCTGCCTCCGCCTGAGTCCCCGTTGTAGCTCCCACCGGACTCTGAGCACCGATCGCAGCGGGAACCAGCATGAGGATCATTCCGCACAGAACCAGGAACATGTGCATTCGAAGCGTTGCAGATGGGGAAGCGGGTATTCGCATGGAGCAGATAATGATGCAGAGGCAGATGATTGTGCAGAGAGCGGCGTCAATCAGACGAACGGCAGCGGCAAAGCGCTGGTGGGCAGTGAATTCCGGGCAGGCTTTCCGGTGGGCGAGACACGTTTCATGGCCGTGAGTCTGCCTCATCAGAAGTTGAGCAAATGATTCGAAATTGATCCACCAGCGAGCTGCATTGTAGGCAGATCGGCGACGGGCGCGAATGGCGTATCGGGCATTGTGAAAATGGCGGTTTTGCTGCGGCATCTGCGGCCTGCGACGTCGCGATTCCGCAAAAGAAAGACGAATGGGAACTCTGTGGACCGCTTTTGAGGGATTGCCTGTTTCATCTCGGTGGCCGATTGTCGTCGACGACGCTCGCCGGTAGCATCGAGTCTGCAAGACCATGCGTGAAGACAGTGCGCGACCCGCATGTTCGCGAGATCGAGAAGTAGTTTCAGCCTGCGGTTGGAAAAACGAAAGAGGAATCTGAATATGTCGAGTCATTACTTCGGGACACGAATCTGCACGATCGCTGCTGCTTTGGTATTGTCCGTTCCCGCTTTGCCGATGGCGTTCTCCTCAGTGTTAATGGCTCAGGATGCGGAGGCCGCCGTTGCGGAGCGCGAAGCACGTTTTTCAGAAAGCCTGCGGAACGTTGTTCTGGTGGGCTCCTTTACCGTTGACGGAAAAGAAGACGGACCTCCAAAAGCAGAACGATACGAAATTGAAAGTGTCACCAAAGCGGCCGGCAATCTCTGGACGTTTATGACCCACGTCAAATACGGAAAGGTGGATACTCGACTGCCGATCACTGTTCCCGTTGAATGGGCGGGCGACACGCCCATGGTGTCACTGACCAACGCGTCCATTCCGGGACTTGGCGATGAGTTTTCCGCGCGAGTCATCTTTCATGACAATCGATACGCCGGTACCTGGCAGCATGGCAAAGCCGGCGGACATATGTTCGGCAGGATTGAGCGGAAAGCCACAGAGAACTGAGGCGGCATCGATGCCGTTCGGCCACCGACGCCAGTCCGGCCAGGTGCGAACCGCTGTCAGAACGAATCCAGCAACAGAAACGGATATTCATGGACACTCTCATTCGCGGTGCGACAATTGTTTCTTCGGAACGGATGCGTCTGGCCAACGTTCTGATCAGCGACGGCGTCATCGCCGACGTGAATGCCTCGCCTGATGCGAAGGCAGATCAGGTTGTGGAGGCGGAAGGTCTGCATCTGTTGCCGGGTGTCATCGACGACCAGGTTCATTTTCGAGATCCCGGGCTGACTCATAAAGAAGACCTGTTCACCGGCAGTCGCGCCTGCGCGAAGGGAGGTGTGACGACGTTTTTGGAAATGCCGAACACAAATCCCACGACGACGACCGCTCAGGCTTTGGAAGCCAAGCTGGAACTGGCGGCTTCCAAATGCGTTGTGAATTTTGGTTTCTACATTGGGGCGACTCCGGACAACATTGAAGAACTGCGTTCCGTCAGCAGGACACCAGGCATCAAAATCTTCATTGGTTCCAGCACCGGAAATCTGCTGGTCGATCAACAGGCGGCTCTGGAACGCATTTTTCAGGAAACGACGCTGCCCATTTGTGCACACTGCGAAGATGAAACGACAGTCCGTGAAAATTCCGCACGTCTGAA
Organism: Planctomycetaceae bacterium; assembly: GCA_020426485.1. GTDB lineage: Bacteria > Planctomycetota > Planctomycetia > Planctomycetales > Planctomycetaceae > JAGQPY01. The sequence continues at coordinate 2,601 of JAGQPY010000034.1, forward strand.
TGGCGGGCAAAGTCATCACGATCACAGTCGAATTCGCGATCATCGAGCCGCCCTGATTGCGACTCAGCGGGCCGTGGACCTTGCCGAACGACATCAGCATCGATTTCATGTCCTGCACGTGTCCACGGCCGACGAGGTTCGGTTTCTGCGAACGGTCAGTGATCTGATCACCGCCGAAGTTTGTCCTCATCATTTGTTCTTCAATATCGATGACTATGACCGACTGGGTTCTCTGGTGCAGATGAATCCTTCGATCAAGACGTCTGCCGATAATGAGGAACTCTGGAACGGACTGCTGGATGGCACCATTGAAGTCATTGCGACCGACCACGCTCCACACACGCTGGAAGAAAAACAGAAGCCGTATCCGCAGTCGCCCTCAGGGCTTCCCGCCGTGGAAAACTCTCTGGCACTGATGCTGAATTCCGTCAATGAGGGACGCTGCAGTCTGCAGCAGGTGGTCGCCTGGATGTGCGAAGCGCCGGCTCGAGTCTGGGACATTCGGAACAAAGGACGGATCGACGTGGGCTTTGATGCAGATCTTGTCCTGGTGGATATGAAAAAGACGGACACCATCCTGAATGAGAACCAGGTAACAAAGTGCGGCTGGAGTCCCTGGCACGGCGTGACACTCAAGGGCTGGCCGGTTCGGACATTCGTGCATGGACAGACAGTCTTCCGCGATGGTGTCATTGATGATGCAGTTCGAGGCCGTGAAGCTCAGTATGCACACCCGTCCTGACTCAACTGAGACCTTGTGGCGTCGTTGACAGAATTCAACACGCCGCGCTACCTTCCCGCGACCGACTGTTGTTTCCGGAATATCTGGAGGCCTGGACAGTTTAAGCAAAGCGGGAAACTGCTGCGTCGCAATGACAACAGGGTGACATAATCCACGAAGTCCGCTGAGCTGTCTGAACCGCCCTGATTTTGTGGTGATCGACGTTTTCGAAGTTTGAGCCTGCTTTCACAATCGCCTACACTTCCGACCTGTGCCTGTTACCGAATGCCTCGGGAGCCATCGGATGAGTAGTGAAACGAATGGCGGAGCCTCAGAATCAGAACTGGCCATTGCGGCTCTGAAAGATGCCGGTGCGTCTCTGGGGACGTCTCTGGGCGGGGCGATTTCAAAGATCACGTTCACAGGCACCAAGTTCGGCGATGCGGAAATGGTGCATCTCCGGCACCTGAAAGACCTTAGGGAAATTAACCTGAGCGGAACGAAGGTCACGGACAATGGCCTGTCGGAGCTGAAAAACGTCAAGAGTCTGCGTCATTTAACGCTGACCGGCACTGCGATCACCGACCGAGGACTCGGGCATCTGAAGGCCGTGACTCAGCTGCAGACACTGGTCCTCTCCAAAGGCAAAGTCACTGATGACGGGCTGGCCCACGTCTCCAGCCTGCCGGCTCTGGAAGAGCTGTATCTGGCTCAGACAAGTGTTTCCGATACCGGGCTGGCTCATCTGGAAGGTATCAAGTCGCTGACAGCGCTGGGTTTGAGCGGTACCGGCGTCACGGATGCTGGTTTGGTTCATCTGAAGAAGCTGAAGAATCTCCAGGTGCTGTTGCTGCGTGATAACAGCAACATTACCGATGATGGCATGAAGCACCTGAAAGGCCTGAAAAAGCTGGTGCGATTGTGGCTTCGCAGTACAAAAGTCAGCGATGCCGGTCTGGCGAATCTGGAAGCGATGTCAGAACTGCGCTGGCTGGAACTGAACGACACAGAGGTAAGCGACAAGGGGATGGCTCATCTGGCGGGACTGATTGAAATGGACAGTCTGAGCCTGAAGAACTGCAACATCACCGATAAGTCGCTGCCCAAGCTGAAGAAGCTGAAGAATCTGCGGACGCTGTGCCTGACCGGAACAGACATTTCCCACGACGGTCTTCGAGCACTTAAAGCAGCGCTGCCGCACTGCCGCACGGAAATGTGATTGCTGATTTCCATGAAGGACAATCCATCTGCGGAATCATCCCGGCGCGCCCAGTGGCGGCCCTCCTGCTCCCTGGACATGCTTCGACTGCGAGCCATCGCGCTGACAGCGGTGCGCGACTTTTTTCGTGATCGCGGCTATCTGGAAGTCGAAACGCCGCTGTTGTCTCACGACATTGTGGTGGACGCTCATCTGGAACCGTTTTCGCTGCAGATTTCAGAGGCCAGCGAAGAGCGGCTTTATCTGCAGACGTCTCCGGAAGCCGCGATGAAGCGTCTGCTGGCTGCGGGCAGTGGGTCGATTTACCAGATCACTCGTTCGTTTCGTGCGGGAGAAATCGGCGCTCGACACAATCCCGAATTTACCATGATCGAATGGTATGGTGTCGGCGATACGTTTCAGGATCAGATGAAGTTCGTCGAAGAACTGATCGGGGCTGTCGTGGATCGCTGCGTGCAGATATCAAATCTTTGCACCGGTGCTGCACAGCTCAGGAAACCTTATCATTCCCTGCCGTACGATCAGTGCTTCGAACGAGCCCTCGGGATGACTGTGCAGGATCTTCCTGATGAGGAACTGCAGAGACTGGTCATGGATCGAACGGGTTACGAAGTTCCTGCAGATTCAACGCAGCAGTTTGGTTTTCAACGCGACGATCTCCTGAATCTGCTGCTGGCAGAATGCGTTGAGCCAACCATGGGCCGGCAGCAGCCGGAATTCATGACTCACTATCCGATTTCACAGGCCGCGCTGGCGGTCGCCTGCGACGATGTGCCCGGGACAGCCTGCCGGTTTGAGCTGTACGTCAACAGCCTTGAGCTGTGCAACGGCTACCAGGAACTCTCCGACGCTGACGAACTCCAACGCCGAGACACCACACAGAATATCATTCGAACACAGAATGGCCGTTCCACCCTGCCGGGAGCGTCGCTGATGCTGGACGCCATGAGACACGGACTTCCTCCCTGTTCCGGAGTCGCCCTTGGCTTCGACCGCCTTCTGATGGCGATGACAGACTCGCACGACATTCGAGAAGTCACAGCCTTCACTCTGTAGACGGTTGTTCAGACGTGACGAAGCCCATGATCGCGTGTTGGTCGGTTTTCGATGCGACGGATGCCCAGATTCTGCCGCATCAATCCGGTCGAAGCGGACGCATCCTCGAACGGTTCTTCAGTTACAGAAGTCGGTAAATGCGCACATGGTTTTGCGGGTCAAAGAAGACTTCGGTCATTGCGGGGTTATTGCTCATCTGCGGCATTGATCCATGCCATGCGGCATACCAGTCTTCGTGAACCACCAGATAACGCACCTGCAATTTGTGCAGAGTTTCATAGAGTTCCCTGCCGGGAGGCAACCGGGCAATTTCTTTCAGGTTCAGGTAATGTGTCGGAAAGAAACCTGAGTAGCCATTCAGGATCGGGCGATGGTGAAATCTTGCGGCATGCATCCAGTCGACTTCGTGACGATAGTCAGATGTCTCCGAGCCATTTGGAAAAGGGAAACATGCCAGAACATCGTGGGATGCTGTTTGGTTTCGAATCCATTCACAAAAGGGCTGGTCGGTCTGCCACTGAGGCGTGCAAACGTATGTTTTATCCGGCAGGATCTCGACCAGGCAGCTCAAGAAACTGATCACGACACCAACTGCCATGACGTTGGCGGCCGGTCGCGATGAAGAAGTCGTCATCGCCCGCCATCGGCGTTGACACTGAACAAGGAAGACCGTGCTGAGAAACACGGCAGCGATTTGAAAGAAAGCCAGAAACCGATATACGCTTCGGATCCTGGACAGCCCGGGCAGAAAACAACAGAGACCGGCGTGAATGGCCGCACCCCAATCACCGTAGCCGGGTATTGTCGCCAGCAAAAATGAAATCAGCAGGATGCCCAGCAGCGTTACCGTCCATTTTCTGAGCGGTCTGTTGTGCCAGCCTGCAAGGGTTCCAAGTACCGCCAGTATGTAAACCCCAAGACCGCCGGACAGCCCCCACAGTGGTCGTTCTCTGGAGCTTGTGAGTCCCGGGATCGTAAGCCCGCTGTGCCAGGAGCTGACCAGCAGATCTTTTGGCTGAGCTGACAGGCTGGCGACCGTTTCAGAGTTTCGGTCGTATCCACCTGCGTGAAGAATTTTCCACTGTTGGTAAACAACGGGCCCCACGACCGTCAGGAAAACGATCAGAGTCACGAGTGACGTTCGCAGGCTGCATGACGGACGGTGTCTGATAAACAGGACGGTGCCGGGAACAGTTCCTACAACAATGGCCCCCATCAGGCCGTAGTTGTTGCACAGCAGGTACGTCGTTGCCAATGCCAGGCCGGTGGCAACTGCTTTAGGCATCGTCGGGTTGCAAGTCAGCTGAAACGTGCAGTGCAGCAACAAAACAGACGGCCAGACCGCAATAAGCTGCAGGACTCCCAGCTGCAGATTTACGAACGGAAGTAACTGTAACAAAACGCCACATGCCAGGGCGGGGAGAAAATCTGCCTGAAGGTTCCTTCTTGCAAAGAGATATCCGGACAGACCATTCACGACCAGACTGGTGTAAACCCACAGGTTGTAGGCAAATACGGGAGAAATCAGGCGTGCGACGGGAGCCAGCAGCATTAGGTGTGGCTGAGACTCCGAAAGCGCAAATGCCCCTGCTTCCGGGTGAAAGAACCTGGCGTTCCAGTAGCTTCGTTCGCCCAGAACGGCGTCCCCATTGTGACCGAGTGTCCAAAGATTGAAAAATGGAACTGTTGGTGTCGTCTCCGTGCCGGCGGGAATCTGAGACAGCGGAGCTACTGGCAGGAGCTGCAACGTCGCAATCGCGGCGAATAAGCTAAGTGTGGTCAGGACGTTCACCGCAAAGGGTTGAGTCATAAATAAACGTCGATGTAAATCCGCTGCAGGAATTCTGGAATTTTTCGTCGGCATTTGTTCGACCCGTTCGCGGACTGTACGGAGAGAAGACCCGAGATAAGCGGGTAAACCCGCGTTGTGTTTTAGCAAAAATGCTGATTTTCCATTCCCTTACTTAAGTTTGTTATTAGAATTTCCGAGGAGCAAACAGCGTGGTTTGTCTTGATCTTCATTATTTTATCTGACCTGAAGGAGGACACATGAGAACAGTTCGTCAAAAATCACTTTGGAATGAACGAGGGTTCACCCTGATCGAATTGCTGGTTGTTATCGCCATCATCGCCATTCTTATCGCGTTACTGTTGCCGGCTGTTCAGCAGGCTCGTGAGGCCGCCCGGCGAACGCAATGTAAAAACAATCTGAAGCAGCTGGGACTGGCTCTTCACAATTACCACGATGTTTTCAATGGGTTGCCGCTGCGAGCTGCCAGCCCTGTTGGTCGGGATTGGTTGTCCTTCAATGAAACAATGAGTGGGCATGTGGCGTTGCTGCCTTATCTTGAACAGGCCCCTCGCTACCAGCAGATCATGGATAAAGCCGCCACGACGACGGCGCTGTCATTTACTCCCTGGTCTGGTGACACAATGATTCGGCAGGACATTCCTGCTTTCCTGTGCCCCTCTGATACTCTTGCACCGCGCAGCGGCCGCAATAACTATCGGTTCTGTCTGGGCAAATGGGGCTGGCGGCAGCGAGTTCCTCGAGACACCAGTGAATGGGGTGGTACTCAGCGTAACGACGGCATGTTCGGTGCGAATTTTTCGTGCAACTTCCGCGATATTCTGGACGGAACTTCCAACACGATTGCCATGTCTGAACGCGTTCAGGGTGGCAACGACGCAGGTGATATTCTGGAGGGTGTTGGTACGAATGGTACGTTGAACGACGGTTGGGGAGATGCACGTTCTGCGGAAACTCCGGCTCAGCTGGATGAACTTGTTGCTTTGGCAACATCGCTGGTTGATCCGGTGACCAAGCGGTTTACATCGTTTAAGCCGTATGGTGAAATCCCTGGCGAGCGCTGGTCGGCCGGGGGTGTTTACTTCACCGGCTTCAGCACGACTGCTCCGCCAAACAGCCCGGCAGTGATGCAGGAAAACTGGGATCATTCGCACATGATGATTCCCGCAAGCAGCCGTCACACCGGAATTGCTCAGGTGTTGATGGGAGACGGCTCGGTGAAGGCGGCTTCCGAAAACATCGACAAGGGTGTCTGGCGAGGGCTGGGAACTCGAAACGGTAAAGAAGTGAATGCCACTCTGGACTAACGTTGAAATTGACGTTTGATCATTGGGGCACAGCAGTCACTGCTGTGCCTCTTTTTAGTTGTGATGTACGTTGTCATTGCAGCGCGGAAGCAGAGTCAGTCTTCAGGCATGTTCAGACATGTTGTTCTCCAACGGACTGCGCGCAATTTGGGGGCTTGGCGTCGTCATTGTCGCAGGTCTGTTCATTTGGTGGTGGCTTTACCCGTCCGTCGACCTGCCGCGTGAGATTCGCTCTGTCAGGTCGTTGCTGCGAAAGGGGCAGTTTCAGGAGGCCATCGTCGAATGCGATCAGCTGCTGCGTGTCGCGCCGGCCGAGTCCGAAGTCCTGGTGGTCAAGGGCGAGTGCCTCCAGCGCCTGAATCGACTTGACGAGGCGATGAAGGTCTTCGCCGTGGTGGAAAACGACGGCACCCAGCATGCTCTTGCTGCTCGACTGACAGAGGCATCCGTCTTTCTGCAGCAGGGAATGCTTACAAGCTGTCTTTCAAAGCTGGATCAGGCTGAACGGATATCGGCGGACAGTCCCACGCTGTTCGCGCTGAAGGCCAGTGCTCTGACGGCCGCCGGGTTGAGGTGGGAATCGATGCCATACTTGCGGAAGTCCCTGGATGCTGGTGTCGGCGACACTCTGGCGAACCTGATCTACCTTGCCGTCCCGGATCAGATGCCGCAGCCAAACGAGAACTATCTGGAGCTGGTCCTGAAAAACGAAGATGAGGTCGGGTCTGTCGGTGCGGCCCGTGTTGCCATGGCACTGGGCATTTCTGATCGAGCAGAATCATTGTTGTCGCGGACCGTCGCCGGAAATCCGACGCTGGACGAAGCGAGAATTCAGCTGGCGACACTGTACCTGAACTCCAATCGGTACGCGGAGTTTTTCGAAACACTTCTGACGGGCGGGACGAGATTGCGGAACCATCCGGAGTTCTGGCTGCTTGTCGGCCGTTACATGCAGGAAACCGGTCAGGGCAGGACTGCCATTCGGTGTTATTGGGAAGTTCTGATCCGACATCCGGATCAGGACCGTGCCTGTTACCAGCTGGGTCAGCTGCTGGCGGCGGAAGGTGACCTGCAAAGATCGAAGCCATATATCGAGCGTGCTGGTCGACTCGCACAGCTTGTCGAAAAAGCCTCTTTGCTGTACGACCATCCGACTGACCGAGATGCGATGGTGAAATGCGCAGAGACGACGTATGAACTTGGGCGCTACCGCGAGAGTCGATATTGGTGTGAATTGATCCTGCAGGATCCCCCGCCTGGGCCGACTCTTGAACGGGTTCGGATGACGTTGGTACGTCTGCAGCAGCAGGATGATTCGTGGCAGGATGGAGGTCTGAATGTTGCTGCCAACATTAACCTGCAGGAATACGCACTGCCAAACTTTGAAGAACCGGATGTCTGGCAGCGGCAGTTCACTCAGTCGAACCAGACCGGCACCGTGACGGATGCGCCGGAAGATCAGGACCGAGTGATTCACTTTGCAAACGACGCGGAGGCTGCAGGGCTGGTATTCTCTTACCGAAATGGATCGGATCCGAACACCGAAGGTCGGCGAATGTTCGAATATACCGGTGGCGGCGTGGCAGCCTTTGACTTCGATGGTGATGGGTACGACGACATTCATTTGACTCAGGGGACCGACTGGCCCCAGGTCGAGGGCCAGACCAGGTTTCTGGATCAGACATTCAGAAACATCAGGTCCGTTGGATTCCAGGACGTGTCGAATCAGGTGGGACTGACGGATTCCAGATTCAGTCAGGGTGTGACGTCCGGCGACTTTAACAACGATGGACTCCCTGATCTGTACATTGCCAATATCGGTGGCAACTGTTTGTATCAAAACAACGGTGACGGAACATTCAGCGATGTAACTCTGCAATCCGGTGTTGGCCACGAGTACTGGACCACAAGTTGTGCGTTTGCTGATCTCAACGGAGACGGACTTCCTGATATTTACGACGTCACGTTCCTGCAGGGACACGATGTCTTTGAACGGATCTGTACGGGAGAAGGCGGAATTCCACGCTCCTGCGCGCCAGCGGCGTTTGATGCAGCGCCGGACTTTGTTTGGGAGAATCTGGGGGATGGTACCTTTCGACAGTTCAATCCCAATGTCGGATTCGATTCACTCGATGGTGACGGGCTGGGAATCCTGATTTCGGACTTCGATCTGTCAGGGAACCTCTCCATTTTTGTCGCCAACGACGGTAGAGCCAACTTTTTTCTGGTGCCTCAGGCCGACGAAGAATCCGGGACTGTCTGGCAGGAAACCGGAGTTCTGAACGGAACAGCCTTCGATGCTTCCGGCAGAGCTCAGGCCTGCATGGGAGTTGCCTGCGCGGACTTCGACCGGAATGGTTTCATCGACCTGTTTGTTACAAATTTCTATCAGGAATCGAACACGCTTTACGTCAACATGGGGGCGAACACGTTTCTTGATCAGACCAGGCGTGTTGGTCTGCATGACCCCAGTTATGGATTTCTGGGCTTCGGAACGCAGTTCCTGGATGCTGACCTTGACGGCTGGCAGGACCTCATCGTCACGAATGGCCATGTCGACGATTTTCGGCACAGAAATATCCCGTATCGGATGAAGCCGCAGCTTTTCCTGAACAGTCAGGGTCGACGTTTTCAGGAGGTCGATCAGAACAGGATCGGGGAGTTCTTCGCCACGGAACACATGGGTCGTGGTATGGCCAAGCTTGACTGGAATCGGGATTTCCTGGCGGATGTTGTGATCAACCAGCTGGATGAGCCGGCGGCTCTGCTGACGAATCATTCGATTCCAGTTGGTCAAGGTACGGCTGTTCGAGTCGTCAATCGGGATCTGGACCGCGATGCCGTCGGTACTCGGCTGACTGTTGAGACGGGGGCTGTGGAAGACACATTCGTGATGAATGCCGGAGATGGATATCAGGCATCCAACAGTCGCGAGGTCATCACGGCCACACGATCATCTGATGGGGAATTCCGTCTGTCGATCACCTGGAGATCCGGAGAAACTCAGGTTCATGACGCTGTACGTCCCGGTCAACGTTATGTTGCGGTCTCAGGAAGGAAGGGTTTGTATCTTGTGCCTTAGCATCGTGTTGATTTGATGGGGGCACTTCGTTGCAGACAGGTCCCTGAACTTCTGTCTGAAGAAAATCAGCCCTCGTTGGTCCCGGTTTTCGGGATGATGATCAGGAATTTGTTTCGTTGGCAGCTCGCACGGTCTGCGGCAGGGCATCTTGCGGCAGGAATGTCTGATCGAATGAATCACCAGTTTTGGTGTGTCGTTATCCTTGTGTTGACAATTCACTCGTCAGCATATGGTGCAAAGAATTGTTTTGAGTTCGTGAATTTGAAAGGGTTTCACATGAAAATCGCAAGAAGTGTTGGTGCGTCGTTGATGCTGGGATTTTTCCTTGTCGGTTGCGGCGGTGGCGGGGAAGACATTACGACCATTTCTCCGGAAGATCAAAAAATGCTGGATGCCTCGCATGCCCAGGCCGCCGAGGCTACAAAGGGTGCTGCTGAAGCCAGCAAAGGGATTCGGCCAGGTGGTCACAAGTAAGTTGTTCTCCGTCGAAGCCGGATTTCGCGGTCCCGTGGTCAGCCAGGGCACAGTGGCAGTCAGTGAGGCCCGGGAAACGGGGAGGTCGGGAAGGCGGTCGACGTGCAGGTTCAGGTTCAGCGATGAGCCTGACCTGTCTGTTCGGGGTTGGTGACCTGGTTATTGCGGGTGACCGTGACATTCGTGCTGGCCGACACAACGGTAATCCTGGCATTCAGGCGTTGCGGTGAGGTCTCACGGAGGCTGCACTGTCGGACCGATGCTGCAACAGGTTCGGGCGACGTGACTGACGTTTCCGACGACAGTCTGCCAGGCGGCAATCACAATTGTATTCGGGCTCGTGAGGTTGCCCTGTGCTGATCAGCTCTTCGTGTGTCCGACCTGCAGCAGGGAGGCCAAAGCTGTTCCGTCTCTGACAGTTGGACCTTGCCCGATCCCGTTTGCGAATTACTTCACACGAATAGCGGATAAGGGTGTGTCTGATCGATCAGGCATGCACCGTAGTCGTTCAGTTGCATTGTCTGAACAGTGATCAGAATGCGAGCCGATTTCTTCGAGGCTCCGCGTTACGTACCCCATACACTTCCGGCTCACGTCGACCCGGCATTCCGATGAACATCACGCGACAACCGGATTACGACCGATCTGCATCGCCCAGCTGGATATTCCTCCAGAGTGTTGTCGCCCTCCTTGCCTGTGTGACCGGCTGTGATGTCAGGGAGTCCGGGCGGACAACGGAACTGCTTCCTAAGCCGATTGCATCCACGGACGAACTTGAGCATATCAAGACGACTGATGGATTCACCGGCAGCGACAAGTGCATGGAGTGCCACGCTGAGATCGGCCGTCAGTACAGATCGCACCCAATGAGTTCATCGATTCGCGAAGGCGATGAGCTGCCTGATGAGGTAAGGGAATCGCTTCCATGGAAGCTGCAGCAGGGGATGCACACCTTCACTGTCTCGTTGGATGCGGAGGCCGGGATCGTGCAGTCGGAGAAATTTCAAACGGAGAACCGCATCCTGTACCAGCAGCAGGACTCGTCGGCCTTCGCAATTGGTTCGGGAACGCATGGTCATACTTTCGTTTCGTATGATCAGGGGTGCCTGTTTCAGTTGCCGCTGACGTGGTATCGGGACACTCAGGTTTGGGATTTATCGCCTGGATACGAGATCGGAGACAGGACTGGTTTTAATCGTCGCATTTCCGACGGCTGCGTGTTCTGTCACGTCGGTCACATCAATTCAGAGCCAGCGGCTGAGCATCGATTCCGCCAACCGCTGCTGATTGAAAAGGGAATTGGGTGTGAGCGGTGCCACGGCCCCGGCACGTCACACAGTGAGTTTCATGCGTCAATGGCTCCGAAATCGGGGGCCACCGATCCCATCAGGTCCGCAGGTGCCCTGTCACCTGCTGCGCGAGACAGTATCTGCTATCAGTGCCACCTGCTGGGACGTGAACGAGTCTTGAGGACGGGGCACTCTGAGAGCGATTTTCGGCCCGGTGACCTGATTTCGGATCACTGGGTTGTCCTGGTATCAGACCATACCGTAGATAATCTGCGTGTTGCCAGCCACCCTGAACAGATGGTTTCAAGCCGGTGTTATCAGATGAGTCAGGGGAAGATGGGGTGCATCACCTGCCATGATCCTCACAGCAAGCCGGAAGAGTCAGAGCGAGTTCACTTCTATCGAAGTCGGTGTCAAACATGTCACAGCGATGAAGAGTCTTCGTGCTCGGCCGATCCAGCCAGTCGCGTTTCAGAGAACAACTCCTGCATCGCCTGCCATATGCCGAAGGCTCCCGCGAGCAACGTTCCGCACACGGCCAGAACCAAACACCTGATTGTCAGGCATCGCAAAAATCATGCTGGCGATCCGGGAGAAGATTCGGCTGCGAGTGGCATTATTCCGTTTGAGCGACGAACCTTTCCGGTCACGGATCAGGATCTTGCTCGGGCGGTTGGAATCAGCTTTTGTCGTCAGGCGTTGCTGGTCAACTCTTCGACTGATGCCGCAATTGCTCTCGATCTGCTGGCTCCGCTGATGTCTCAGGACGATATGCTCGTGCTCCACTGTGTGGCGGAGTGCATGGTGTTGCTGGGGCATCGGGATAAGGCCGTCAAGCTGGCAACGGAATGTCTTGAAATTGTCCCCGACAACGAACGTCTTCTTGAACTGGCAATTCGCCTTGCAGACGGATCCAGTCCGACAAGGACTTTGGAGATGCTGGATGCATACATGCGGCTGAACCCGCGCAACTCACACATGTGGAGAGCGAAGGCGATACAGCTTGCAGCCATCGGTCGACTCGATGGAGCAATTTCCGCGGGGCGTGAGGCCTGCGAGCGTGATCCTCGCGAGCCGAGTCATTACAGGCTTCTGGCCGAACTGTTAAGAGCTGCCAGCCGTCATGACGAAGCCAGTGAATTCCTGAGCATCGCCAACTCACTGGATCACGTGAGTAAAAAACAGAGAGATCGCCAACGATAACCTGCTTCTTACTGAAGGCTGTCTGATGGTCCACTCGGCCGAAATCGATTGCCGGGTTGCCTCACAAGGGCGATGCCGTTGACCCATTGGCGTGAAAAGCGATCTGACGTGGATCGTTCCAGAGGCCGAGGCGCTGCCGTTGGTCGCTCTGGAAACCTGACTCAACGTCAACCTGTTTGCCGTCATGTGAAGTCTGCAAATGCAGATCGATTCCGGCAGGATGATTGGATTTCCAGAATCGGATGATTGCTTTCCCGCCTGCGGTGTGTCCGTCTGAGAACTGAAACAGAACCACCCGGTGCCCCTGCTCTTCGTGGACAGTTTTGTGACTTGCAGAGCTACTGGATCAGAGTGGGCCTTTCTGTGCTGCCGCCGAAACGAGTCGATATGAGCCGCAATTGGGTTGCGAGCGGATTTTGTACCTTCGCGGGTATTCGGCGAAAATTGCAGCTCTTTGAGAGTCTTCAGTTTGACAGGGGGCCGCTCTGGAGACATTGGGTTTCCGCCGAAAGAGTGTCCCTCTTCGACGAAAAAACAGGACAGGCTATGATTGACGAAGGCGGGTGGCTTTTTTCCTGTGGTTGGACGTGATTGTTGTGCGAGGATTGATCAAACCGGCCGATGACGGATGACAGGGCCGGTTGTCACCGGGAAGCGGCCGGGTGTCTTGAGATCGATGTGGTAGGGATACCGCATTCTGCATGATTTGGATATTCGATAAACCAGGGAAGGTTTACCGCAACGGACTGCTTTGTGCCGTCCTTTTGTGCTGCGCAGTCTTCCCGAACGTGTTGCGAGGGGATGAGACAGAGATCCTTTCCGTACCGCCGTGGGAACCCGTCTTGACCGACCCGAATTCGGGGTTCGAGAAACCAGTCGTTGAACATGTTCCGGCGGCTCAAATGCCCCGCTATGATCTGTCAATTGAGCTCAATCCCGCCGGACGTCGAGTGTCCGTTCAACAGGTGGTGACGTGGACAAACTGCGATCACACCCCCACGGATCAGCTTGTGTTTCAGGTGGTTCCCAACCATCGGCTGTCTGACAAGATGATCAAGGTGGGTGAACGGACCGTCGAGTCGCTGCGACTGGACCCGGGTGTTTGTATTGATCGCCAGGGACGCCGTTTTCATTTGAATTCGGTCGACGCGGATGGTCAACAGATTTCGTGGCAGTTTGATTCCCGGCACGACACGCATTTGGTTCTTCAGTTACCGAAACCAGTTCAGCCCGGAGAGTGCATCACGGTCCGGCTGAATTACCGGATTGACATTCCGCCGGTGATGGGTCGTCTGGGGCAGCACAAAGGCGTCACCAATCTGCTGAACTGGTATCCTGTGCTGGCCGTTTATCGGGAAGGATCGTGGCGGCCGGTTCCCTACATTCCGTGGCACCAGCCGTGGTACAACGAGGCCGGAATCTACGATGCTCGTCTGACGCTGCCCTCCGATCACAAAGTGGTCACCGGCGGGCACGTGGTGAGTTCGCAGGATCTTGCTGATGGTCGTCGGACTCTGACGATTCACGGTGAGGGCCTCCGCGACTTCACCATCGTCGCCAGCGCGCGCTTTCATGAACTGCAGGGACAGGCCGGGGCGATACCGATTCGAGTTCTTTACTTCCCGGAGCATCGTCATCACGCTGAGGTTGCCCTGCGAACGGCCGAAGACGCGATCCGGACTTATTCCGATTGGTTCGGCCCCTATCCGTATCGTGAGTTCGAACTGACCGAGTCGTATTTTGGCTGGAACGGCAATGAGTCGTCCGGTGTTGTGATGGTGGACGAACGCATCTTCGACACACCCGCGTATGCGTCGCGCTATGTTGAGCACCTTGTCAGTCACGAGATCTGTCACCAGTGGTGGTATTCCGCTGTCGGAACGAACGGCTACGACGAACCGTGGATGGACGAAGGCCTGGTGACGTGGCTGACTCGAGTGAAGATGGAAGACAAGTACGGCAGCAACCCGGAAATGCTGGACTTCAGCGGATACGGTCCGATTCAGTTTCCCAATGTGCAGTACCGAAGCCTTGTCCACAGTGGATACGACCTGTATCAGAGCCGCGGAGGTTCCGGCACGTCGTCCGGTTCTCTGGACGACATGGGCCACCTGCACAATCTGTTCTTTCTGGTCTACGACCGAGGTGCTCGCATCATGGGAATGATTCAGCACCGACTGGGACGCGATCAGTTCTTTGCCTTCCTCAAATACCTTTACGGCAGATACCGATTTCGACAGCTGAGCATTTCGGAGTTCCATTCGGAGCTGGAGGCTTTTACGGGGCAGGACTGGGACGAGTTTTTCGACCAATGGCTTTACGATAACAAGAGCGCGGACTGGAGCCTTGAAAAGGTGACTGTCACCGAAACGGAAGGCGGTTACAAAACACAGGCCAGAGTGAAGCAGCTGGGGGCTGTGAAAGAGCCCGTGGACGTCGAGTTTTCCTTTGAACAGAATCCGTTTCGCCTGGCGACGCTGTCGGAGGCTCAGCAGCAGGACGGAGTTCAGGTCGAACAGGTGTCTCCCAATGACTGGCTGGTCACGATCGTTTCTGAGGAAAAGCCATCGCAGGTGATGGTCGATCCGAACGGAATGGTGCTGGACGAGAATGTTCAGAACAATTCGTGGCACACGGACTGCAGCGTTCGTGTGAGCCCCTTCTATACGCCTGTGGATGAAGCGTCGTTGATGCAGCCGTGGGGACAGCACGGATGCGTTGCCGGATTTGGTGTGGACTCGGAAGGCCGAATCGGGCTGCGAGGTTCACTGGTGGCGTCAAATCGGTACCGAATATCACCGTTCGTTGCCTACACCGCCGCTACGGCTTCTCGAAACGATGACCATGTTTCGGCGGGAATCGATGCCATCGCTTACAATCTGCCTTCCGCCAACTGGCAACTGCTGGCTCGCTACGAACACGCGCTGCTGTCAACGTTGGAAAACGATCCCGGTCACCAGGCTCGCTTTGCCGTGCGACGAATCATCAACTACACCACCAGCCTGATTTATCCGAACCTCAGCTACATCGACTTCTACACTCGGCTGGGCGACAACTTCTTTCCTGATCAGGACACAACGGTCTCCGCAGATCCTCGAATCCAGAGCTATGGCAATGTCCGGGCTTTCGGAATCGATTACCATGCAGACTCCCAAATGCCGTACTGGGACCCGGACCGCGGAGTACGCCTGGATGCAAATTTCGAACACGGCTTTCATGTTTTCGGAGATGGTGCCACGTACGATCGCCTTTCGGCTCAACTGGGAGTCGTACAGCGACTGACGCGAGTTCCCGGGTGGCTTTCCGACACGAAACTCGCCGGTCGAGTCTCCGGCGGCTACGGCTGGGACGACAACGGTGAACACTTTCGATTCGGTGGTCCGGGACGATTTCGCGGCCGAGCGGCGTCTCAGGATCGCAGCAACGCTTTCTGGCTGACGTCTGTGGAGTGGCGTTTTCCGTTGACCGGCGAGCTGGACTACGAAGTCCTGGACAACACCGCCGCGCTGAATTCGATCGCAGGGGCTGTCTTTTATGATGTCGGCGAGTCGTTTCTGCTGGATCAATCGCAGGGCGTTGATCATGCCATCGGTGGCGGCCTGTATTTCAGGATTCCGCTGCTGAGCTTCGTGGAGAATGTGACAGTCCGAACGGAATACGGCTACTCGCTGGTCAACAATACCAGTGCTGTCTGGTTCGGACTGTATCGAGCGTTTTGACGTGCAGCGGCCGATCTCTGAACGATCGACGGAAGCGTTCTTCGTCGTTCAGTCCCCGGAATGCCGATGGTGGTGGCGCTGTGATGACTTCGCCTGCCGAGCGGCAGCCGTCAACGACTTCTATTCTGCTGGCTGGGCGGAGGTACCCAGCATCCTGACAAATCCTGCTCGCATTTTTTCTGCCGCTTCGGCCAGGGGGCCGGGCACCGTAACTCCGGATGCGAGTTTGTGTCCCCCGCCGCCCGCGGATTCGGCAAGTGCTGCGACATCGTGCGGAGGTCGGCAGCGAAGACTGAACTTGACTTCTCCGGAAGGCAGCTGGACGGCGATAAAAGCGGCTTCTGAACCCGTAATGGTCAGACATTCGTTGACCAGGCTTTCGGTGTCGGACGGTACCGCACTGGTTGCAGCAAGGTCTTCGGCATCGGCATAGATCCATGCCAGTCGACCGTCACAGTCCGTCTGGACTCGACTGAGTACTCGCCCGGCCAGTCGCACGCGCGCCAGTGATCGCTGTTCGTTCAGCAGATTGAACAACACGTGGGGATGAGCCCCCTGATCCATCAGCGAGGCCGCAACTCTCATCGTGTCCGATGACGTGGACGGAAATCGAAACCATCCCGTGTCTGTGGCGATGGCTGCGTACAGGGCAGAAGCCGTTTCGGGATTGAACTTGACTCCCAGAAACTCGGCCGCCTGATACAGCAGTTCTCCGGTGGCCGCTGCAGTGACGTCCTTAAATTCCGTGGCTCCCATTCTGTCTGAGCTGACATGATGATCAATCACGACTCGTCGGCCACCGGCCTTCTGAATCACGTCCGCCATCGCACCAAGCTGCTGCCACGCGCTGGTGTCAACAATGACATAAACGTCAACCTGTGGAAGACTGGCCCGAGGGATGTGTTCTTCCAGCTTGAGTACCCTACCGCTTTCATTCAGAAAATGCAGATTTGCCGGAGGTGCGGTGGCGTTGACGATGGTGACCTGTTTTCCGAAGGACTCCAGAATTGCGGCCATGGCCAGTTCAGATCCCAGCGCATCGGCATCCGGACGGACATGGCTTGTCACCATGAAAGACTGATTGGTTTCGATGATTTCTTTCAGAGGAGACCAGTCCAGAACCCGCACCGTTGTTCACTCGCAGTCATAGCAATTCAGAGACAAACAGGGTCACAACGAACATCGCTCCGACCATCAATCACCAGTGGTTATCTGAAAAGGGGCTGGCCCTTTGAAGGCAGCAAAACGACAGCGAAAACGGCTGCCTGGAAAGGTTCAGACCTCTTTTTCAGATCGCTTCCACACGACGCAACCCCTGCCCACTGATCAACGCTGTTTTGCGGGCAGCGACGGCGTTCCGGAGGTGGTGTTTCAGGTGAACTCTTCCACCGGGTTGAGCTGGTCAGATGCAAAGCCCTTTTCGAATGTACCCTAACCTCCGGAATTCTTACCGAAGGACGCGATTTCCGAAAGCATGGAGCTGTGATCCGGCTGAGTAAACATCAAAAACGTTGCCTGCCGCTCGGCGTGACGGCTCAGTGCCGCCCAGAAAATCACTGTCCCAGCGTCGTGACGCAAGCTTCCAGCCTGTGATTGCCTCGTACTGCAGGCCGGAAGTTTGCACCGCTTGTTTAATGGGCGACGAATTACTTGAAGCGAAAGACGTCTGCATGGGGAAGATCGTCCAGATCATCCAGGCTGAACAGTTTCAGAAACCGGTCACCGGTGCGGTAAGCGACTTCGTTTCGACGGCTGCCCGTGCGTTCCAGTTCGACCAGGCGCAGTCGAATCAACTGTCGAACAATGGCCTGTCCTCCGTCGCTGCGAATCTGTTCCAGGTCTGTTCGATCAACGGGCTGGTTGTACGCGATGTAGGCCAGCACTTCCAGGCTCTCCGGAGACAGCCGAACCTCCCGGGGGCCGTAGCCGAAGACCTTCATGCGGACTTCAGCGAATTCTTCACGCAGTTCCAGTCGGAAACCGCCTTCATGCAGCCGAATTTCGTAGGGGCGGTGTTCTTCGCTGTAGCGTTCGTTCAGTTGATCGATCAGGCGCACGGCGACTCGCGCTTCGGTATCCTGGCCAATCAGTGACGCCAGTCGACGTGCCGTGAGCGCGACGTCACCACCGACAAACAGAGCTGCCTCGATGACCGACGAGGGGGACACCCGCGACGACGACGGACCGTCGGAAATCAGTCGAGGTTCCGCCACGGAACCGGACTTCAGGTCTTCGGCCAGTTCCTCACCGATCGAAACAAAAGCGGATTCCTCAACCGGCTGCTGATCCGAGTCGTCTTCGACAAACTCCCTGAGCGCAGAGCCGACCTGATACTCAGCCGCTTCAATGGATCGCAGTGCCTCGCGATAGGCCAGCTCCATGTCATCAAACGATTCGCCGGAGGATACGGCATCGTCTTCGATCTCATCCGTCATTGGTGCGTCCCTGCACTCAGTGATCCGGTTCTAAGAACACGCAGGCGGCAGAACACATTGGATGGCTGCGTTGCTTCGAACGCCGTGCTATTCGAAATTCTCTTTGGAGAACGTTGAAATCAGCTTTCCGACGAATCGCAGTGTCCCTGTGTTGAACTGAATCTCACCGGACAGCTTTCCGTTTTCGGCTTTCATGTCAATGTGAAGATCATCCTTGTCCCTGTAGGATTCCACCGCCTGTCCGAGTCGTCGAATTCTGTCGCGCCAGGGTTGTTTGTCCTCGACGGCCGTCGGTTCCGGTTTTTCTTTGGCAACCTTTTCCCAGTGGCGAACCCAGGGCAGCAGATGAGCATCCACCTTGATGATCACATCCGTGTCTTCGGGCTGTTTGAGACCTTCAGCGGTCTTCTTCAGCAGCTCCAGAGAATCGGTTCCTGTGGCGAACCAGGTCACGTCCGATGAAACTCCAATGTAGAATTCCTGTTCATCACCGACAATGCGGTCAAAGAGTTCGACGAAGCCCGAGGACAGCTTGATCCGATGGATATCAATGTCTCCAACCTTTGCCACACCGGATTCGAACGTGTTGCCTTCGCCTGTTTGAGAAACCAGTTTCAGTGTGTCGTTCAGACGCTGTCCGTTTACGGAGGAAACGGCACCGACCGTGACGAATTTTCCCTGGTCATCCAGCTTTGATTCAATGAAGCCGTTGACATAGCCGGAGTTCAGACCATCCAGCACCAGCGTCGAGATTTCGTCGAACAACTGTTGAGCCGCTTTTTTCTGGACATCATTCAGTTTGGCGGCCTTCGCAATTCGATCCTCGACGTCCTTGCGCATCAGTTCTCGAGTCTCGGCTGCATTCTTCTGACGCAGTTCATCCACGGGATGATTCATTCGCCCTGAAAGGACACTGTCTTCCAGCGGAGCAATGGAGGCGAATCGATCCTTGTTCTGGTGGAACAGGCGAATGCTCTTGTCGAGACTTGTTTCCGGAATCGCTTCTCCGGAGAAGCGAATGGCAGCGGTGTCGTCTGATGAATTCAGGAAGGCGACGGCCTTGAGATTCAGGCCCTCCACCAAAAGTCGCTGCAGTTCATCCAGCTGGTTATCCACGAAGCCTTTGCGAAGGTCATAGGCCGTCGCTGACTCACTGGGACGCTTCTGGATGGCGTCCAGCCGCAGTGCTCGAATTTCTGAAAACGATTCGGCTCGCTTCGTCTGGTCTTCCGCGGTCAGTGCTTTGTTTTGAAGGCCGATGCCGATGTTTCCTCCGCCTTCCAGAATTGAAGTCGACGTCGCCAGCGGATCAGCCATCTTCTGAATCAACTGCTTCAGCAAAGCATGGTCTTCTTCCGTCGTCAGCACAAGAATTGCAGACTGCATCCCGGGAATCAGACGCAGCCAGCCCTGATCAGGAGGAAGCAGTTCAAACAGATTGTCCGCAACCTTTCGGGTGATGTAGTTCGAATCCAGGTTCTCCATCAACTGGTCTTCCGGCTTCGCATTGGCTTCTGCCAGTTCCGGGTCGTTCTTGTACGCTGCGGAAACGACGTACGGCGTCGGAGTCACTCCCGTCAGCATGTCCACCCGAATCGGGCGATCCGGATCCAGACCAAAGGCGAATAAATCCACGAAGTCGATGACGTTCTGCAGTTGTTCCCGTTCCTGAGGGGTTGTGTAGGAAAGCAGCTTTTCGAGGTCTGCTTTCAGGCCAGCGACACCCGGATGAGCAATGGTGATCTCCGGATGATGAGCTTCCTGTGCATCCACGATTGCTGGGAAGCGGGCTGCGAGGACAAGGGCAATTGCAAAGTGAAATCGTTGAATCATGGTAGGTGGACTTATCGTTTTCAGCGGTCCGGAGAATTCAGCAACGGACCGTGCATGTGGTCAGCTGTACAGTCAATTTTCACACCATTGACGAACCAGCCAACTCAAACGACGACAGACCTGAACATCGCCTGAAACTTGGCCAGCCCACCTATTCTATGACATCACGTCAAATCTGGTAAAGGCTGGCTGTTTCGACAAGCCACAAGAGGTTTTCAGCGGTTTTCTGACGTCAGACGCCCACCAGCAACATCAGGCCGAACGATCTGCGGCAAATGGAGAGTGAATCAAGACGCCGGTTGGAGGCTCCGCGGACTTGCGCCGTTTCAGCACAAACAACACAGGCTTTCGGGCTCCTTTGGGCAGAGCTTCCGCAATCACTTCCGGTGGGGCCAGGGCAGGACCATCGATGGATCGGCCGGATTCTGTCGAATCGTGCGTCGACTTCGCCGCCACCAGAGCCGCCTGCGTTTCCTGATCAGCAGGAGAAGTCGCCTCCGTCGCGACACCACCACCTGCGGAAAACGGCTGTTTGACCACAGAAACCGCTTCTTCCTGAGAAAGCACGACCAGCACTTCGCCGAAATGCTCGTCTGACCGAGTCGGAATCTGCATGGATTCAGCAACCTTCTGCAGAAGCTGTTCCCGATCCAGATCCCCAACCAGCATCGGATTCCACTCCTGTTCGGCCGAAGTATCACCTTCGATCAGCGCGGCCAGAACCTGATCGGATGTTTCGTTCGAAGCCACCAGAATATCCATGGAATCGGCCGTTTCATTTGCTCCTTCGCTGACAACTCGCAGCTCGATCTGCTCCTCATCGGCCTTTTTTCGAAGCTGCGAGGTTGCGTTTTCGTAGTGATCATCGGAAACCGTGACGACCACCACATCCCAGTCTGCTGATGGGGTCGGAAGAGTATTTTCAGCGGTAGCTAAAAGCGGATTCTCCGGCAAACTCAGCGACGCTGAGCGAATGGCCAGCAACAGCACTGCAACTGCTGTACACGCTGCAAAAACTGAAAACCGAGCTCTGTTTGACGCGGGCGTGTGAACAATGGGAGCGAAACTCTTCCGATCATGTTCTCGCTGCTGTCGAACAGCATTCAGAACCTGGCTGGCGGGCCTGACGGGAATAGATCGTAATTGGTCGCCAACCAGAGACCATTGCCGCAGCAAATCGTCGGCCGTTGCAGCGCCGACCTGGTTCCGAGTTTCAGGCGTAACGTGCCCACCATCGAATTCGGCAGAAAGTTGTTCCAGAGGAGACGTTGGATCGATAGCAATGGCTGTGACTCAGGCGGGAAAACACGCAGGAAGGACGGGAACGAAGAATTTAGGCCGAGATGTTCTTCTCAGACAGAATTCTGAACAAAAGATACCGGCCGAAAAACCAAAACCGCATTCACAAAGACTTAGAACCGCTCACAAAACCTGAGAGACTCTTAGGTTTTGTTAGGGGTCTTAAAACCAACTCCGGTTGCTGGTGCCGTTTGACAACCCGCCAAGGAAGAT
>JAGQPY010000350.1 GCA_020426485.1 Planctomycetaceae bacterium
GTCAATGCGTCGAGGCGGTGGCTCCCTTTGAGCAGCCGCTGTAGAGCGACGGGGGCCTTTTGTGGAACACTCATCCACGACAGTCGACTGGTTGGGGCTGTGACGCCTTTTCCGTTTGTTCGGGGCTCGCACTTTGCCGTGTGGCACATTCTGCCGAAATCGCCTTGCCTTTCTGTGCACAGCCGATCGATAGACCCAAGTGGGAACGGCAGATTCGGCCGTTTCTGCTCAGTGAGTCAGGTGTTGTTGCACGGAGCAGACACCTTCATCACCCGAACACTGGTTGGGGTGAATTTTCAGCGAAACATACACAGCGGATGGAGCCGCGCCTCAGGATGTCCTCTTTCCACGGAGAGTAGGTTGATGGCGCGCCGAACGAATACAATTCTCCTCAGCAGTCTGATGCTCAGCCTTGGGCTGGCTGCGGGAGGACATCTGGGACAACTCCGTCTTTCATCTTCAGCTCGCGCCGTGCCTTATGAAGGCAGTCCTTCGTACGGCAGTGCGGAGATGCTGATTGAAAGTGGGCAGCACATTGCGCGGATCTCCAGTCAGGCGATGCCCGCGGCCGTTCATATTCAGGCCACGCGTCGTGAGAGTGACGGCCGCCGAATTGAAGAAACCGGTTCCGGTGTGCTCATTCGCAGTACGAAGGTCAAGGGTCTGTTTGTTGTCACGAACAATCACGTTGTTCGCGGTGCAGAACTTGGCGACATCGACATTCAGACACACGATGATCGGGAAATTCATCCTCGTCGCGTTTATCGAGATCTGGAAACAGACCTTGCTGTGCTTCAGATCGATGACTTTTCGACACCGACCGGCCAATGGGGTGACAGCGACCGTGTTCACATTGGCAGCTTTGTTCTTGCCGTCGGAAGTCCGTTTGGTTTAAGTCAATCCGTGACAATGGGGATCGTCAGCGCGAAAGGTCGACGCGACCTGAGCCTCACCGAAGACCGTTCTGTGACAAATCAGGACTTCATACAGACGGACGCTGCGATCAATCCGGGTAACAGCGGCGGACCATTGATCGATATGCATGGGCAGGTCATCGGCATCAACACGGCCATTGCATCGAACAGCGGCGGCAATGAAGGCATTGGATTCAGTATTCCCAGCAATCTCGCTCGCCACGTCTTCGAACAGCTGATTTCCTATGGTCGTGTCCGCCGAGCCTATCTGGGCGTGGAGCTGGATAACGCCTTCGACACCGATTCGGCTCGGCGTCTGGGCATGGATCGAGCCTTTGGTGCTCACGTAACGCGAGTGTACAAGTCACGGCAGCCGACCCCGGCGGCGATTGCGGGCGTCCGACCGGATGACGTCATCATCAGTTTCAACGGCGTTGCGGTCGTGGATGAGAATCATCTGATCAACCTGGTCAGTCTGGCAGAAATCGGGCGGCCGGTGCAGATTGAGGTTTTCCGTTCCGGACGACGTCAGGCCCTGCAGCTGACACTCACGGATCGCGACGACTACCGCACTGCGGAAGATGCTGCCGGGACGTTTATGACCAGATAGTTTAACCATCGTCAGTCGACTGAGCAGGACCAGCGCAGCAAAAAGACCGGACTGAATTTCAGTCCGGTCTTTTTCTGATTCATCAAACTGTGCCGTGGACAGGCGGCCGTCTCTGAAGATCATCCTGAGTGGTTCGAAGGCCGCCTCCGGTGATCAGTTCATTTCGGGAATGGCAAATGGGTCAACAACCTGTGGCTTCTGAATGCCTCCGGAACGAATGAGGCTGACCGGTACTCGACGTCGAACAACCCGACCGTCCTCGATCAGTCGAATTCGCTTCAGGTTTTTGCGAAACATCCGGCGACTGACTCCGGTCGTCTGACGACCGTTACCGCCCAGATACTTGGCCTTACCACGCTGGGTCACCCGATTTCCTCGCACCGGCTTCTGTTCACCGTACAGTGCCAGAAGCTTTGCTCGCTTGATTCGCTTGTTTTTTTTCAGAGTGCTCATGACTAATTCATTCTCATTTGCGGCAGGCATTCAGCCGTGAACGCCCGCGTCGTGTGCAACAGCAACACCAATCTTTCCCGGTTGATCGTTTCGGGAGGGCGAGGATGTTAATCGGTCATTCGTCGAACTTCAATTGTGTTTTCTCCCGTGCGTGCTGAGTTTTCCGGAACAGGACTGCCGGAATCCACTCGCAGGAGCTTCAGATCTGACGACCGCGGGAGACGCCTGGCTTTTCGGATTTCTAAAGACAATCGCCGCAAAAATGGACGATTCCTTGGGAACGCCAAACTCGTGTTGGCCCTCAGAATCGCGGAAGAAAGGCTCAAAAGAACGGAGAATCGTGTGAATTCTCCGAGACCTGCTCAAAGCCAGAATCTCTGGAGATTCGATAGAAATCGCCCTTCGGTTGCAGAAGAGACGAAGCAACTTGGTCGTCCGTTTCTCAGAGCTTTCAGGGTCCCGACGCGGCGACAGACGATTTCCCAGCATCCAGACGACCGGAAACCTAAGAGCTGAAAGCGTTTGTGATCGGAAAACATTACCCTTTCTGCTTGACCGTTCGGATTTACCAGCTTTACGATGGCTGCAAAGGAATTCGAATAACCGAAACAGGTTGCGTGAAAAGTGAACCTGTTTAGGAAAATGGCATCGCCGACCGACTTTGAATTCTGCGGATCTGGCGGATCTGAGCAGCAAACGTTCCAGGCGATCCGATGTCATTCGTCGATGTTGAAGTACTGTTCGCCCGAATTAAAACTGTGTTTCCGTGAAGATTCCTGCTCCACAGCAACGGTCTTCGGAGATTCTGAATGAGCACTCTGGGAAAAGTCTGCCTTTGTCTGACACTGCTGCTGTTGCTTCTGGCAATGGCGCCGATTCCCGGACCTTATGGTGGCTGGGCACCCAAGCTTCTCGTCCTCCACAACCAGTGGTCTGAAAAACTGCGCGATGCTCGCATCAAGGCGAAAGATGCCATGGCCAGCGAGAGTACAGCTCGCCTGGAAAGAGATGCCGCTTCGGCGGATCTGGACAGCCTGTCGATTGGCTGGGATCAGTCATGGCTGATTCCACCTCGTGGGCCGAATAATCCTCCGAACAGCCCGGCCATCGAAAAGCAGGCCGGGCGACTGATGGTGCGAAACATTGGAGCGGCCAACGGGCTTGTCAGTCGACAGGTGAAGGATGAAACCGGAGCTGATCAGACGTTGTTTCCCGTTGTTCACGCTTTTTATGGCGGCCCGGACGGCTTCACCTATGCCGGGGAGTTTGCTGCCACCGATATCCGAAATGACGGTGCCTCGCTGGTTCCCGTACGTCCTGTTTCGCCTCAGGAATTCAATTCCTGGCCGGACAATGCCACATGGCGTTTGCGGACTTTGATTCCGTCAGGTTACCGCTCGTCAATTGACGAGTGGTATCTGCACCGCCAACGGACGGCTCAGCTGGTTAATCAGACCACGGACAGTATCGCCCGGCAACAGGCGTTGCTGACAGCAGCCGAAGAAGCACTGAACGTTCGAAAGAAGGAACTGCTGGGCGATCCTGCCCGTGAACCAGTTCCCAATCGTCCGGAATTCACAGACGGACTGCTTCAGGCGATCGAAGATATCGAAGAGGAACGTAATCAGCTGCAGTTGAATGTCGACCATTTGCGACGACAGATCAACGAGCAGCTCGCAATTCGTCAGGAGCGAATGGAGTCCCTCACTCAACAAACCGCAGTCCTGCCCGGCCCGGAAGTGGAATAATTCACTGGTTGCCGATCGCAATCCCGGGGCATCCATCTGTCTGAAGCGGCACACCCTGCTCACCGTGCCAGCGCGCGAATCATCTTTCGTGTGCGAGCCATGGTCTTTCCGTAGCGCAACGAACGTGTGATCGGAATATTCTTGCATTCGCATGAACTGCGTGTTTCCAGTCCCTTGGGGCCGTTGGAGACCGACGTGCGATCCGGAATGGACAGGCGTGCGGCGTGTCGAATGGTTGCCTGTTTTCGGAATCCCGACTGCGGATCAGGAAATCACGCAGGACGTTCTTCGAACCGTCCGTTAATATTGAGGGGCGCACCCTTGCCTGTCCCGTGTATTGATCATTCGCACTTTAAAGACTTGCGGCAATTTGAAATTCGTGGCAATGGTGCCCGGGGGAATGACGTCATGAAGAAATGCAGACGGTGCACCAAGCCGGCAACCCTTCACATTACTGAGATCCATGATGGCAAGGCCGTTGCCATTCATTTATGTGACACGTGTGGCCGTGAGTACCTGGACGACAAGAGCGACGATCCGGTGAGTACACCTGCGGCAGACCTGGCGGCCAAGATCGAAGCACTGGTGTCCGAAGATTCTGAACAGCTGCAGCATCAGTGTTCAAACTGTGGAATCTCATTCAATGAGTTTCGGGAACGCGGTCGGCTCGGCTGCGCTCAGTGTTATGATGAGTTTCGTGAAGAACTCATGCCGCTCCTTGAGAATATCCACGAAGCGGTTGAGCACAAAGGCAAACGTCCGGTTCAGAATCCCGGTCAGACGGAAGAGCAGACTCGACTGGTCCGCCTTCGGGCTCAGCAGCGGGATGCGATCGGTCGGGAGGACTACGAAGCGGCCGCTCGCCTGCGTGACGAAATCGCGTCTATTGAGGCGACGGTCATGCAGGGAACTCAGGATTCTGCCGAAGACTAGGGGTTCTTCCCTGAGCGACAACCACAACGGTCACCGTTCTCACCGGTTTTGTCGGGGGATTTAAGTGTGAGAGGGACCTTCCGGCGACGTGGGAAGGTTTGTCTGCTACGATTCTGCAGGCAGACGATGCAGGTGATTGAGGTGTCAGTATTCAGTCAACATTGGAAAAGTCGCCATCCGGAGCAGACCTCCGGCAAGTGTGAAGTGGCCCGGCTTTTCGGCAGGGGCCAGTCCTCTGTTGGTTCATTGAGGAAGGTAAATCGGATTCATGGCGGAAGGCGATCGTAAATCGCTGTGTCTTCAGGAGCTCGCTCGCACAAGCGGCCAGTGGCTGAGTGCGGATGGACCAGAGTCCGATATCGTGGTGTCGACTCGCGTGCGGCTGGCCAGAAATCTGGTCGGCTATCCCTTCATGACGCGTGCTGACAATGAGATTCGTCAGCAGATTATGGACCGTCTGCGACGGACCATCACCGAAACTGAAGCCGCACGGGATTTTCAGTTTATCGACGTCACACTTCTTGACGAGCTGGATCGGCAGTTGCTGGTGGAACGGCAGCTGATCAGTCGCGAGCTGGCACAGTCCGAAGGTCCGCGCGGTGTTCTGGTTGGCCAGGGTGAACATGCCAGTATCATGCTGAACGAAGAAGACCACGTGCGCATGCAGATGCTGCACAGTGGCTTTGCTCTGGAACAATGCTGGTCCGACATTGACGCGCTCGACGATGCTCTGGAAGCCAGAATTGTGTTCGCCTTCGATGAGCAGCTGGGCTATCTCACCGCGTGTCCGACGAACGTCGGGACGGGAATTCGCGTGAGCGTCATGCTGCATCTGCCGGCCTTGCGCATCACGCGTGAAATTCAGAAGGTTCACCAGGCGGCACAGAAAATCAATCTGGCCGTTCGGGGATTGTATGGCGAAGGCAGCCAGGCCATGGGCGACTTCTATCAGATCTCCAATCAGGTCACGCTTGGGTTCAGCGAACAGGACCTGCTGAATCATCTGGCCGAGGTCGTTCCAAATATACTTGGCTACGAACGACGAGTTCGTGACCTGCTGTGCCGCGACAATAAGGCACAACTGGAAGATCAGATCGCGAGGGCTCGCGGAATTCTCAGCAGTGCGAGGTCAATCAGTTCCGAGGAAACGATGCACCTGCTGTCCAGCATTCGACTGGGTGTGAATCTGGGAATTGTCACGGACGTCAGCATTGCAACAGTCAACGAACTGTTCATTCATACTCAGCCGTCGCACCTGCAGAAGCTGCAGGGCGGACCGCTCAAGACTTCTGAACGCAACGAAGCCCGGGCTGCGTTTTTGCGTGAGCGACTGAAGACATAACAACGACTTCGCCCTTGCCCCGGTGGTGTGTCAGACCGTAGGAGGCGCCGAGTGGCCGGCGCCGATTCGCTTCCGTTGGCCGCGATCGTAGTGTCTCACTCAGATGGGCCCTTATTGACCGCAGCGTTCTGTCTTGTTTATCCCGTGGCCGACAGGCCA
>JAGQPY010000351.1 GCA_020426485.1 Planctomycetaceae bacterium
CGTTGAACGGTATTGGGGTTAAACGAGAATCTCGTCACGGCGTTGGGCACAGCCCTTGTCAGGCGTTGAGTTGAACTGACTGACAGAATCAGACCGGCAGGGAAGCCGTTTGGATGTTTCAGGGAGTTGCACAATCCGGACTTCGGAAAAGCTGCCTTGTCAGCGTCGCGATACTGGCGATGCTGATGAGCGGTTGTTTGAGTTCTTTTGTGCGTCCGCATTCCTCTCTCAGGCCTCGCGCTGTCTCGCTTACCGCATCCGATTCGGTCGTGCGATTTCAAAGTGATACACTGCCTGTCGGCGGACCGTCGGAAGAATCCGGCATTGTGTTTGGTCGGCCCACTGCGATGGCCGGACATTCCCGCTTCGATCCGGAATCAGTTGCCGGACGAAGGACAACGTCTGCTCCGACAGTCGGCTCGTCAACTTCCGCACCGACGGCTCGACTCATGTTGCCGAGCTTTGAAAAAGAGGCTTCCGCGCCCGGTTCGGTCATCTCCGCCTCAGCCACGGCTTCGGAAAACGCCACTGCCGGAAACGCTGCGAGCGCGACGTCGGCGGGATCAAATTCGGCGACGGCTTCGGGCGTTGGAGGCTACAGCCTTGGGTTTGATGCATCGCAGGTTCGCGCGTACCTGAATCGGCAATCATTGAACGAGATGTCTCAGGGAAATGTGCTGGCGGATCAGACACCGGTCTGGAAAGTGATTGACGGTTCTGCTGCGGAGACCCCGGAAACACCGGCCTCAACAGGTATTCCGGTTCAGACCGCGACGGCTCCGGTGGAGAATTCCGATGCGTTTTCGACAATCGGCTTCCATGGTCGCGAGAAGGCGTCGCCGGAAGGTGCCGCATCGGAGACCAGCGAAACGCCACCGCGTGCGGAAGAATCATCGGTGTTCGACCGGCTGAAGGGACTCTACCCGAGTCAGCTGGAATCCAATTCGCGCCGATTTCTTCGCCGACCCTTTGACCGACTGTCACCATGGAATGTTTTCCGTGATCGCGAAGAAACCGCGGCTCCCGAAACACCGCAGCCGGAGGCTCCCGCTGACGTGACTGCGGCTGTTCCGGCGGACGGAACGGCCCCGAATGTTGTGGTGCCTGTTCCGGGCCTTCCCACGGATCTGTTGCTGAATGAGCTGATTGAACTGCGTGTACGAGAACTCAAAACATGGCCTCGCACTTCCGCCGGCGCGCTGCTGCATCCGTTGAGATATCAGCAGCGACAGAAGGATCTGCGGTTGCTTTATCTGATTGCTGATCAGCCGGGTGAAGCGATTTCTGTTGTGGAAAGTCTTCCGTCCGGAGAACAGGACTTCTGGCAACAACTGATGCTGGGGCTGGCTCAGTATCGTTCGACGGACGAGGAACTGTCACGGGAACAGCAGTTGACGAATGTGTCTGGTCAGATTCGGTCGGCGACAATGTCATTGACGCCGTATTGTTCCCTGCGGCTGCGGCGAGTCGATCTCTGCAGTCGAATTCTGAGTTTCGGTCGGATCGAACCATTTCCATCGAACGACTTCGACCCCGGCCAACCGGTCCTGCTGTATGCGGAAGTCGACAACTTCGCCAGCGAGATTACACCGAACGGCAATCATCGCACCAGCTTCGATGCTCAGATTCAGATTCTTCACGAAGACGGTCCGGCCGATGTGATTGAAACAATCAACCTGGCTGAGATCGATGACGAAGCGTCCTCCGAGCGACTGGACTATTTTCTGAGCTTTGAACTGACCATTCCGTCTCACCTGGGCACCGGCACCTACCGGATTCGACTGAGAGTCCGTGATCGCATCAGCGGCCGAACGACGGAAGAATTTGTGACCTTTCAGGTCCGGTGACGCTGTGCCGGTCGCGGCAAATTCCTCGGCGGCCGTTCCACGCCGGCACCGAATGACAACGACTCCGTCGAACGGGAATCCCGTGGTACTCTGGGCTGACCGTGCCGTTGTGGAGGGTTGCACTCAAGAATCCGGTTTTGCGTGTTCGATGTTGCCGATGAAGTGACTGTCTGTCCCTGTGGGGATCGACTGGACTTCGGCAGAACCTGCCACAGCGAGTTTCGCGTTTCCTGATTGAGCACCGTCGACAAGCATTTGCTTCGCAGACATTCACGCAGGAAAAGGCAGCGTCTGGATCGCATGGACCGCATCAGAAACGGATTCACGGATGTATCAGCAACGCTTCGGCCTGCATCGAAAGCCATTTCAGAATTCGCTCACAGAGAATGATTTCTTCGAAACGGCCGCACATCGCGAAATCTTTGCCGCTGTGCTTCACGCTTTGAAATCGGATCTGGGAGTTGCCGTTTTGACCGGACCTGCAGGTTCGGGAAAGACCACTGTGCTGGAACAGTTGCGTCGGCGTCTGAGCGTTGAGGGGCAGGCCGTTCTGCTTCGAGGCGGTGCTGTGCGCACGGCAAGCGAATTCCTGAGTGCCATGCAGCGGTGGGCGGCGAAGACGGGCAGCCCGAACACGGTCAGCCGTCAAAGTGCGGGGGACGGGGATTCTCGCTGGGCAGTGACCGAACGACTGCGGCAGCTGTCAGACTTCTGGGGGCCCGTCGCCATTCTGCTCGACGACGCTCATCTGATCCAGCCGGACGTCTTTCTGGAACTTCGAGGTCTGCTGGAAGAAGAAAACGATGGTCAGCGAATCATGCGACTGCTGATCGCGGGACCGCTGAGTCTTGAAGAGACGCTGGCTCAACCCGCGATGACAGACTTCGTCGGTCGCATTCGGACTCACGTCTTTCTGCAGCCTTTACGCAGCAACGAATCCGTGGACTATCTGAAACATCAGCTGGCGGCTGTGGGTGGCAGCCTGGCCGACCTGTTTGATTCATCCGCCGTGGAACATCTTGTCGCCGCCGCTGATGGTGTGCCTCGCTGCATCAATCTGTTGGGTGACGAGTGTCTGTTGGTCTGCGATGAACTGAACCGCACAAAGGTGTCTCGGGATATCGTGAACGTGGCGCTGCAGCGGCTTCAGCATTTGCCGTACGCCTGGAATGCGTCTCCTGATCTCCACGATTCCCACGATGAGTCATCCGCTGATTTCTCCGATGACGCCTCGGTCGTGCTCGAACCGGACTCCGCATCGGAATCCGAGCGGAAGAATGCATACGCGTCCATGGAAGACGGTGTCATCGAAATCGGCAGTCCTTCGCGTGACGAATTAAAGGGATCTGCCCCCTTTAATTCAACCGGTGGTGAGACGCGATCCGTGTTTGAAATCGGCGCTGATGTGGAGATGAAGTCGGATGGCGTCGCAGCGGCGGAAAGCGGTGAACATTCCGCAGAGATTGAGGCCATCGCTGAATCGGAAGTGATGGCAGAGTTGGAGAATCAGAACACCGTCGAAGCCGAGGACTCTTTGAGATCACTGGAATTGTCTGAGCGCGAACGAGTCTTACAGGAGCTGACGGACGAATCGATGACCGATGAGGAGCTGCAGCAACTCACCGCGCATCCTCCGATTGCTGGACTGTCAACCGTCGCAAGTGCCTTCAGGAAAGGGCGTCTGCAGACGGCGAACGACGTGGACTACGCATTCGATCAGTTGGAACGTCATCTGATTCTGGCGGGGACGGCAAGTGGTCCTGACTCGCCCGACGTCAACGATAGCGGGAGCCAGGAACGTCCTGAAGTGAGCGTATCACCACAGGCGGACAGTGTTCGATCACAGGCTGACAGTGCGGAGAATATGAATTCCGTCGAATCAGCGGGTTCAGCCTTTCTGCTCACAGAGACCGAAACCAGCGAAGCGATTGCTTTCGCTTCGATCCGCGTCACGGAGGGATCTGCCTCCGTGAAATCGACGGTCTCGTCCGGTACCGGGGACGATAACGAATGGCGTGAGGCGGGTGCTGAATGGATCGCTGGTCGGGTCGAAAACGCTGACGAAGTGGTTTCGGTTCCGCAGTTGGACAATCTGCCGCTGTGGGTTCCTGCCGGAACATGGTCGACGGAATTTTCCGTTGCTGCCGTCGTGGATCAGGTGATGGAAATGATGGAACCATTGGCGACATCCGCAACATCAGTTGCAGAGCCGGTTGTAAAGTCGTGTGCTGGTGGCTGCGGCAGTCGATGTTCCGATACGGCCAATCGCCCTCGCGCCAATGCGAAACCCGTTTTTGACCGGTATACATGGAACGAACTGGGCCGCCCTGTCACGCCGGAACATATTCAGCGTCGGCGTGGTCCGGACCGCCTGGCCATGAAAGCCACGTGGCCTCCCCAACTGACGGGAATCTGTCCGGTCGATGAAATCACGGTCACCGACACGTCGTCCGTTGCGGTAGCTTGCTCCGGTGTTGATGGAATCGCCAATGTCTTCGGGCCTGATTCTTCTGTGCGGTTTGACTCGCGTTCCGCTCTTCGTCCCGATCGAACCATTGAACGCATTCAGTCACTGTTGGACGAAGAACCCGATGGGTTGCCACGCGGTTGCGTTCCGCTGGACGATTCCAGGGAGGAGCCGACTCTGGCAGCGGTCGACCCATTCGATGGCGTCAATGATGGCGACGACCGCGCGGAAACGAATGTGGCGCTGGAATCCGTGATTCCGGAAGACGAGTTTCTGCCGGATGTTTCCGACGTCGACTCGTCGCTTCTGTCAGATTCGCCGAGTACTGCTGACGCAATGCAGGAGACAACGGCCGGAGATGAAGATGTTGACTCGCAGACCGCGGATTACGGCGTCCGAGCGTCGCGATGGGTGGGCGGATCTTTGCTGACTTCCGGACAATCGCAGTCCATCAGGGAATGTATTGAGCCCACAGAGTCGCTGCCGGACAGCGATGCTGAGGTCACGACGACTGACTCTGATGACACGAAACTGGAGACCGAAAGTCAGCCATCCGATGTGGGAACGTCTGATGCTCAGTCATCCGGAATTCGCATGTTCACCCTTCCTGTCGAAATTGACAGGCTTGACGTGGACGTTCGAATGACCACGGGAATCGACGACGGTCAGGAATCTTCGTCACCCGCCGCGTCACCGGAAACAGAATGTCAGCCGCCAGTGGACGTTCCGGCGGCCGAGCTTCCTGAGCTGGATGAATTCGGAGAACAACAGACGACGGAAACCATCTACCGACCGCGCCTGCTGGAACAGGCTCGATCCCGCGTCGCCACCAGTGCAGGTGTGCCTCTAAAGTCAGCAGCTGGTGCGGAACGGATGACGTCGGCCGCTTCTCGAACATGGAACGACGGCCACAGCACCTGCGAATGTGACGATGAGGAAGCGGTTGCTCAGACGCCCGACGTGGATGCGAAGAATCGCCGCCGCGTGAGCTTTTCCAACCTGTTCACCCGACTTCGCTCCGGCAAGCGCGATTAAGAACACCGCTCCATCGCACTCCGACGAACAAAATTCGCAGTCAACCTGCTGCTGCGGAGAGTGGTTTGGAGCGAATTCCAGGCTCGGAGGCACCAAAGCTGCTCAGGTACGATAGGGAATGCTGGTATTCCGGTGGATTCTCTGTTGCCACACCCGCTGGCACACTGGCTGTCGATGGTCTTCCATTCCGGCAGGATTCGAGCCAGTTTGCGGAGAATGACCAATCAAAACCCAAGTCAACTGCCAGCGGGAGCCCATTCTGTTAATCTGCAGCGTAGCGGTCGCCCGAATCCGGCCCGACCAGCCAAACGCTCGCCTCAATGACGGTTGGCTGTTGCCGACTTGACCAATGGACGACTGGACGAATAAAAGGATATGGCAACCAGTATCTCACCAACTCAGGCCGCAAATAGTCCCGCTGACATGCCGAATACTTTCGATCATCCAACCGATGCTTCCACGCTGTACCGGTACATGGGAGCCCATATTTTCGAGGGCGGAGTTCGGTTTGCAGTCTGGGCTCCCAACGCGCGAGAGGTTTCTGTCATCAGTGATGGAAACGGATGGACTCACAGCCGCGACTGGCTGAATTCCAGCGACACAGGCGTGTGGACAGGCTTTGTTCCCGGTGCAATTCCCGGCACGCGATATAAGTTTGCCATTCGGACTCAGCACGGCAACATTCTTGAAAAAGCCGATCCCTACGCATTCCACTCGGAACTTCGGCCCGGAACGGCGTCGATTATCTGGAGTCTGCGGGACTTTCAGTGGAGCGATGAAGACTGGATCGAGAAACGTCGT
>JAGQPY010000352.1 GCA_020426485.1 Planctomycetaceae bacterium
GAGCTTCACGTGGTAACAAACAGGAATCGGTCGATGTGCCAGGCGGCGATCCCCGAAACCTCGAATCGGGAAGATGATAGTCCAGCCCGGAACGCGGAGACACAGTCAAAACAATGATTTGCTTCGAAATCTCACGGCCCCTGACAACGGCTCGTTTTGAAGCGGCGGGATCTGCTTTGTCGGACGTTGTGTCTTATGAAGTCCGTTGATTAAACGAAGAATCTCCGGGCGCACCACTTCGCGTCGACCCCGGGCTGTGTTGTCCAACCCGTTCCGGGTTAAACGAACTTCGTTCAACCCGCTGCCGAAGGCGAGGTATTCCGTAACGCGGGTACCGCCTCCCCTGCGTGTCCGGTTAAACGAACTGAGTTTTTTCGCATCGAAATTCTTAGCGGCGTTGGGCGAAGCTCTTGTCAGGCGGCTCGCTGTTCAGGTGCGGTTGGACTGTCGCTATTCCTCAGCGTCTGTCGAAGGCGGAAACGGTCATAGCTCCATTGATACTGACTCGGGCACCAGCGAATGCACTCTTCGACGCCTTCGTTCAGGGCACGAGCAGCGACCGTGTCGTCGGATGCGGCAATCAGGTCGCTGGCCAGTCGGAAACGCAGGCGGAACCCACGACCATCGGGAAGACGTTCGGCTACACTGAAGATCACTGTTGCTCCGGATCGAGCGGCCAGCTTCGAAACCAGAACCATGGTCCTGGTCGTGTAGCCAAAGAACGGAACTTCAACTCCGCCGTTGGCACCGGGATGTTGATCGGGCAGCATTCCGACATATTCATTGTTTTTCAGCGCACGACGCAGACCGGCCACACCGGACAGATCTGCAGGGACCAGCTTCGCTCCGAACCGCTGTCGAAGAGACCGCATCATATTGTCAAGTGCCACCAGTCGAGGCGGACGGTACATGCTGGTCATTGGGTGGTTCATGGAAAGGTAAAGCCCCACGAATTCCCAGCAGCCCAAATGCGGAGACAGGATGATAACACCGTTTCCCCGGCTGACCGCTTCTGCCAGAAGTTCTTCCCCGTCCGTTTCACGGACCAGTTGTGACAATCGACGTCGACTCCACAACCAGACCGGACCGAATTCGGCAATGGTCTTTCCAACCTCCAGCATATGTTCGCGCAGGAGTTGCTGCAGCTTCTCCGGTGACGCGGTTGGATAGGCAATCTCCAGATTTCGCAAAGCCACCTGACGTGATTCGGAGTTGTATCGGCACAGAATTCGACCGATCACACGCCCCCACATCTGATTGATGCGAAGCGTGCAGCTTGCCATCAGATACAATCCGGCCCACGCACCCAGCCGCACCGCCTCGGATGCGATCCGGCTTTCGCTGACAGTCTTGGAACTGAAAAATCGCCTTGAAGCGTTGGCAGTCATGTGGGGCTGCAATGTTGTTGAGGGAGCCGATGATGTGAACAGGTCACCAAAATCTGCGAGGCCGCGACGAGATGCGAACTCTCGTCGACCTCACTTTTCAGAATTACTATCAACATAGTAGTTTGGCCCACTCAATGCCGCAATATGAGATTTCGTGTCGATGATGAACCGTGTTTTACCGAGTATGTGACATCAGTTGTGCTTCCTGATAGCCACGAAACGGCAACTGTTTGAGTTCCGAATTCCGCAACAGTCCGTCCCAGCGGCTGATCAGCTGTCGGTCCTGATCCGTCAGCTTGCGAATGAATTGATGCTCGGCTCTTAAGACCCGACGTTCATCAGGTCGCAGATCCAGCTGCACGACCACCGGAATTCGCAGTTTTCTTTTTCGCAGCTCTTCGTTCAGAGCCAGTCGCGGTTCGGGGAACATGGCCGATGGGTGCAGCACGTAATTCAGTCGAGCCGTCCAGTCGGCAAACGTCAGGTATTTCTCCAGTTGTTCTTCGTCGTCCCATTCACGAGTACTGACGGTGTACTTCCAGGAAGGCGACGTCAGCTTCAGCAGGCCACGCTTTGAGTCATAGGTGGATTCAAACTGAGGTGACAACTGAAACTGAAGAATGCGACCTGCCCGTTCGGCATCCGGTACTCCCCGAGCTGTCAGTTCGCGAAGGTATTCTTCCGTCTTTGGAATTCGAGCTTCCAGAAGACGGTCGACTTCTCGAAAGTCAATGGTTGTGTAGACGCGGCGATGTTCGTTCAGAACAGTGAACCGATGATCCACGGGAGAGAAGACGACGACTTCTTCGGCAGACTCCACGTAGTCATAGACTCGACCATTGTGAAACAGTGAAAAACCCGTGGAGACGATCGGCTCCTGACCGGCTTCGTTCAGACTTCCGGCATCGTACACGACCGTGGAAACTCGAAGGCCCTGAGCCGAAGCGGCAGAACTCAACGGCAGAAACACGATCAGTAAAAGAATCCGGTTTCGCATCGAATGACCAGTTGTGTTTCAGGAGCAGAAAAAATCCGGCAACGATTACAAAACGTTGCACCAATCAACTTTCAGGCCCGGATCGCCCCGAGCCGGAATCATGCCAATGTCGCGGCGGCGTCCACGAATCAACGCGACCGCGTTTGGGAGCCCCGAAAAGTTATCCGCCAGCCAGGACCGCGAACAGACGGCAACAGTGCATTCCGCCCTGTCCGGCACTCGATGGTTTTTGTGTCTCACCACGATCCAGCAGGAAGTGCGACCGTTCCCGCGATTTTTGCCGATCGGCAGAGTCCGCTGTCTCGCACAGAACTTCCCGCGACGTCTTCCCCGTGATTTCAATTCGCCTTGACGCTTCGAAAACATCTGCCACAGTTTCGCGGCGCGGGACTGAAAGCTGGCCGAGCCGCGCGATGTGCGGAATCTGAATGCCGGATTCGATGATTCGGTGCGTTCAACGTTCTCATCAGCGAGTGCCTGATGTTTTTGTGGCTGACACGAGAATTCGGTTTGTTTCTGGAGTACGTCGATTCTCATACCGTCGGGGATTCGCGAGTGTTCCTCGCTGCGCGGACGGCCGGTGCGGGAATGACGGCGTTCCTGATGGCCATTGTCTTCGGCCCGATGGCCATTCACTGGCTGCGACATCGTTACCGGGAGCGAATCGCGAGTGCTTCCGCCACGCTGAACGAACTGCATTCCGGCAAGCGTAACACGCCAACGATGGGCGGCATCTTCATGATGGGAGCCGTGGCGTTCTCATCGCTGCTGTGGTCTGACCTGACGTGCGGTTACGTCCTGCTGAGCCTTCTTCTGATTGCGGCTCTGACTGTGCTGGGGGCCGTCGATGATCGAGTAAAAATGGCGACGGATCGCAACGGCCTGACGGCCCGTCAGAAGCTGCTGGTTCAGATTGGCATTGCGGCCGTTGCATCCACGGGACTGTTTCTGATTCAGCGTCATCAGACGTCAGGAACCGATCTCTTCTGGCCGCCGGGCCGCGTGCTGATACCGTTGGGCGTTCTTCTGATGCCGTGGAGCACATTCGTGATCTGCGGCACGTCGAATGCGGTCAATCTGACCGACGGCCTGGATGGTCTGGCGACCGGCTGCAGTTTGTTCGTGGCCACCAGTCTTGCCGCGCTGGCGTGGCTCAGTGGTCATCGGGAACTGGCCGACTATCTGGCGATTCCTCACATTCGCCAGGCCGGTGAAATGACCGTTCTTCTGGGTGCTTTGACGGGAGCACTGCTGGGGTTTTTATGGTTCAACTGCCACCCGGCCAAGGTCTTCATGGGCGACGCTGGTGCTCTGCCGG
Source organism: Planctomycetaceae bacterium (assembly GCA_020426485.1). Taxonomy (GTDB): domain Bacteria; phylum Planctomycetota; class Planctomycetia; order Planctomycetales; family Planctomycetaceae; genus JAGQPY01. The sequence continues at coordinate 3,704 of JAGQPY010000352.1, forward strand.
TGGGCGGATTGCTGGCGTTTGCTGCCCTTGTCTGTCGACAGGAATGTCTGCTGGCCATCATCGGCGGAGTCTTCGTCGCGGAAACAGTCAGCGTTATTGTGCAGGTTTCCATCTACCGAATGACGGGCCGCAGGATTCTGCGATGTAGTCCGCTGCACAATCACTTCGTCTTTCGAGGCGACCATGAATCGTCGATTGTTATCCGGTTCTGGATTGTGTCTGCCGTGGCCGCGATGCTCGGAATGGGAACACTGGCTCTGCGGTAGACGCGATCGCCTGATCCAACGAAGAAACGGTGCCTCATGAGTTGTCGAGAATGCTCCGGAAATCAACGGCGCGTTTCGGCGATCATCTTTCAGCGAAATCCAAAAGCGGCGACAAGTCTCCGCACTTCAGGGTGGCGCTGTCCAGTTAGGCTCCCACCTGACAACACATCGGAACCACATTTGTCAGGCAGGAGCCGGACCTACGTCTTTGGGTTCAACGGGAAATCCTGTGCGTGAGTGCAAAGGCATTTCTTCGTTCCGACTGTCAAGAAGCACGTTGCGATTTACCGCGAAGCGCCACCACCGGTTCGCATGTGAAGCTGCGACTGCAACCTGAATTGGGTGCCGGAACTGTGAATTCTGTCATCCCTTCAGGATGAGCGGCATTCGCGCTCAGTCGTCGGTGGTGCGTCTGTCGGCGACCATTAGCTGATCTCCGGCATCCTTTCAGGATGAATCACATCAGTTCCACTCACCACGCTCGTGCACATGATTTCGCGTTGAGCCGGAATGCTGCGCGTTTTCAGAAGTCTGACGACTTCTGCTACAGGTTTCGAAAAGATCTTTACGGAAGTACGGGCTTTACCGGGTTACCGTCTTTGACGGGGTAGAGTGCGGTGTGGGATTCCAGGCGAGCGATCAGTTGCTGCATCATGGTCTTCAGTTGGGCTGGTTCGTCAGTTGCCAGGTTCTTCTGTTCGAAAGGATCGCTGGCCAGATTGAACAGCTGATAGTGAGAACCATTGGAGACCTCGGACGGAAAATAGTGGTAGATGATTTTCCAATCGCCGTTTCGCAGGACGCTGAAGTAATCGCTGCGATGTGGGGAATGAGGGTAGTGCATCAGAAACGAATCTTCTCGCCCATCATCCGGCTTGCCGGTCAGCAGCGTGTTCAGCTTTGCCCCATCCACGGTGTGGCCATTGGGCGATGGCGTTCCCACCACATCCAGAATCGTGGGAAACAGATCGCAGACACAGCCAACACGCGACTGAATTGTGCCGGCAGGAATCGGCAGACGTTGCTGAGACTGCTGGTTCTGATTTGAACCTGCCCAGGCCGCAATGAACGGAACTCGCATGCCGCCTTCGTAATGAGCCCCCTTTTTGCCTCGCAGCGGAGCCGCACAGGCCACTTCATGCTGGTGACCCAGTGGAGCATCCGAACCGTTGTCGCCCAGAAAGAACACCAGCGTGTTGTCGGCAACTCCCAGCTTTTCCAGCTGATCCAGCACGTCACCCAGTGACTTGTCCATTCCTTCAATCAGCGTCGCAAATGCCTGAGCAGGTTTCGGCTTGTCCGAGTTCGCATAATTTGGCTCAAATCGCGGATCGGCCTGAAACGGAGCGTGTACCGCGTAATGAGCGAAGTACAGAAAGAACGGTTCCTTTGCGGCCACGGCCTCGGCGACTCGGACGTTGGCTTCGATGGTGAGAGCTTCCGTCAGGAAAGTTTCGCTGCCGTGGTATTTGTCCAGATGAGGCACCGCATGGTTAGCTCGCTTTGTACCGGCCCCATAGTTTTCCTGAGCATAGTAGCTGCCCGGTGCTCCGAATGATGCTCCGCCAACATTGACTTCAAAACCAAGATTCGACGGATTCCCGCCCGGAAAATCCCGCGCGCCGAAGTGTCCCTTGCCGACGTGAATGGTTCGATATCCGGCATCGCTGAGAACCCGTGCCAGAGTGACATCGGCGGGCTTCAGGCCCTGCCAGTTCCAGTCCGGAGGTCCCATCGGGCCGCCGTTGTTTCGCTCGGGATTAATCCAGTTGGTGGCATGATGGCGAGCTGCATTCTGCCCGGTCATGATGGAGATTCGAGTCGGCGAACAGACACTCATGGCATAAAAATTGTTGAAACGAATGCCGCGATCCGCCAGTCGCTTCATGTTCGGAGTACGATAGTAGTCATTCAGCGGATATCGTTTTGCCTGACCGGAAGCGTCCGTCAGAAACGGGACAGACGTATCCATCACGCCCATGTCGTCCACCAGAAAGACCACGATGTTTGGCCGTTCCGCCGATCGAATCGACGAAGAAGACAGCAGGATCAGGACCAGGGCAAAGAAGCAGTTTCGTTGCATAGTGTGAACTCTTCCGATTCGGCAAATGATGAAAAACGTCAGTGTCTGTTTCCGGACTGGGTACCGGTACCTTAGTGTCG
>JAGQPY010000353.1 GCA_020426485.1 Planctomycetaceae bacterium
CAGCCGTTTCGCGGCAACTTCCGAGTGGGCATTCCGCAGCGACACCAGTCGCACGGCTGTACCAACTCCAAGACAGCCGAAGACGCTCGCAATCATCAGCAGCAGATGAGAATTGATGGGAAGCATAGGGCATCGATGAAAGCGAAAAAGGACGATTGAATCAGTGGGTGTTCTCAAACTCCCTGAGTTCCCAGGCGAACAATATCTGCCGTTCGAACTGTGCAGCGACGATACGAAGAGACGGTTCTTTCAGCACTGAAGGCCGATCCTGCAGAGTGAGCGATAAGAGCGGACCGTTCACTGTACCGGTCGGAGCATACGCCTGAAAGTGCATCTGTCGTACCAAACCTGTTCAGTCAGTTGCCCAACGGCGAAACAGCAGCTTCCGGGCCAGCCATGGAATAAAGACGGTGGTCACAAGAGCGATCAGCATCGGGCCGTCGATCAGTTCCAGAGCGCCTTTTCTGAAGAGTTCCTCCAACGATGGCAGTCGCGTTCCGGCAAAGACAAACACAACATTTCCGGGAATGAGTCCAATCTGCGTTGTCCACCAGAAGGTCTGAATGGAAATATCCGTACATGCGCCGACGGTATAGTTCATCAGCGTAAACGGCGCGTGAGCCAGTCGCAGCGTCAGCAGATACGTGGGGCCATCGCGGTTCAGCCGATCGTTCAGAGTCTGCAGATGGATGCCCAGTCGAGACCGAACTGGTTCGCTCAGAAACTTTCGGCCGATCACGAAACTGCCCAGAGCGACGGCGACCATCGCAGCATTCACAATCAGAACTCCGTACAATAGCCCGAACAGCCAGCCAAAAATCACCGACTTACCAGTGGTGCCCGGGATTGCAGAGAGACTCAGATAGATCACAAAACCAATCGCGAGTGATGTGAGGGGACGTTCTGCGATGGCGGTGCGAATCTCCTGATCATGGACGATCAGCCATTCGGAAAGTGATTCTCGATAGAATCCCACGACTGCTATGGCAAACAGCAACAGCAGAACGATCACCGGAATCAGAAGTTTTCGAACTAATGGATGCATGTCAGCGGATGCCTGCAGAAACGATTCCACTTACCATTCCCACTGGCACGGTGCGTGCCGAACGCTGCGGCGACATTCGCCATTGACCTGACACAAAATCATGAAACCGTCACAACCACTTCGTATTCTCCACCTGTCTGACCTGCACTTTGGGCCTCCATTTGTCCCGGATGTGGCGGCTTCACTGTTGGAACTCGCGCCGGGGATTAAGGCCGATGCGATTGTTGTCAGCGGCGATTTCACTCAGCGAGCCAAACGGGAACAGTTTCAGGCGGCACGAGACTTCCTCGATAGGCTGCCGGATGTCCCGCGTCTCTACGTTCCCGGAAATCATGACGTCCCCCTTTATCGCGTCAAAGAACGTCTGACAAATCCGCTGGGACTGTACCGGGAATTCATCTGCCATGATCTGAATCCCGTCCTCAAACTGGACAGAGCCGTTCTGGTCGGACTTGATTCTACATCACCGCATTCGGCAATCTCAAACGGCCGAATTCACAGCTGGCAACTGGAAGCCTGTGAACGCTCGTTTGCAGACGTTTCGTCGGATGCAACACGCATCGTCGTGGCACATCATCACTTCGCCCCGGCACCCGACTACCTTTACGATCGAGCAATGCCTCAGGCGAAGCGCGCCATCGTTCGCTTTGTTGAAGATCAGGTCGACATGATTCTCGGAGGACACCTGCATCGAGCATTCATCGGCAACACGCTGGATTTCTACCCGGGAGTTCATCGAGAACGCGGGATCGTGATCATTCAGTCCGGAACCACAACTTCTCGCCGCGGGCGCGGACGCGAGCGTGAAAAGAACACATTCAATGTCATTGACATCACAGAAGACACCATTTCTGTGACGCACTACCTCTACTTCGATGCGCAGGCCAGCTTTGAACCCGCCAGCCGACATCGGTTTCCTCGCCGGAAATCCAGCCTTCCCCCGGAATCATGAAGGCTCTCGGGAACATGGTCAGACTCGTCGGAGGGCAGTAAAAATACAGCGAAAACGGCTGCCCGGCGTTGGGCGAAGCCCTTCTTCAGTTTGCTCCTGGCGCTTCGCCCTACAACCAATTGAGCGGCAATGTGACTCTCCGCTGATCCCGCCTCAGCTGATCGCATCACCAGCGAGTTGATAAAGAAGCCATCAGCAGTCTGCTCTCGGAAAACGCCGAGGTGTCAAAATGGGAAGACTTTTCCCGAGGGCAAAGCTGGGGAATAAACAAGGGCACCCGATAGCGCTCTTCAGGTCGTAGCGGCTGTCCGACCTGATTTGAATGTGACGGCTGTGACACCTCTACCGATATTCCCCAACGGTGTGATTGGAATCCTGTCGTTGCTTTTCCTTGCTGCACGGACGCGGCATGCACAGGCTGTTGGATGCTTCAGGAAGTTCCAGTCACACCTGGGAACGCTTGTGTGCGAGGAAAATACGTCGTTAACCGTTGTTCTTTGGCTGTGGTGGGCCAGCATCAGTCGGCAACAATGGTTTTGAACGGTCATGCGTATCTTCCGAAGCCGCCTGACTGCAGGGACGCCGTCAGGTACAAGCGGATCACTCAACTTTACGTTGGTGACATCAAGCCAACAGGTTTTCAGAAAAGGGGTCGTGCGACATGAAGTCGCTGCAGTTTCTACGAATCACCTGTTTCGTGATTGCCATTCCTGTCTTCTTCGCTCGCGCTGATGGCCAGATCGTTCCCGGAACGGGGATTAAGCACGCGAAGGTCGGAGACAACTTCGAAGACGAGAACTGGCAATGGATTCCCAATGGGCCAAAGTCCAGTCGTGAGCAGGATGAGCAGGAACGCCGACCGCTCGGTGGTTCGAACAATGGACGCTGGTTCGAAAGTCCCAAACGAGGCATGCCGGATGTTGTTCAGCGAGTGGAAACTCCGGCCGGTGGAATTCCAGGCAGCAAAGGTTCGCTGCGGCTGCAGACGCTCAACTCCGGAATCCCCGGAAGAATCAGCGGCCGCATGGAACAGGATGACCTGGTCATGGCCTGCACCTCGCGCATGGGAGCCATCGACGTCTCACGCGGCCCGAACTGCACCTGCCGCATCTGGCTTCCCCCGTTCCAGAACTGGGAGAATCGGTCCGGAACACACTTCGGGTATCGAATGGATCTGAAGACCACCGTTCGTGAAAAGAAGCAGGGATTTCTGTTCTCGCGAACTGTGACCGAGCAGGAAGCCTACTGGCCTGGATTCTTCTTTGAGTTCCACAGCGAAACTGACCCGAAGTACGCCGAGGACGAAGCCATTCTTCTGATTCGCGGCAATAACACGGGCCACGAAGTGAAAAGCGTCAAACTTACACCGGGATGGTGGACGTTCGGGATGTCAGTTACACCTGACGGTCAGGTTCACTTTTACGCTCGACAGGGTGTCGAAGATCTGCGAGCTTCCGATCATCTGTACTCCAGCTATCCGTACAGTTACACGGCCGAATTGTTCGCCACACACTTCTTCAACAACGTGAACACTTACGACGGCAAAACGTGGTCGACGCCGTTCATTGTTGACGACCCGGCGGTGTATTCGCTGAGGTAAGACTTTATGTCGACTCTCATCAAGAGCTGAATCAAAAACGAAGACGCCCGGGATTTCTCGTCCCGGGCGTCTTCCATTCGTGCTCTCGAAAGCTCAGTGGAGGGCAGACCGATGCGGATTAATCCAGAGGCTCACTTCGAGGATAGGACCCAAGAATCTCCAGCCGGTCTGCCATCTGTTCCAGTTCTGCCAGCGCTTTTTTGATCTTCGAATCCGTCACGTGTCCTTCGAAGTCAAGGAAGAACAGATAGCCAATTTCCGGTGACCGCAGCGGGAACGATTCAATCCATGTCAGATTCACTTTGCATTGTTTGAACACCTGCAAAGCATCCGACAGTGATCCTGGCTTATGTGGAATCTGCAGCAGAATTGCCGTGCGATCATGGCCCGTGGCATCGGCAATGGTATCACCGATGATGGCAAAGCGTGTGACGTTGTTGCGGTTGTCTTCAATGCACTGAGCAACAACGCGAATTCCGTACTGATCCGCGGCCTGCTGACTGGCAACGGCCGCCGCTCCCGGTTTGTCCCGAGCCAGCTGTGCCGCTGTCGAAGTGCTGGTCACTTCAATCAGGCGAGCGTGAGACATGTTGCGAGCCAGCCAGTCTCGACACTGCGAAAGAGCCTGAGGCTTGCTGTAGATTTCAGTGATTTCGCTGCGATCACAGCGAGCAAGCAGGTTGTGATGGACGTGCAGCTGGATCTCACCACAGATCCGCAGCGGCAACCGAGTAAACATATCCAGGGTGTCAACAATTCGGCCGTCAGTGCTGTTCTCGATCGGCACCAGACCGAAATCGACGTGACCTCGATTGACTTCCTCAAAAACCGTGGCGATGGTGCTGACGGGAACAAGGTCCGCGGATTCGCCAAAGCGGTTGATGGCGGCCAGGTGTGTAAAACTGTAAGCTGGTCCCAGATAGGCTACACGGCTGTTACGCACACGCTGCCGTCCGGCTCCCAGAAGAGGCCGAAAAATTGACTTCAGTTCGGTTTGAGTCAGTGGTCCCTGATTGGCCGATTCAACCAGTGACCACAGACGAACGTCGTCCTGAACGTCGTACACGGCCCTGCGAGCCGACTCGGACTGAGCAATCTTTTCCAGAAACAGGTCGATTCGTTGATTCAGCAGTTTGACCAGCTGTTCATCAACAGCGGCCAACTGGTCGTCGACGCTGACCGGAGTCGCAGGAGTACTGCGAGCAGCCGACTTTTTGGCAACCTTTTTCTTCACCGGAGCAGCGGCCTTTTTCTTGGCCATATCAGACCTCTACAGGATATCTCGACAAAGGGTGGGGCCAGCCGCAGGACGGGAAAAGTCGCTGACGTCGAACCGCTTCCGTTCGTTGTTTTGAAAATGGAAGACAAACCGGATCAGAACCCGGAACGCAAAGTCCGCGCACAGGAGTGGAAGCTTGACCGACAAGCTCCCATACGATGCTGTTTCGTTGCGTACAGGCGCGTCCATCCAGTGAGTATGGTAGTTACCGAAGGGAGCCTTCGGTTTAAGAATCGAATTGAGGCGGGAGAAACCAAAAGGGGCAGGCGGCAGGATGCGAGGCAGGGAGAGGCTCTTGCCGGATGACCTTCTTTCAGCGGTGTGAAAGTGACTTCACCAGCCGTTCGCTTCACGGGGTCGCTTGTACCGGCGTCAATTTCCAAATTCAAGTTGAGGGTGTCTCCGTTGTCGAAAGGTTTCCGCAATGGCTCGACCGAATTCAGGATTCTCCTCGCCAGCTTCCCGAGCTGCAGTAACTGCCACATTGACACGCAGTTGCTGGCTGCCATTATTGCATCTTGAGGTGGCACGTCGTGAGGAGGGATCTCTGCCACTTTGGCCCTCCAACGGGTTGCTCTCCCGACTTGACCATCTGCAAATTCAATATTTGTATGAGTTTACGAAATTCAAAGTGAGTTTGGCGCGGAGTGTGCATTCCCGAGGTGCAGCGTACAGAACCTTGAAGCAGGCCAAGTCAGGACCGCGACAGGTGACGGATCTTCAGCACAGAATTTGTCGTTAGTCCAGTGGAGCTGATGGCGTGCTGGTCCGGTGAGCAGCCCGAGTGCGGCACTCACAACAACTACTGAAATTTAAGAATCAAAACACGGAGTCCAGTCATGGCAGTGTCAGGTGAAAAGATTATCGGAATCGACCTCGGAACGACAAACTCTGTGGTATCGGTCATGGAGGGTGGCGAGCCGAAGGTCATCGCGAACCAGGAAGGTAGTCGAACCACACCCAGCGTCATCGCCTTCACAGCCAAGGGGGAGACTCTGGTGGGTGACCCAGCGAAACGTCAGGCTGTTACGAATCCCAAGAACACCATCTACAGCATCAAACGATTCATGGGCCGACGCCACTCTGAAGTGGAATCGGAAGAGAAGATCGTTCCTTACGAAGTCATTGGGGGCGCCGCTGACTACGTGAAAGTGAATGTCAACGGTAAGGAATACACTCCACCGGAGATCTCCGCGCTGGTCCTTCGAAAGCTGAAGGAAGCTGCGGAAAGTTATCTCGGCCA
>JAGQPY010000354.1 GCA_020426485.1 Planctomycetaceae bacterium
CAGATGCCCTCTGCCGGGCGCGATTCCGTGCGGCATTTTTTCGCCGATCACGGACACCTTATCGATCAACGCCCGGAACAATCATTCGATCGATTGGCTTGTCGCTGCCGATCCTTCCGAGCACTTGCGACCCAGTGGACGATTGAGTGGTCAGCCCCCTTCTCCGGATCGTTGCCGAATTCGAACCGCATTTCCGCAAGCTACAGAAGGCAGTCGGAAATTCGAACCGCATTTCCGCAAGCTACAGAAGGCAGTCGGCTTGCCGATCATACCCTCCGACGACTGACCGTGAGGGAGCGGGAAGCCAAAGGCTGCCGACAGCATCGGAACGTCTTCGAAGAAATTCTGGATTCCCATAGACAAATCTTCGCACCTCGCGCATACTGTAATAGTTGCATATTACAGTGAGCTTCAAAATGATTTGTCATATTGACCCGAATAACGGCATTGCGATCTACGAGCAGATTGAGCGGCAGGTGAAATTTGCCGTGGCCAATGGCAGTCTGGTCCGTGGCGAACGCGTGCCCAGCGTTCGTGAGTTGGCGGCGCAGGCGGCCGTGAATGTCAACACGGTGGCTCGAGCGTATCGCGGCCTGCAGGACCAGGGCATTCTGGTGTCGATTCGCGGCACCGGCTTGGCCGTATCGCAGGAAGCCCCGGAACTCTGCCGCGCCAGCCGATTGAACATGATTCGCGAACGACTCCGATCGGTTCTGCAGGAAGCGTTGCAAAATCAGATTTCGACAGACGAGATCCGTCGTCTGGTGGATGAACAATGTGAAGCTCTTGCGGCTTCCGGTATTGCCGAACAACCCGGTCTGAACATGGAATCCTGAATCCACGAAAGTCACTTATGCAGTCCGTCATTCAGTTTCATGACGTCTCAAAACAATTCGGCAACGTTCAGGCACTGGATCGTGTTTCCCTTTCGATTCCCGCGGGAGTGGTGTGTGCGGTGCTGGGGGCAAACGGTGCCGGGAAGAGTACAGCCATTCGATTGCTGCTGGGTCTGGAAGAACCGGACAGCGGCACGATGGAAGTGCTGGGGATGAACACGTCGACTCATGCACTGGAGATCCGTCAGCGAGTCGGTTACGTGGCCGATCAACCGCCGTTGTACGACTGGATGACGGTCGACGAAATCGGCTGGTTTGCCGCCGGGTTTTATCCCACCGGATATCAAGGGGAATATGATCGGCTGGTCCGACGGTTTGATTTGAAGGGTCATCAAAAGATCAAGGGCCTGTCCAAAGGGATGAAGGCCAAAGTCGCCTTGTCGCTGGCGATGGCTCACTGTCCGGAGCTGCTGATTCTGGATGAACCCACGTCCGGCCTGGACCCACTCATTCGCCGTGAGTTTCTGGAAAGCATGATTGATGTGTCGGCGGAGGGTCGCACAGTTCTGCTGGCCAGTCATCAGGTTTCCGAAGTGGAACGAGTGGCCGACATGGTGGCCATTCTGTTGAATGGTCGGCTGGTCTGTGTGGAACGTCTGGAAGAGCTGAAACGTACGACTCAGGAGGTGCTGCTGAGTCTGCCGGATCCGTCTGCCCAGCCGCCAGAGATTTCGGGCCGGGTTCTGGCTCACGTCGCGTTTGCTCACGAGCACATCTGGATGGTCAGAGATCTGGACGAAACCGTTCTGCGGAAAACATGTCACGAGGCAAACCTTCCAACTCCGCAGATTCGTACGCCCAGCCTGGAAGACATCCTGCTGGCCATGCTGCGCGAATACCGTCGTGATTCCTTCGAACGCGTTTCAGAGAACGTCGCGGCGCTGCCGTAACGGCTGTCCAATGAAACCGACGCGGGAAGTTGCAGATGACCTGCCCCTCCCAACGGATGCCACTGCCTTTCTTCGCGTTGTAGATGCGGGACGAATGGCATTCAGAAAGTTGCTGACGAAATGAAACGTTTGTTGGTGATTCGTTGCTTCCCTTTTTCCGGCCGAGGCCCAGCATAATGTCAACCGCGTTTTCTCGTCTGATGTGGAAGGAATATCGGGCACAGCATCCGTTGTGGCTGGCATTAACCGGGGCATCGCTGCTGCTGACGCTGCTGATCGCTCTGTTGTCAAGCATCAGCATTCCGCTCAGTGACCTGATGGGAGTCGCGATCGTTCTGGCGGTTGCCTTCGGAGTTGCGACGCTGACCGTGGCGTTTTCAGGCGAAGAAGAAGACGGAACGGCCATGTGGCTCAGAATGTTTCCGGTCAGCACGGCGGAGCTGCTGTCGTCCAAACTGCTGGTCTGTGTGGTGGGAACGCTCGCTCTGCTGGCCGTTTCGGCTCTGTTCAATCTTCTGCTCACGATGATCATCGGAGGATCTCCGGACATCAATCTGAACGGTCCTAAAGCGTGGATCGACCTGTTACGCGGCACTGTCGGATGCGTGACGTTCATCCTGCTGACACTGAATTGCTCGCTGCGAAGCACGAAGGTCTTCACGACTCTGGGAATAGCCGCCGTCGGCATGTTTCTGTTTGCCGTTCTGGCGATGAATACAGAACAGGGGCCGCTGTCACCGACCCCGTTGCTGGTCACTGTCCTGGCGACGATCGCGGTGGTGCCCAACATTCGAGCGTGGCACCGGGGGCAGCTGCCGTCGACGGACAGTTCTGCCGAAGGCCGTTCACGCTGGTCGCGATTGCAGACCTGGAGCGTCGGGCTGATCGAAGGCCGACCGACAGTCTGGCAGAAGCGTCTGATGACGGCTTCCATGCAGGTTCCGTTGTCCACACGCACCTTTCGCGTGCTGTTGTGGCGCGAGCTTCGGTTTGCACTTCCGTTTGCGAAGGGCTGTCTGGCCATCACGACGGGGTTGCTGTTGATTCCTGTTCTGTCCGGATCGGCTGAATCGCCCATCGTCGTGGCGTTTGGATTTCTGGTGGTCCTGGAAGCGGGACTGAGAACCTTTCGTCATGATCAGCAGCAACTGAACGGGCTCTTCTGGGGGCACCGAGGTGTCTCGGCAGCATCCGTCTGGACGGCTCGTGTGCCCGTCTGGCTGGGAGTGTTGGTGGGACTGATCCTGCTGATGGCATTGATGGAGTATTCAGTTGCTCAGATTTTCTTTTCTGACACGCCTTCGTCCATGAACAGCTTCCTGACACATCACGCCGTCGCGCGGTGGCAGCAGCAGGGTCGAAATGACATTCTTCGAATCGTGTCGGCGGTGGTTCTGGCCGGGTTTGCTCAGGCACAGCTGTTTTCCGCATGGATTCGCAAACCGGTCGTGGCCGCGTTTCTGGCACTGGCGGGCATGATTGCGGTCGTGGCGGCGGCCGCCTACTGTGAGTATCTGGGAATTCCTCAGGCCATGACCGTCTGGCCGTTCGTCATCATCTGTCTGCTGCTGACGTTTGTGACCAGACGACAATGGATGGATCGGCAGTCCTCAATGAGAATCGTCGCTGCGCGGACAGCGTCTCTGGTGGTACTGTGCTTGTGCCTCTGGATGGGAACGAATATCTGGCGAGCCACCGAGGTTCCGGATGTTGGTTCTCTGGCATCTCGCAGTTTGACATCCCAGGATCCAAACGTCGCCGCGATTGCCCGCATGACTCCGGATCAGCTTCTCAAACATTACGGCTACTTCCAGGGTGCGGAATCCACGGAATGGGCTCAGGCGTGGCAGCGTTTCTATGCGGCCGCCAGTCGCACAATGTCCCCGGACTTCGAGCCAACTCTGGCCAGGATCTATCTGCCCGGGGATGCACAGCTGAACATGGCTCTGGATGCTCTGGATCAGATTCTGGCCGCCGATTCGGAATTCAGTCGCCTGCCTCCGCAGTATCGAGTTCCCTGGAGCCATCATTACCTTCCGGTGTCCGTCACATCGATTCTTGTGGGCAAGGCTCAACAGGAGTTTCTTTCCGGCCAGCCTCGCCGAGCTGCCGAACGAGCGATTCAGGCCGTTCAGCTTGATCGCTATCTGCAGCACGAAGCCACGTCGTGGAATCAGTGGCTGTATGCCGTGAACTATGAAAACTTTGCGTTGAGTGTGCTGCAACGATTTCTTTCCGATGACCGTCTGACGGACGACGACCTGCAGGCACTACAGGAGCAGCTGTCCATCGCGACGGGAACCTGGTCAGCCGGCATGAATGTCATGGCAAACGGAGAAGTGGTGTGGGAACAGTTGTTACTCAGATACGGCTACCTGTGGGATCGTTACCGGGAACTTCAGGTCACGCATCATCTGCTGGATAGGTACGGTATCGTTCAATGGCCCTCAGCAATCATCGAGCAGAACCGGTTCGAGCGAATCCGGACTCTCCGACTGCTTCGCCTGCTGAACGATCAGGAAAAATCATGGCAGGCCACCGCTCTTCGGCAGGACGGTTCGAACGCACCCATCATCGAACACTGGCTGCAAACGACGCCATTCATGCCGGATGATTTGTACATGGCGAATCACTGGCTGACCGGTCGTGATTCGCCGATGGAGCAGGCTTTTCGAACGTGCGGTGAACTTGAACGTGCGACTGCTGTCGCGATCGCTCTGCAGCGATATCGTCGTCGACACGGGAAGTTTCCAACGTCGCTGCTGCACCTGAGTGAATTCGGAATTCCATCGGAGAGTATGGATATTCGTGACTGGGACAGCGAAAACCTGCTTGGATACGCTCCGGAGGGCCTCAAATTCGCAGTGCCTTTCACGGATGATTCCGGCAACGTGTATCTGCTGCACCCTGAACAACCCGTCCTGTGGACTCCGGGACCGCATTCACCGCTGCAGCAGAGGCACCTTCAATCCGAACCGCTCAACTTTGCTCAAATGCAGCAACCGCTCACCGACCACGTCTTCATCATTAACGGAGGCTACGTCTGGGGCGTTCGAAAAGACCTGCAGCAACTGCTTTCGCAGGGACAGGAATTTCTGGAACGAATGACAACGGAAAACGTAAACTCCAACGCCAAACAAACGTCGCCCACAGCGGTCAACCATGGTGACGGACCACCTGCACTCCGCCTGGACACCATGCCGCCTGCCGAATGGTTCGAAAAACAAACGGAAGGTCCGGATTCACAGAACTGACCACCGCGGCAGGATGGACAGACTTTGCTCAAGCATCACTCAGCTCTGCGTAGAACATGGATCGGCGTGGCAGATCCCCCGCCGATCCGCTCGTCGCGACCGACTACTACTCATTGATGCGAATGCGAATGTGTCGATACTCCATCTGCCCGCGATCGCCTTCCAAACCGATCGGACCGGAACTCGGCACCTTAAATGCCTCCTCCAGAACTTCACCGTTGCAGGTACAACGAGCGACACCGTCTTTGACATCCACCACCAGCTCGTTCCAGTCCTGAGGCCGATATTTCTGCAATGACTTGTACGGACCAGCCAGCACATAGTCCCGGCACTGCAGTTGAGGTTCACGGATAAACACGCCGCTGTCCGCATTGGGCGTGGCTCGAAATTCGAGCTTCAAGGTGAAGTCCTTATCGAAGCTGCGAGTTGTCCACAGCTGCTGTATCTTACGACCTTCGGGCGGAGTCTTCACGACAAGCCGACCGTTGATGGCAGCGTAGCGACCTTCCGGCGTCACGTGTTTGCCTTCAAACGACACAGGATCTTTCACCACAGGCCACGCCGGTGCATTGGGGTCTCGACTTTGCCAGCGTTCACGGCTCTTCAGCATTTGTTCTGTCGTGGGCCGAAACCCCCAACCGGTCAGATCTCGGCCATTGAACAGACTTTCAAAACCTTCTTCCGGTGCAAAATCGTCGCTGGATTTTTCAGTAAATCCCAGTGTTGCCAGCACGGGCTTCAAGGCGGCCGCCCACATTTGATATCCAGCCTGATTGGGATGCAGCAGATCGGGAAATTCTTCCTTACGCGCATTTCCGTTTTCGTCGGCGAACAGAGTCCACGTGTCAAGGACCGTAACCTGTTCGTCCCCTTTGACAGCCGCGGCATACAGTTCATTAATTCTGCGAATGCTGTCCGCCGGTCGGTGTTTGGTTTCGGAACTGGGGGATACCTGACACAGAATAACGGGCATCTTCGGATTGTGATTTTT
>JAGQPY010000355.1 GCA_020426485.1 Planctomycetaceae bacterium
GTTTCAGATCGGTCAGCAATGCGGCAATGGGTTGGTCTGATTCACGGGTCAGCCGTCGCAGATTGGGCACAATCGAAGCGTGATTGTCCCACGGCTGCCCGGCACCGTGATAGCACTGGACATAACGGACTCCACGTTCCGCCAGGCGCCGAGCGATCAGCATGTTGCGGCCCTGAGTGCTGTCGCCATACATCTTCAGAATGTGTTCGGGTTCCGTGGAGAGGTCGAATACGTCGGACGCCGCGGTCTGCATCCGAAAAGCCAGTTCCATCGAATGAATGCGGCTTTCCAGTCGTTCGTCACCGGGATGCTGCATCAAATGTCGTCGATTCAGAAACTGAGTCAACGCGACCTGAGAACGCTGTGAACCCGAGCGAATGTCATTTCGTGTGAGGTTCGGAATCAGTTCGCGTGAATTATTCTCCGTGTCGATGTGAGTTCCCTGATAAATGCCCGGCAGAAACGCACTGGTCCAGTTTCGGGACTGAGCCGTCGGCATTCCACCGGGACACAGCACCACATAGCCGGGCAGATCCTGACTATCGGTGCCCAGACCATACAACAACCACGCTCCCAGACTGGGACGAGGCAACGTGGAATGTCCACAGTTGGTCAGCAGCAGTCCGGGCGAATGATTGGCCACTTCGCCCTGCATCGAGTGGATGAAACACAGGTCGTCTGCATGCTGAGCCAGATGCGGGTAAAGTTCGCTGAAGGGCAATCCGGATTCGCCGTACCGCTGGAACGTGAAGGGCGAACCAAACACCTTTCCGGCTCGATTGCGCTGAGTCGGTTGCAGCTGATCCAGAGTGGACTTCGGCAGCGCTTTGCCATCCATCTGATTCAGGACCGGCTTCGGGTAGAAGGTGTCCATTTGAGACGGCCCGCCATTCATAAACAAATGAATGACACGTTTGGCACGCCCGGGAAAATGCGGTTCCGCAGCATCCAAAGGAGAAACGGCTTTGTCTGCCCGCCGACTTTCCTGCCCGCCCGCTTCGGTCGTTAACAAATCCCCCAGAGCCAGCGCGCCAAGTCCGCAGCCACTGGTCTGCAACAGACGCCGCCGAGACACAGCAGAACATCTCAGAGAATCATGAAACATAAACAGCGCTCTGTAGAGTTGATGAGTTGATTGAAAGGGAGCTGTTCAGCGCCGTGAAGGGTTTTGAAAAGGAAAAACATTGGAGTCGACACGCCGACAGAGCCGTAATCCGTTACTTACGACGTCGATTCAGCGGCCGGTGAGTTGGCGAAGTAGCGGTTATCCTTGATCCAGTCTTCTCGTGTATAGTGAATGGTCGACGTATCGGTTTCCTGAATATCAAGCCGGTACAGCCGAAAGCCCATGGCCGTGATTTCCGAAAACATGACCCACGCCAGGTTTTCCACGCTGGTCGGTCCGTCCAGAACCTTCAGCCGAAAGTTCTCCCCGGTTCGTTCGCAGTGATCCAGCAGCGACTGGTACAGCGGGTCGTTTCGATTGATCAGCATTCCGTGGTCGAAGTTCTGTTTCAGGTATGGTTCAATCTTTGAATCGAAATCACCAAACAGAGTGCTGATGTCACCGTCGCGTTCCACTTCAAAATGAATGCGAATGCCGTAACGGTGACCATGGATGTTGCTGCACTTGTCCTTCAGCGTTTCATTTCGATGAGCCGCATAGAACTTGTACTCTTTTTGAATAATCATCTTATGTGTTCCTCTCACTGACGGCATTACTGAGTCGCTTGAGCCTGAGACCCCGCCAGAGGGTCATTCTGATGGCCTGCCGCTTCAGGACTTCATTGTTCCGTCGGCGGAATCAGGGAATTGTTCAGAAAGACCTCCTGAGCGGCATCGGGCTCTTCATGGAATCCGGCCACTTCACGTTCCGAAACTCCCATCCCGGGATCTGACGCATCCAAAAAAAGATCGCCAGCCGACAACACCGCGTTTCGAATCGTCATGCTGCCGACGGCCACAGAAACACTTCTTTGTGGCGGAGGCCCGATCCGACGGCGAAGAGTACAGCGGATGGCCGCAACGTGCGGAAATGTCACTGTTTTCCAATTGTACCGACCATTATCCTTTCGCCCCATCAACAGGTGTCGCACAACGCGAAACGAAGCGAAAAGCTGTGGTCGTGGTTCAGATCGTGCGAAACATTCCATCATGGTACGATCTTTGATTCGATTTTTCCCGCGATATTTCTGAGCCTCATGCTGAATTCCGATCGACTTCGCATCGTCATGGCCTCTTCGGAAGCTGTTCCGTTTTCCAAGACCGGGGGACTGGCCGACGTCTCCACGGCCTTATCCAAAGCTCTCAGCGGATTTGGTCATGACGTCACACTGGTGATTCCCGACTACCGAAAAATTCGGCAAAAGAAGCAGGAAGTCCTGCCGGCCGTTACCGACACCGGCCTCCGGTTTGCTCTCACAATCGGTGAACATCGAATCCCCGGCAGCGTCAATTGGACCATGCTTCCCGATTGCAGCGTTCGTGTCCTGCTGGTGCAGTCCGAATACTTTGATCGTCCGCAGATCTACATGGAAAACGGGCAGGGCTACGAAGACAACAGTGAGAGGTTCTGCTTCTTCAGCCGAGCCGTCCTGGAGATCTGCCAGCAGATGGTTCTGCGCCCCGACATCCTGCATTGCAACGACTGGCAGACGGGACTCATTCCGGCTCTGCTGAATACTCAGTTTTCCGGAAGGCCGGGGTTTGAAAACGCCGCTTCTGTCATGACCCTGCACAATATGGCGTTTCAGGGACGCTTTCCCTGGAACAAGCTGCCCATCACCGCCATGGATGCGCGTTACTTCAACATGCACCACATGGAAACATGGGGTGACGTCAATCTGCTGAAAACAGGAATTGCCTTCGCTGATCAAATCACAACGGTCAGTCCCACGTATGCTCATGAAGTCTGCACGCCACTGGGAGGAGAAGGCCTGGACGCATTGTTGTCTCACCGAGGTTCCGATCTGGTCGGCATTCTGAACGGAATCGATACCGACGTCTGGAACCCGGCGACCGATCCCCTGATTCCTGCAAACTATTCCCTGAATGCTCTGACACCGGGCAAGCCATTGTGTAAGAGTTACCTGCAGAAACACATCGGACTGCCCTGTCGAGAAAACGTGCCTTTACTGGGAATGGTTTCTCGGATGTCCGACCAGAAGGGCTTTGACCTGATCGCCGAATGCGCCAACCGGCTGCTCTTTCATGATATCCAGATGGTCTTTCTGGGAACGGGTGAAGGCCGATACGAAGACTATCTGCAATATCTGTCACAGCAGCATCCCGGAAAAGTGGCTGCGCACATCGGCTTCGATGAATCTCTGGCTCATCAGATCGAAGCCGGTTCGGACATCTTCCTGATGCCCAGCCGCTTTGAACCCTGCGGTCTGAATCAGATGTACAGTCTGGCCTACGGAACACTGCCTCTGGTACGCAAAGTCGGCGGACTGGCCGATTCGGTGGTTCACAGTTCGCCGGAAAACATTCGAGACGGCAAGGCCACCGGATTTGTATTCGACGAATACGATTCCAGGGGGCTGGCTCAAACAGTCGAATATGCCATCGACCTGTACCGCCAGCCTCAGGTCTGGAAAAAGATCATGAGCACCGCCATGGCCATTGACTGGTCATGGTCGCGCAGCGCAAAAGCGTACGTCCAGACCTACCACCGCGCGAGAGAGCGACGGCACGATCGCCGCAAAGACAATCGCGAGTAAAGCATCACTCCCGTCTTCAGTGCGGCGGGAACGCCCGTCATCCATCTGTGCAGCGAACGCGGCAAAGCTCAATTGCCGTGAAGAAATTCTGACCGTTTAACCCGAAGCGGCGGGCGAGGTCCACCCTGGCTGCGATCAGCCTCGCCTGCGGCATCGGGTTAAACAAATCATTGCTCCCTGCCTGAGAACAAACGGAAATCACAGGACGATCCTTACGTCCACAGCCGAACGCGGGAATAGAGTGACTCCGGCATTCGGCTCTTCAAAGCCGCAGCGGCCTGCGCTTCGTGAGTTCGGGTGCTGAGATGACTGAGAATAATCAGTTCGTTTTCGAATCGATCGGCACGGTCCAGAATGTCATCCAGATGCAGATGCCCGAACTTGTGAATCTTCTCCTTGCGATGGTCCGGTCGGAAGAATGTCATTTCGGTGATCAGAATCTGAGCCTTCAGAACGTCCTCATGCGCATCCAGACCTTTGGGGGCGGTATCACCGGTGAACGCGACCAGCGGCGTCAGCGTTTCTGCCGTGACTTCGGTGCCGTTGGTTCGCAGATCGCGAATTTCATTGCCGCTGAGCCCGTGGAATTCCGGCTTCAGCTTTTTGCGACAGTCGTAAACGAGATAGCCGACCGAAGGTACGGTGTGCTTGGTCAGAAACACACGCACCTTGTGTTCTCGTGACAGTTCAATCAGATCGCCATCCTTCACGCCGACAATCGTGCACAGCATGCGGCCTCGATCCAGTCTCTGCCACGCTCGCAGCATGCGTTCCACGTTTTCCACGACTTCTTCCGGCAGGTAAATCGTGGGCGGCTCCATTTTCATCATGCGTCGGCGAGCGACATACACAGGCATCGCGGCCAGGTGATCCAGGTGAGCGTGCGAGACAAAGAATGTCTGTGTTCCCATGAAACTCCACGGGCTGCCACCCAGCTCAAAGCCAAGTTTGAGTTCCGGGACCCGCCAGTAACTCTGAACCGCCGCGCGAGAATACCCTTCAACCGTCAGGGCCTTATGCTTTACGGACTGAAGTGGCAGGTTTTCCAGCATCATCACTTCCTGAACAAGATCCTGAACTCAATGCAACTCGACGTTCTCCGGAGCCGACACGTCCCCCGCTCCGCCAGTAATCGCATTCTCGATCGGCTTCCTCAAATCCAGCTCTTCCATAGCGAAAGCAGCACGGAATCATGTCCCGAACGCCTTTTCAGCCTGAACCCCCAAACGACACCGGTCACGGGTCGGAATGTGGCGTTCTGGCTCGCGGGAGAGCGAAGTGAGGAAACCATCGGTCTTCGCCGCGGCCAGTATAAACCTGTTCAGACTCCGATTCCGGAAACAGGTTCACCGCGCCCGAACTTTAGTTTCCCTTTAGCATGGTCTCTACTGACTCTCAGCATGCTTCACCGTGAACGCCACCATTTTCCACGACAATCGCCCAGGCTTGGACACGGCTTCAAAACTTCAGCCTGGAAAACCCTCTCGCAAATGCCCCTCCTGCGCAGCCGGAAGGTCCTCCCTGAACGATGGTTTGGGCAGTTCAACGCGAGAGGCCCGGCTTCCGGGAATGACGCGTCTCAGTTCCCTGTACCAAGCTCCCCTCAGCCGTCTTTGAACCAGGTGGCGCAATTCAAGGTGGCACAGACATTCCTGTCTGTGTTTCCTCACCAGGCGTTAACTGAATTCCCGGCAATCGGTGATCAAGTCCAGCCATCTGCTCGGGATGCCGAGTCGAGTCCACTGCAATCGACACTCAGCCGCGGGGGTGGCATTTCTGGTGGACAGATTTCAGACGAGAATGATCCACATGAGTGTAGATCTGCGTGGTGCGAATGCTGGCGTGTCCCAGCATCTCCTGCAACGCTCGAATATCTGCACCGCCGGCCAGCAGGTGAGTCGCAAAACTGTGCCGCAGAGTGTGAGGGCTCACGTCGGTACCGCACCCCACTCGAGCCGCATACCTCTGAATCATTTCCCAAACGGCTTCTCGGCTCAATTGCTTTCCGCTGCGGCTGACGAACAACCACTCCGAATCTCTCGCCACGTTGCTCGCCATGGCCGGACGTTCCAGATTCAGGTAGCTGTTGATGGCTTCGACCGACATTGTTGTCAGGGAAACAATTCGCTGTTTGTTTCCTTTGCCGGTACAGCGAGCATACCGCTCTGTCAGATTCAGATCGCTGAGCTTCAAACCAGTGATCTCGGACACTCGACATCCTGTGGCATACATCACCGCCAGAATAGCTCGATCTCGACGAGCATACCGGTCCACTGA
>JAGQPY010000356.1 GCA_020426485.1 Planctomycetaceae bacterium
GCCAGCTGACTGCCGAAATAGCCGAAGGTCGGATTCGGTGAAACGTCAATCTGGTCTCGAACGCCCGCCGCTTTGCTGGCCGACGCCGCAAGCTGTTGAATTGTGGGATTGTTCGCCAGAGCAATTTGTTCCAGTTCCTCCAGCGTCACCGAATGTTCCGCTGTTTCGATCACGATGTCCGGTGTGGAGTCGACACTTTGCACGGGACCGCTGGCTGATGGCGGAACCGGCGGTGCCACGGGAGCCACCTCGGCTTTGCTGTCCTGCTGAGGCGAACCTGATGATGCAGCGACCTGATCATCCCGAGAAAATGCAACGGGACGAATCGCGCCGTCGGCTTCGGCGTGACTGCGCGTCTGGTCGTCCGAAGATATTGATGCTCGGCCGGAAACATCCTGAAGGTCCGAGGCAAGTGTGGGCTCGACGGCAACAGAAGGCTCGCGACGAACGATGGATTGATTCGTTCCGGCACATCCGGAGGCGATCGAAGCAAACAGCAGTGAACCAATCAGTTTTCGGTGATATGGGCGATGCATGGCGTCCTTGCCTGAAGCTGATTTTTCAAGAGATGGGTTGAATCGGAACGGGTATCTTTGATCGACAGTGACCTTGTTTCGCGCGGCCGCACGGCAGCCGTTCAAGTCGAGTCCATCAGGAATACGCCAACGGAGGCTTCGCCAGCAATGACGTACCCAATCCCGTCCCGGAATAATCCGCTCATTCAATGCCCGGACTCATCCTTCGACAGAATCGAGGGCGTCGATCCGGTGAATCCAGTCTTAACGGTCGACGGCTATGGTCGAACCCATGACCTGACCGTGTAACCGGCATTCTCGCTACGACACGGCGAAAGCTGTGCTTCACACGTCGACTCTGACGAACAGATCGATTCGCCGGAAAATCGGGTTCCGGAAAGAAGATTTGGCGTCGACGATCGTCGACCATTTTCCACGCCATGGGTGTCATCGTTCACCAACGCTGTGAAGCCTTTCTGTCGCCCGATTCGCGAGAATTCGGCGAACACGGTGGTGATTTCAGAAGCCTCACGACCTCTGAAACCAAGAAAGTTTTCGGCGTCAGAAAATGCTTCACAGCGTTGACCGTTCACGATGCCCCACGCGACGCATCTTCACGAATGGAAATCAACGGCGGAATCAATTGTGTCAGCAGCAGGAAGCCGATACATTTCCCCGCCGCTCAGGTTCCGTACCTGAGCACCACCCTCTGGAGCCACCTGACTGCTCTGCGGTCCAGACGAGTGCAATTTTCCGGGTTTTCCCGCAGGCAGCCTGTTTGTTCCGGAGTTGTCCAGAGATGGTGTACCGTCCGCGTACCAAGTCAAAGATTTCAAAGAAGTCCAAACGCTGCCCGAAATGCGGCGTGCTGATCGGACCGCGCAAGCGCTGCAAACGCTGTCATCAGGTTCAGACGTAGCGTTGAATCCGATTCAACGCTGAGCCGTAAAACAGTCGTCCCCGTGCCACGCGCGGTCTTCGGAGATCGTTCATGATTGATCTGAAGGGACACAAAGCGCTGGTCACCGGTTCCACCAAAGGCGTCGGGCGAGCGATCGCCGAAGCGTTTGCTCGCGCAGGGGCGGACGTGGTGATCCACGGCCGGAAAGCCGGTCCGGATTCCGAACAGGTTCTCGGTATCTGCCGGGAATGCGGTGTTCAGGCCGAATTCGTCACGGGAGATCTGTCCGGTCCGACGGAAACGGTCGTCGACGAAGTCTTTCAAAACGCCATGACCGCCATGCCCGGGATCGATATCCTGGTCAACAATGCCGGAACGTACATTGACAAGCCGTTCCTGGACATGGATCTCGAAACCTACGGTCTCACCATGCGACTGAATGTGGCATCGCCCTACTTTCTGACGCAGCGCTTCGCTCGCCACTGGGTGGAACACAAAGTGGCGGGGCGAGTCCTGATGATTGGTTCGATCAACGGTCAGTTGGCGGAGCCCGTGCATTCGTGCTACGACACGTCCAAAGGAGCCGTCGCCATGATGGTGAAGTCCCTGTGCGTGTCGCTTGCACCGCTGGGGATTCGCGTTAACGGCTTGGCACCAGGTCTGGTCAGTACTCCGCTGACGTCCATCATTGAAGAAAACGCTCGCTTTAAAAGCTGGATGTGCCTGCATACGCCCAACGGCGAAGTCCCCGGCGCCGAAGTGTGCGGCGATGGAGCCGTCTATCTGGTCAGTGACGCCGCTCGACATGTACACGGCCACATGCTGATGGTCGATGGCGGCATGAGCGGCTGGCAGCAACCCGACATGCCGTCCGGCTGGTAAAAAATCTGCGATCCCCGCCCGACTGTTTCGTCAGCGACGCTCGGCAAACCGTTGAATCAGCAGTGCAGCCAGCAGACCTCCCACGGGAATCACCCACCAGCGGGGACCAAACACCACCGTGGCGTTGAACATCATGAAGGCCGCGACCGCATGCATGGTCGCCGGATGCAGTCCCGGTTTCTGTCGAAACAGACGCACACAATCGATGCCCCACACGGTCAGAAACAGATAGTTGATGTACAGACCACCGCTCCAGTACAGCCCCACCACACGTTCCGTCATTTCTGCCGTGTGAATAATGGCGGCCGTCTGACTCCATTGGTGCTGAAAGTGATACGCACACACCACGTGAATCAAACAAAAGATCCACGACGACAGCCACGCCATTCGATACACCGGGTCAAGTGACAAGCGAGCAACCGTTGACGGCTTGCCGCCTGTCATCACAGCACGCTCATCACGGTCTGATGCGTCCGTCCGCCACTCGCCGTACACCGCCGAATCGGCCTTTGACGGTGATGATCGAGTCGCCTGCAGATACCGCCACAACGCCACGACGTACAGCGCGACTGAGCATCGCACCGTCCACAGAATCAGAATCTTTCCCGTGTCTGTGTCCATCGCTTTATGCTGATCACAATCAATTCTGACGACACCGGAATCGTTACGCACAGAACCGGGACAGCTCCCCTTCCCGACGGGCATTTCACCGGATTTCTGTCCCGTCGGGCACAGCCATTGTCAGATGATGATGGCTGGCTGTTGCTGTGTCATGCAGTGAAACGCTCCCAGGCCCCAGATCAGTTTCAGAGCATCGACGCCGACTATCCGGCGATCCGGGAAGGCTGCCTGCAGCGCAACAAGGGCTTCGTCGTCAGCAGCATCCCGGAAGGTCGGAACGATGACGCCGCCGTTGACAATGTAGAAGTTGCAGTAACAGGCTGGCAGTCGATGTCCCTGTTCGAATTTCGGTGACGGCATTTTCAGGTCCGTGACCTGCAGAGATTCACCGGTGGCCGTGCGAGCTGCCAGGACCGCATCACGATTGGCTCGCAGAGCCGTGGCCTCTTCCGCATCGTCATTGTGCGGTGCCGCAACCAGCACATGCAGCCGATCCGCAAATCTGGCCACCTGATCAATATGACCGTCTGTGTCATCGCCAATGATGCCATGCCCCGGAAGCCAGACGACTCGCTCACAGTTGAGATATCGTCGCAGCAGACCTTCCATCGCCAGGCGATTGAGATCCGGGTTGCGGTTGGGATTCAGCAGGCAGTTTTCCGTTGTCAGGACGGTTCCGGCACCGTTGCCTTCAATCGCGCCGCCTTCCAGAATGATTCCGGGGCTGATCCGCGGGCAGTTCAACAGATGAGCAATTTTTCTTGCGACCTGAGCGTCATGATCCCATGGAGGGTACTTTCCACCCCAGGCGTTGTAATCCCAGTCGATCATGATCTGAGCGTCACCGGATGTAATTTCCGGCCGACGGTTCAGAAAAATCGGGCCATAGTCGCGACACCAGGAGTCATTGACGGCTATGTCGATGAAGTCGACGGGGAACTTTGCCGCCGCAGCTTCACAGGCTTCGTTTGTCAGTCGGCGAGCTTCGTCTGCAGCGGCCGCATTGGCTGTCAGAATCCGAACGGGTTCGAAACACGCGATGGCGGCCACAAACCGTGCGTATTCCGCAGGAATCTGTTCAAAGATTCCCGGCCAGGTGTTTGGGTTAACGGGCCACGACAGCCAGGTCGCTTCGTGAGTTTCCCATTCGGCGGGCCATCGATAGCTGGATGGTTCAATTGCTGACAATGCCGGTTTTCCTCACAGGGGCGGCCCCTGAACCAGTCTGCACGATGGCGTGTTGACGTAGAATGCCACTCGCGCGGACACGCTTTTGTTGGTCAATTTCCATAGCAAATCCGGATCCCTTTACTGGGCAGGGGACGGACTTCATCGCCTGGTGGATTCAATGGATTGGCAGAACGTTAGACGCCGCAGACGCCAAACGGAAGCGAGCATGAGCGAAATTGAAGACGAATCCTGGCGGGGCGGGGCGCGGCTTCGCGCCTTGGCATCGGGACATCTATCTTTGATAGATCGGCAGCAGCTGGTACGCCGGCGTCAGGGCCAAAATGGCCAGTGATGTGGAATAGGTGCTGCCGAAGTTACGTTCATTGGAACTGCCGGGCGGCCACGAACCGTTGTCCGTTTGTTCCGACAGCAGACTGGCGGCAATCTGTGGAAACATCTGGTTCCAGGTATCGCCGCCGACCTGAGCCATCGCCTGACTGGAATAATAGCTGCAAAGATAAAAATAGCCGTCCTGCCACGCTTTAGGATACTCTCGACTGCGAAACCACTGGACGCCGGTGGCAACACCGGGAAAATTCTGTCGGCCTCCCAGAAGCAGCGTCAACATGGCGGAAGCCGTGTTGGCTCGAGTAATCTGCGGATTTTCATTTGGAGCGGACACGGCAGGTCGGTAGCGGAAGACACCTTTTTCGTGCTGCTGAGGATCGTCTTCGTAACATCGCTGCACAAAATCGAGACCCTCATCGAAATACTGTTTTGGAACATTGAATTCCGCATTCCGTGCGGAACGCAGGAACATCAGTGCCCAGCCCGTGACAGACATGTCGGACGACGCTTTGGGGCCTTCCGGATAACCGTACCGCCAGCCTCCAATGTCGCCCTCGCGTTCCTTCTGCCGCGTCTGAACTTCGCGATGAAAAATGAGCGCCTTTGTGATGGCGTCCTGAATGGCGGCGGAACGTTTTCCGGATGTCATGCCGTAAACTTCGCCCAGCATCAGCCCGGCAATCGAATGGTTGTACGTCACGGTTTGCCCTGGAGTCATATGTGACGCCGGCGGAGTCACCGGCAGCAGTGAGAAGTAGCCTCGACGACGTTGGGTGGCTAGAACAAAATCGATGGCGGCCGCCAATTGTTTTCCGTAGGGACCCTGATCCGGAACGTGTCCGCGGGACAGAAAGGCCATGATGGCCAGAGACGTCGTGGCAGGTTGAGCCACGTCCTCCCCTGAAAATCGGCCATCGTCTTCCTGCTGAGATGCCAGCCACTCCAGCGCTTTGTCCACAGAAGTTTCGACTCGCAGCCATTCCCCCGGCGGCAGAGCAGCACTGAGATTGGAGGATTCCGCGATCAATGAAGCTTCCGCCTGCTGAGCGACAGCGGGTGTTGCGAAGTGGAACTGCGTGAAGACGATCACAACCAGAACAGCGATGGGCGTCAGCCGGCTCAAACAAGGACCACGTTGGAAGCGAATTCCCGGCAGGAGATTCTCTGGGGCCATTGCATTTCTTTCTCTCGAATTACCTGAACTGTTTTTCGGCATGCATTCCCTGACTGAACCTGAAGCGTGGTGCTTCAGGAATGAAAGTCCCGCATCAACCCGACCGGGACCGGGACAACCTGTCCATTTAAGGTGGTCAGCCTCCAATGGTGTGCAGCGATTCTTTTCGTTTAATCCGTGGCCGAAAGGCCAGGCTGCACCGATCCTCGCCTTCGGCATCGGGCTAAACGCGAGACCGTTCAATGATTAGCCGACAGGTGTTAGCCGCGGTTCGCGTGCGATCGTCAACGCAACAAAACCGGAGCTAACGCCCTGCGGCTGACAGCGATTTATCAGTTTTTGAACGGTATTGGAGTTAAACGAATTGGGATTTC
>JAGQPY010000357.1 GCA_020426485.1 Planctomycetaceae bacterium
GGATTGTGAAGCAAATTTCTGGAAAAATGTTGCTGCGCCAACGGATTTTCCGAGGAAATGCGTGTACCGAGAGAGGTACGGCTTACGCCAGGATCTCGTGCAGCACCCGACCGTGTACGTCGGTTAAGCGGAAATCCCGACCGCCGTAGCGGTAGGTCAAACGCTCGTGGTCCAGCCCCATGGCGTGCAGCATCGTGGCGTGCAGGTCGTGAACACTGGTTGGATTTTCCAACGCCTGGAAGCCAAAATCGTCGGTGGAGCCATAGACGGTTCCCCCCTTAATTCCGCCGCCGGCCATCCACAGCGAAAAGCCGTATTGATTGTGGTCGCGGCCGTCTTTTCCCTGAGCAAACGGAGTTCGACCGAATTCCCCCGACCACACGACCAGCGTTGTGTCCAGCAATCCTCGCTGCTTCAGATCTGCCAGAAGAGCCGCAATGGGTTTGTCCACCGAACGAGCATTCTTGGTGTGACCATCGAACAGATTGCTGTGCTGGTCCCAGCGGTCTCCGTTGCCGCCCGGACAAGTGATCTGAATGAATCGCACACCGCGCTCGACCAGTCGGCGAGCCAGCAGGCACTGTCGCCCGAAGACGGTCGTGTTTTTGAATTCATCGGTGAGGCCATAGGCGGCCTGAGTCTGTTCCGTTTCGGCACTCAGATCGACCAGATCGGGCACGGCCATCTGCATGCGAGCTGCCAGTTCGTAATTGGCAATAGCCGATTCCACCTGATCATCGTTGCCGTACTGTTTCAGTGTTCGCTGATCGAGTGCTCGAATCAGTTGCAGCTTGCGCTGCTGCAGTTCGGCGGTGTCTTCCCGACGTTTAATGTCGGCAACGGGCGGATCGTTGCTGGAAAATACGGAGCCCTGATAACTGGCGGGCAGGTAACCGCTGCCGAAATTGTCCAGGCCTCCGGGGGGAATCAGGCCACCGTTCAGAATGACGTAGTGAGGCAGGTCGCGGCATTCCGTGCCCAACCCATACCCAAACCACGCTCCCATCGACGGTCGTCCCTGCAGACCATGCCCGGTGTGCAGAAAGTAGTTGGCGTTGGTGTGTTCCGGGAAGGCTGACACCATGGATCTGACCACAGCCAGATCGTCAACATGCTGAGCCACATGCGGAAACAGGTCACTGACGGGAATTCCGCTTTCTCCGAAGTTGTTGAACTTCCATGGACTGGCCAGAGTGTTGCCGATGTTGTTGAACTGAGTCGGTTCAGTCTTTGTGGGAAACGGCTGGCCGTCATACTTTTTCAGATCCGGCTTTGGGTCAAACGAATCCACCTGAGAAACGCCACCGTCCATGTACAGAAAGATCACACTGCGAGCCCGCGGTTCGAAGTGCGTCTTTCTTGGCGCAAACGGATCACGCGAAATGGCTTCCGCCGCGAGCAAGGGACTGCTCGTTGAATCATCCAGCAGAAGACCGGACAACGCTACCGCGCCAAAGCCGTTGGCACAGCGCAGCAGCATATCTCGGCGAGTTCCATTCAGTTTTTGAAAACGTCTGCAATGGCTGGTCATGTTGTTGGTGAACTCCTGAAGCCACAAATCCAGACCCTGCCGACCGTTGTCAGCAGCCTTCAGGATTGTACCGGATCAATCCCGTCATTTGGATGTGTTTCTGCGTCCGAATACCGCCCATTGGCGAATCCAGCGAAGTTTTTTCAAAGGCAACTCGCCTCATCGAGTGCCCGCGTCAGACCGTTTTCATCGACAGAAACGTCAATGAGAATCTCAGGTCCACCACTTTCGACACGATTGCCTGTCTCTCATTTGATCGACGACCGGAAGAATCGGTGGACAGTCGTCCCGGGACGGGCCTCGCCTGCGGCGTCGGAGCAAGCGGCAGAAATGCTCACGGCAAAGACTTCGTCGTTCGAGCCCGTGTCGGGCAAAGGCAATGGAGGTGCCAACCGCAATCGTCGAGACTCTGCTGCTGATCGCCGGAGTCACACCAATTTCGTCCATCGTTCGAAAGGGGTTTGGCCGGCAGAGTCCATCGTAAGCCGAGATCGCCACCGAGCCTGCTGACGTCCGACGTCTGTCTTCCCGACCGAAAGCTTTTCACCACACGGGGGCAGGCCAGAGCTGTGAATCTCAAAAACTGCGTTTGCCGGAAGTCCGCTTTGCAGAGAATTCGGTTCCTGTCACAATCGTTTGTGCGATGGCTGGTTGAAGGACGTGGTCTGTTCGGGTGAATTCGCCGGCGGAGGAATGTTCCGTGGCGGAGTGTCAGTGGTATTCGGAGAGGCGATCGCAACGGCTGGATGGCTACTGTTTCAGCTATCCGTGAATCAGACCTGATGCACCATCCTGTGCTCACTTCGTTTGTATGCGTAATCTGATCCAAATCCCGTTGTTGATTCTGGCGATGCTGCTGGTCGGTGCGATCGGCCTGCATCTGCTGACGGGGAAGGAACTGCTGCTTTGTTTCTACCACGCGTTTATTCTGCTGGCCACGGTGGGCAGTTCGGAGCCCGAACCGCTGACAGAATCCACGATGGTCTTCATCATCGTGTATCTGGCGTGCGGTCTCGGGGTTTTCGCCTACAGCGCGTTTCAGTTTGGTCAGATTCTTGTCAACGCTGACCTGCAGGCCGTTTTGGAGCGACGTCGAATGGAACGAAGAATTGAACGACTGGACAGTCACTTCATTGTCTGTGGCTTTGGACGCATGGGGCAGGAACTGTGCTCGTATCTGGAAAAACGACATCAGCCATTCGTGATCATCGATGAAAAAGAAGAACTGTACACCCCGGAACTCCACGAAAGGCAGTGGATGTTCCTGACAGGCGACGCTTCTCGCGACGACGTACTGCTGCAGGCCGGCGTTGATCGCGCGCGAGCGCTGACGACGGTTCTTCCGACCGATGCCGACAATCTGTACGTGGTTCTCTCAGCTCGCCTGCTGTCGAGCAACCTGCAGATCGTGGCGCGAGCCAGTGATGACCGAGCCGCTCAGAAAATGATGCAGGCCGGTGCCACACGGGTCATCAATCCGCTGTCGTCCGGCGCCATTCGAATGGCTCGCTTCATGCTGTCGCCCAGCATCGAAAACTTTGTCGAAGTAGCCGAATCTGAAGGTATCGACTGGGAGATTGCGGAAGTTCAGGTGCCCGAAACGTCTTCTCTGGTCAATCAGCAGCTCAAACAGACTTCGCTGAGAGACGACGGGATCATGCTGCTGGGCGTCTGCCGAAAGACGGGCGAAAAGTACTTTCCACCACCCGGAAGCCTGACCATTATGGCCGGCGACGACCTGTTTGCCTTCGGCAGTTCCGAAAGTCTGCGCAGGCTGACAGATTCCCTGGAAGGCGACGCCGCGTAGTCGAACGGCGGTCTGCTTTCATGAAGTCCGGCTTCTGAAAACAACAGGCGTACACTCGCAGTTCCCCGGCGAAATCTCCACAACTTCATTTTCTGCTGGGGTACATGTGCAGTGCCGGGAGGCCCTACTTTGCGGCTGTCGCCTGCGATGGGCGAGTCTGATGGACGGCGGCTCTCATGGTTGACGCGAACTCCTGAACGGCTTTGGCGGCTTCGTCAGCCGACTTGCCTTCCGCCAGTCGCACAATTCCCGACCCAACGATGATCCCGTCAGCAACTCCTTCCAGAGCGGCCACCTGTTCCGGAGCACTGATGCCGAAACCCACAGCCAGTGGCAGTGAAGTATTGGCTCGCAGCGTGCGCAGCT
Source organism: Planctomycetaceae bacterium (assembly GCA_020426485.1). Classification (GTDB taxonomy): domain Bacteria; phylum Planctomycetota; class Planctomycetia; order Planctomycetales; family Planctomycetaceae; genus JAGQPY01. The sequence continues at coordinate 3,705 of JAGQPY010000357.1, forward strand.
GTTCCGAAAGTTCCGGCGGCAGTTCGCGGCGAACTCCCGTCGTCCCGGCCACCGAAACGCAGTACACAAAGCCTGTGGATGATTTCAGAATGGCCGCCGTGCGAGCGGTCGTCGTTGTGGGGGCGATCAACAGCACCAGATCAAGTCCGTGACGCACAGCAATCGCCTTCATGTCTTCTGCTTCGTCGACGGGAAGATCAGGCACGATCAGTCCGCTGAATCCCACTGCGGCAGCGCGCTCCGCAAACTTTTCCACGCCAAAACGAAAGATGATGGCGAAAGACACCATGGCCAGCACCGGCGGCAGTCCTTCGTTTTTCACGGACTCCATCATGGAAAAGATTTGCGGCACCGTGACGCCGGCGTTCAAAGCTCGAGTGTACGACGCCTGAATGACTGGCCCGTCGGCAATGGGATCGCTGTACGGAAAACCCAGTTCGATTAAATCGACGCCGGCGTCTCGCAGAGCTTTCAGGATGGCGGCCGTTCCATCCATCGACGGATCTCCAGCCGTGACAAAGGGCATGAAGGTCATCCGCTGCTCTGCGGCGGCCGTTTGAAAAACGTCGGTGATCCGAGTCATGGGAAAAATTCAGTCAGAAAGTTGAGTTCCGTCGGCGACCCAAAACCATTGCCCGTTTGCGAAAACCGGAGCAAAGGTGCCGCGATTGCCGCAGACTAACCGCTGACCGAACGATGTCAAAATGCAGTCGCTGGTTCCTTGAGGAAACCCATCAAACAAGATTCCGCAGAGGGGCGAGAATCCGTTTCGGGTGACCGTTCTTCTCATTATCAATTGCCGGGGCAGCCGAAAAGGACTCCGCCCCTTTCCCCGCACTCGCCCCTCGAACGGCCGCTCATTGGTTGTCCTGAGACGCGAACGGTATCATCCGGCGATGTCCTCCCCCATGGATTCCTTCCACTCTCTGAGGAACCCCGCCACCATGCCATTTCTCACCGCGCGTTCAGCCTGCCGATTTACGATTCGCACGTCGGCTTCGGAGCTTTTCGCATTCCTCACGGCGACGCAAGCCCAGCGGGTCGCACGGGCCCAACGGGGCGTACAGGCTCAGGCGGTGGCACGGACATTCCTGTCCGTGTCGTTGTTCATCCTGTCGGCACTGCCTGTCCTCGCTGCGGAATCTCAGACGGCTGCAACCGTCGATCGCCCCAACGTCGTCCTGATTATGACGGACAACCATGGAGCGTGGACGCTGGGATGTTATGGCAATGAGGAGATTCGGACGCCGAACATTGATCGGCTGGCGACCGAGGGGACTCTGTTTGACAACGCATTCGCCAGTAATCCGGTGTGTTCTCCCACGCGAGCCACCACGTTGACGGGGCTGATTCCGTCGCAGCACGGGGTCCACTGTTTTCTGCGAGGCGGTCGGCTGCAGACCGGGCCGGAAGCTCGCAACACGCTGGCCGAATTCACGTCGATTCCGGAAGTTCTGAAGCAGAATGGATATCGCTGCGGTCTGGTCGGCAAGTGGCATTTGGGAGCCAACATGTCACCGCAGGAAAGCTTCGATGACTACTGGATCACGATGCCGCACGGCGGCACGTCGACGTTTTATGATGCTCAGATCATCGAAGACGGCAAGTTGCGAACGGAACCGGAGTACCTGACCGACTTCTGGACGAAGCATGCGGTGCGCTTCATTGAGGGGAAAAACCAGACGGATGCCGTGGCCTCGTTGCCATTGGATTCAGACACCAGCTTGGCCGCAGCAAGTTGTGAATCCGACGACGCGTCTTCATGCGATTCAGCCCCGGACGGGGCGACAGACTGTAGCCGTGGGCGTCAGCCCACGGCTACTACGTTTAACCCGACGCCGCAGGCGAGGATACACCAACCCGCACCGCCTCGCCTGCGGCATCGGGTTAAACAACCGGAAAATGCATCGCGGCTGAAGCAACAGGTGGCACAGACATTCGTGTCTGTGAATGACAAACAGCCGTTCTTCCTGTTTCTGGCGTACAACGGTCCGTATTCGCTCAGTCGGCTGTTGCTGCGGGAAGGACGCAACCGGCACGCGGATTTCTATCGCGACCAACCGCTGCTGTCTTTTCCTCGGGAGAAGGCTCACCCGTGGCAGTTGCACAATCTGGATTTCCACAACAATCCGGTATCGATCCGTCGAGTCGCCACGGAAGTCAGCGGCGTGGATGACGGAGTCGGAACGGTGATGGCGGCGTTGAAGGAAAACGGACTGGATGACAACACAATTGTGATCTTTATGGCTGAT
>JAGQPY010000358.1 GCA_020426485.1 Planctomycetaceae bacterium
AAAGCCTGTTCCGTAGGTGTTGTTAAAGGTGTAGCTGCGTAGGACGGTAGTCTGGATCTCACAAACGCAGGGTCGGTGCAAATTCAGCGCCGAGATAAGAGGCCTGATGCTTTAGTTTTCCCCTCTTCATACGGCGACGACTGCCCCCCGGCGCATAACCTTGGTGAGGGCTCGCCGTAGCACCTATTCCTCGAAACTCTTTTCAATTTCCCCAAGCACGCGCTCCAGGTTATTCTCCATCTCAACGGACGTGGGTTCTGCAAACGTCATCTCGGTGATCCCGTCCGCTGTGTCTGTGATTTCCAAAAGAGAACTGGGTGCCCCCAAAAAACGCCAGCGGCCGTGGGCATCCTCAGCTCCGTCAACTTCAAATCGGAGGAGTGTCTGGTTTGGCAGCCGAACAAATATCTGCACGGGCTGACGGATTGTCGTTGTTTTAACGTGATCGAGTGTCACTGCCTCGATTCGGCCAGCGTGTTTCGTCAGAGCGGTTCGATACATGGCATGATAGAGTTCGATCAACTCAGCATCCGACTCGTAATGCTTCCGGTAATGCGCACTCACCTCGGGCGTCCAATCAATCCCTTCGTCCTCACTCAGGCTCTGCAGTCGCTCTTCAACGGAACACCAGCAATCGGAAAACTTCCGGACGTCATCCGATTGCAACGCTTCCAGAAACTGCTGCCCAAGTGGAAGGAGCCGATCGTCTGCGAAGCGTTCCTCCTGTGGGTAAATCGGACCGGGCAGAGTTACAATCCTCTTGTCAGAATCTGTCACCGAAACATCTCCGCAGGACAAGGATAGAAATGGAAAGACAAGCACCAGAATTCGCATATACGTTTGCAGTGAGACTTGCATTCGAAATCACTGGAGTGGGTTAACGGCGCCGAATTGAAAAGATGAGTTCTCGTCGAGTCTGGTTTGCGAATACGGGTGTTGCCTCAAGTATCCTGACGCACTGCCCGGTTATGGGCTATGTTGCTATTCTGTCCCTCCATCCCGGGCAGTTCAAGTGAACTCCGGGGCCACGTTAGGCATCCAAAATAAATCGAGAGCCCCGACCAGCGACGGCTGCAACAAGGTGTTCACGGAAGAACTTACATTTCGACAGGGAGTGACGTGAGCACGGGTGCCATGCACTCGCGGAGCGTGGGCATGCTTTGATTCATGCTGGATTTCACGGTTGATATCCGCAGATATCGAGCCATTCGTGTTGTCGTTCAGGGGTGCTGCCATAGTCCGTCGCTTCAATTCGTCGAGATCGGACACTCATGGTCACCCCGCTTCGCGTTGAGACCATGGCACCCGACCTGAGATCGAATCACGCCAGTCAGTTAAGCGGGGTGGTCCAAACGACTTGTTCGGTCGGGTCGCGGAGCGACAGGATGTGATATCAGATGCGTCCAGAAACTTCTGACACACTTACCACACCTTTCAGGTGGCCCATATGGTTGACAGTGGCGGCTATGACACACAGAGCCATATTCATTTTTGCCACCTTCTCGTGTCTCAGGGGGCGAAACCATGCACAACATGATCAGGGGAAAAGGATTGTCACTGGAACCATGGGCCGCGACTGGCGCCGCAGCGAGGACGGTGCCTGAGATTCGTCATCTGCACGATCAAGTCGATGCTCTCGTCTGGTATCCTGAAACTCTTCAAATCAGTTCGTTCATGAATAAGTACAGGAACTGATGTACAGGACATCGATCTGTTGGTTGTCGGATTCGGTGGCCGCCGGGATTGGAGCATGATGACGATTTCGCGACAGAACTGCAGTCGACGCTAACGATGATCCATCTTGTGCCCGCGGCCCCCGACCGCCCCAAACGGCGGTCGGGCCACCCAGCGTCCAGTGTTGTCGACGAGGAAGATGTTGTTCCGTCCGACGAACGACGTCTTATTTGCCTGCGGTTAGTGGCAGTGCTTCAGAGCCAGCAGGCAGTAGGCGGTGACAAGGTTGGGGTCGCCTTCGTACCAGCGGTCGGCGGGATTCACCCAGCTTCCGTTTTTGTCCTGCAGTTCGAACAGTCGCGTTCGCAGTTCGGCTTTCCAGTCGTGAGCTTTGCCGGCGGCATCGACGAACTCCGCGTCGCCCAGAACGTCCATAGTCTTGGCGAATGTGTGGAAGTAATAGAACAAGCCCTGCTGTCCGACGCCTGGGTTTTCTGTCAGGCTGTAGTTCCTGCGAATCCAGTCTTTGGCCGCGACGATTCGCGGATCGTCTTTCTTCAGACCAGCATAGATCAGGCTTTTCAGGCCGGCGTAGGTCATGCTGGCGTAAGAACGCAGGCCGCCGTTTTCGGTCGTACCTGCCTTGGAATCTCCTCCGGCGGCCGGAGTGTAGTAGAAGCCGCCGTCGTTGATCTTTCCGGCGAACGGTGTGTCGTTGGCGGACGTTTCCAGATTCTGAGTGCGGGACACAAAGACCAGAATCTTCTGCATGGCGGGGTCGTCTTCTTTCACACCGGCTGACTTCAGAGCTTCCATCAGAAACTGAGTGTTAGACAGATCGGGACGCTGATGGCTGCCGTAACCGCCGCCGCCCCAGGCGGGATCAGACGATTCGATACCTTCCCCCTGATCCCACTGCAGATCGCGAAGAAAGTTTTCGGCGGCTTTGATGTCGGCGGTGTACTTTCCGTCACCGTTGGCGACTGCCAGAGCCATCACGACAATGCAGGTTTCGTAGTTCCGGTGGCCGCTGCCGTCAGCGTAAAAGCCACCATCGGGCTTGCGATGGCTGAACAGGTTGTTCAGTCCGTTGGCAACCATCGGCTCGTCGCGCGACAGGCCCGATTCCAGCAGCGAAGCAACCACCAGCCCGGTAATGCCGACACGGTCGTTCTTCGTCCATGACCCATCGGAGTTCTGTGTCAGTTTCAGAAACTCGACGGCGCGGTCCACAGATGCCTTGACCTGAGGGTTCACCGACTGAGCGAAAGCCACGGACTGAGCCAGCGACAACGCAACGACCGCGATGGACAGCGAGGTCAGAGTCATCGGAGATGAAGTCGCCGAACGGAGCAGATTTGGCTGCTGCCGGGTCTCGACCCGGCCTACGGTTTTGATAAGACTCTGAGGTGTTAAAAGCGTCACGATTTGTGTTCCTGGTGGAAGAGATGAAGTCTCGATGAATGAACGGTGGGATTCCGGCTGATGCTGATTTGTCGCTTACACAAGTTGGCGTCATGTTCGGGTTTAGAATTCGCCAACGACTTCGCCACCCGACCGGGTCCCCAGAGCCCGCCACGTACCAAAGTCGATGTTGTCGCTGATCGAACGCACAGAGCCGTCGGCCAGCAGCGAGTTCACGATCCCGGTATGATAGCTGCGTGATGTTAACGCGGCATAGGATGGCGTCAGATTTCGGCCTTCCTGCTGCGAATTGAAGTCGATGTTATAAGTCACGCCCATAAACGTGAACGGCACGAACGTGTTGGGAGTCAATGTGGTGGTCATTCCGCTGTGATGACAATGGCCATTCGCCCATTCTGTGTGCCCGGTTCCTTCCTGTAGACGATCGGTTTTGCCCGGCGCGGCGGCGGCGGCGACGTCCGCCGGCGTGGCCGGAACAGTTGAAGTATAGGGCGCCGCCGGACCACCATTGCGAAGGTAGTTGGTCCACGCATGAACTTCCGAAGCTGCCAGAGTATTCGATGTTCCGTCGGTGACGTGTCCCAGCCGAATGCGACTGTTCGGATAGAACAACCCGTCGCCACCTTTGCCGGTGTTGGGATCGTAAATCAACCACGTTCCAAAGTTGAAGCCGTAAGTCGTGGGGTACAGGAAGATGCCGCTTGTACTGCCGGTCGCTGATGTGTCACGAAGATTGTCGCCTTTGGGATCAGACGGACAGACATACACAGGAACTCGAAAACCGCTGATGATCGGATAGTTCGACCAACCCACACTCAGGTCGATCTGGTTGTAAAGGTTTCCCTGCTCCATATACGGCAGCAGACGCCCGTGAATCGACCACGAACTGGAGCTGACCCCCGGCACAAGACAATAGCTTGGAGGCAGGACGCCGAAAACATCGTGATAGTTGTGCAGCCCCAGTCCCATCTGCTTCAGGTGATTCTTACATTGAGTCCGCCGAGCCGCCTCGCGAGCCTGCTGCACCGCCGGAAGCAGCAGCGCGATGAGGATGGCAATGATGGCAATTACCACCAGCAGTTCGATCAAGGTGAAGCCCTGACGAGGTCGAGCCGAAGTGCGCGGTAACATAGACATTTTCTCTGAACGTGGATCGATTCGACTTGATACCAATTGATGTGACAGGCAGATGTCTCAAAGCCGACGATCCGACCAGCGTTGCCGGATTCGAATGAGCTGCCAGCCAACGCAGCGCACGCACCGGTCAAGGCGAAAGACCTGACGATGACAACGTCGGCTGCTTGCGAGAACTCTTCGCATTTTCCGTGCCACTGGTCCCAAGCCACAGGAATCGGGACGAATGCGGCTCACGTGGCCAAAACAAATCCGTGCGATGACGGATTCTTCGCCACTGACGGCGGATTCTCCGCCGCCCCGGATCTCATCGCTGGTTCCGATGTCACAGGCGACCCCAAAAAGCTGAACAACTGCACGATCCGTTTCGAACGGCAGCGTCGTTGCGGCGCAAAGCTGTTCACGGCGGCAGTTAACCGGGGGCGGCTATTGACGGGACGTTTCCTGGGGCTCGGTCATCATCAGTAAGACTTTTCCGCTGTTTTCTGAGGATTCCGCGGTCAGGACTGCCTGCCGGATCTCAGACAAGGGGAATGTCTGCTGAACATGGGTTGGCAGAATCCCGCGGCTGATAAGATCTGTCACTCGTCGAATCAGTCGCAGCTTTTTGAGCAGACGACACTGATCCATGAAGTTTCCAAGCCAGAAGCCGTCGACTCGGATCTGACGTGTCATCAGGTCCCTCGGTGAAATCACCAGCGGCTCGTTGCTGAGCGTTCCGTACAGAAGCAGACGCCCACAGGGTCGCAGGCACCGCAGAAGTTGAGCAGCGGTCACACCTCCAACCGGATCAATGGCATAGCCGACTCCCGGCGGTCCGGCACGTTCAGCGACGAATCTGCACAGCTGATCCGGATCTGAGTGTTCCGGATCGAATCGGAGAACGTTTGCAACGCCTTCGTTTCGGAGCAGGTCTTCACTGTGCTGGCTGCGAACGATGTTCAGGGTGGGAATGCCGAGATGTTCACACAGTCGAATGACCATTCGCCCCAGTGACGAAGCAGCGGCCGTTTGGATCAGCCATGCCCCGGAAGGAACTCCAAGAATTTCCTGAGTCATCACCCACGCTGTCATGGGATTGACAAACGAGGTGGCGGCCTGAAAATCGGAAAGCTTTGAGCTGACGGGAACAACGTTTTCGGCAGGGACCACAACGGACTGTGCCCAGTTTCCGCCCTTCCGATTGAGAACAACCACTCGCTTTCCCTGAAACAAACGTCCTCGCAGGCCGCCTCCGGATTCTGTGACGACTCCCACTCCTTCAAATCCCGGCGTCTGCGGGAATGTGGCTTTGACTCCGTACTGCCCTCGAATGAACATCAGATCCGATGGATTGATCGGGCTGGCAATCATGCGAACGTGAACCTGACCTCGGCCTGGTTTCGCACCATGCGTATCGCCGCATTGGAGAACGTCTGACGGTTCTCCGTATTCTGTAAAACAGACGTGCTGCATTCCTGATCTTGTGACTGCTGAAAAATGGTTGTGGGTGGCGTTCGGTGGCAAGGGTTCGCTGAATCGATTGACGGCCTGATTCAGACCGCCATCGGCTGAGTCTGGTGTTCCGTGAACGGCTGCGGCTGGTGTGTTGGGACTGACATTTGAGTGAGTCGGAGCGGCCGACTTCCGAAGCGTGCCACTTGCCCGGAAGCGCGAAACATCTGGACTGTTTTAGCTGGACAGCGCCAGGTTGTCGTTTG
>JAGQPY010000359.1 GCA_020426485.1 Planctomycetaceae bacterium
GGACTCCGTCACTTGAGGCCAGTCACCATAGACTTCAAAGCTGTAGGGCATTTCTTTGATTGCACCCGATTCTTTGCGACGGTAATCCACAGCAAATGGCATCGTCACCGGCGGAGGGTCTGCAGGCTTGGCATGGCGATTCAGCCGTCCCAAACGCTGAATCAGCGACGGAACCGGAGCGAGTTCAGTGACCAGAAGTGTGGCCGAGATATCAAGGCTCATCTCGGCAACCTGAGTACAGATGGCCAGACTTCCAATCTGATTACTGCCTGGCGAGAACGCTGCCACTACGTCTTTATGTCGCTGCACACGATCTTCGTAGCGGAATCGACTGTGGTAAATCAGTGGATTCCAGTCCGCAAATCGATCGGCTACTTCCATCGCCCGATCGACAACATTGCAGATCCACAGCACTCGACCACCGCGATCCAGTTCTTCACGAACACGAGCATCAATATCGTCTGGCTGTTCGCGGTGATAACGCGGTAGCTGTTCCAATTCTGGTGGCCCGACAATGATGCTGGCGGGCTCTTCGTCTTCCAGGGCCTGCTGGATGGCCGCGAGTCGTGGGGTGGGCAGGCTCGCCGTCATTAACAGCACCTTTGTTCCTCGCAGATCGCTGAGAAACCTAAGCAAGCAGCCAAACAGCTTGTCGTCGTAAGCATGGATCTCGTCAAAGACGAATGCGGATTGTGCCAGCGCGGGCCACGAATACAGCCCGCGTCGATGATTTTGAATGATGCCCAACACGGTATCGACAGTGCAGCAAACAATAGGTGTTGACCAAGACTTCAGGGAATAGATCCGCAGTTGCTCTTCCGCGATCGCGTCGGCCTTTCCGTCTTCGTTGACATCCAGAATCATTTCAAAATCCACTAGATCGCGACTGTGGAACAGATCCGCACCCAACTTTGGTTTTTTTGTGTCGTGATCAAACAGATAGCCGCGAAAGCCTTCTGTCGCCGTTCCGGTCGTTGGGTATGAAAAGAACACTCGCTGGCCTGGACATTGCCGAGCCGCCCACAGCCACGCGGCGACGGTCTTTCCACATCCGCAGCCTGCGGTCACCAGCGTGACGCGACTTGTGGAACTGGCCACATTGGTTTGAAACGGGCGTTCCGGAAAACCTTTCAGCCTTTCTGTTACCAGTTCCTCAATCTGCGCAGCCTTCGGAACGGCCGCCAACGTAGAACGAATCCACTGGTGTTGTTCTTGCGGACTGCTTTGACGCTCAGTCAGTGCGGACCCCGCGACATCCGCCGCCACCATGCACGCTTTGGCAGCAGCAACAAGTCGTTTATCAACTGTTGAAAGGTTTTCGAAGCGTGTGTTCGCACGCATGTGCCAGCGATCGATCGACGTGTTCGGATCGTTTGCCGACGTCGCGTTGAATTTCAAAGTCCATTCGGGCAGCATCGGTTTCTGAGCCGAAGCACAGAGTTGCTGTAACCAGTCCGCGATTTCAGAAAAAGCCCGTTCGTGAAAATACGTTGCCATTTCCGAGCCGGCACCTTCGATGCTGGAAGGCGGCGTCGGTCGCTTTGCACCGGGATGATGCCCGCAGATACAGCATTCCAACGTCAGGAGATCCGCATCCGATTTGAAGACTTCTCGAATCCACCGCTGAACTTCCAATTGCTGAAGCCACAGCAGCGAAACCCATTCGTGACGCAGGGCTTGGCGAAACCTGTAGCGATTTCGTTCTTCAGAGCGAACCAGCATTCCCTGAAAATGCGAGTTTGCTTTGCCAACATCATGCAGCGCCGCAGCCATGGCAAGGACCTTGCGAAAGCGATCGAGGTGACGTGCCGGAATATCGAACGCAGCGAGCATCGAATCACCGCATGCGTCGAGTATGCTCACCGCGCTGGCATGCACCGCACGAAGATGCCCGAATAACGTTGCCTCTTCAGGCACCGTGCTGCCGTGGAACGATTTCGCAAGAAGCTGCATTACACCCTCACCTCTGATTTTGCCGCCACAAACACCCCGCAACCCATATGCCGTCGTCCGCCGAGACCTTGTTCCTGCAGGACGATGCTTTCTTCTGCGGTCAGGCCTTCCAGAATCACTTCGAAGCCAACCACCTCTTTGTCGCGGATTTTGATGGTGCGGCGTTTGCCGATGGTCAGGATAACTCGTTCGCTAATCTCCAATGCGTCCAGTTGGCGTCGGACGGCTTGAGCGAATGATTCGGCATCCATGAAGCCTTTGATGGTGACCAGGCGACTGCGAAGAGCGGTCGCGGGTTCCAGGCCCTGCACCTTCGGAACACCCAGTCTCACCTGGCGATCGCCGATGGCTACTGTTTTCCCGGCCAGCCCCACCAGATCGCCGATGCGTTCCTGAGGCGTTCGAATGCGAACGCAGCTCCACGGCATTAGTTGCAGCATGCGATCACCGACCTGACGCCCCGTGATCGGGTGAACCGCGATGCCGTTTTCGGAATGCACCGTCGCCAAAACGTGAGACAGCCCGGCGTAGAGGTGATAGCCGTGGTCAACGTTGATGGTCGATGTTGAGACAACCGGGAATTCGAGGTCCAAGTGCATATGTTGGTCTCCATGAGGGGCCGTGTATTCGTCAGGCGATGAGATCTCTCCACGCGCTCAATGTGTCGCGGAGTCGCGATTCAAATTCTCGAATTCGCCGGTATGCGTGCCCCTGACTGAGTTCGCTCACGGCCACAAATTCAATCTTTGTTTCGTAGACCGAATGTTCTCCGAACAGCACATCAAGAAGCGTGTGTTCGAATACGTCACGACACTCGGAACGAGCGATTTGCCGAACTTCCGCCAGCAGCATGCTATGCCCTGGAAACGCTGCTGGCCCAGTGTGGCGAATTGCCTCCTTCACCGATTGGTGTTCGTCGAGGGCGCGCTCCGGTGCGCGTTTTCGTTGCCCGCGTTTGAGGCGACGGTCGCCAGCCCGCCGAAGAGTTCTTGAATCGAGATGGCTTGGCTGAAGTGTAGATATTTCGGCTTCGGCGAGTTCGGACAAGATTTCGCTGATCGCTGAGTCCGGCTCCACTCGATAACGTCTCGCCAACAGATGTCCTTCCTTCCGCACAGCCGTCAGCATCTCCGTGGACCATGTCCATGTCGTTTCCATCACCCACCTCCAGTTCGGCTTGCTTTTCGAGCTGAGCCTTGTACAGTTATTACCATCGCCATAGATGGTGTGACACTGAACTCGGAGATTTTGGCGCAAAAAGCAGACGGATTTCCGTCCTACCTTGCAATGAGATGCCACATAGGCGTTGAGCACGTAATGACTGTGCAGGCCACAAGCCGTGAGTGCAAAACAAGTTATGCGATGATGCCGAAAGGCGATTGAGTGTGTTTGGTTCCAACACGCAGAGGGGAAACGACTTCCGGCTACTGGTGCGTCATCACGCCGGGTGAATTGATCGAAGCACCTTCCGGCAGGCGGATTGTTTGCTCCGTTATATGGCCGTCGATGTTGATGCTGAGCGTGCCTTCGCAGGGAGGCAGGTCGACGGGGGTGCGGAGATAGATGCGGTTGGGCCCGATTTTCGCCAGTGCGTAATCGTGGCCGTTGACGTGCAGGATAAGCTGAACGCTGGCAGAATACGGTTTGTTGGCAATGTCGATCATGGCCTTCATCTGAATTCGGACACTGAGACCGCGTCTTTGCTGCGGGAGAATAGCAGACAACGGTATGGAATGGCAACAGGACGCGATTCACCGATTGCAGCAGTACGCGATGAAGCGGGGACTTGTTCTGCTCGAACGTCTCGGGCAGGGCTATGACGGTGTAGTCGTCAGTACCAGTCATGCGACGGCTCTCAAGAGCTTTGCCTTCGAACGTTTGTATCGACGGGAGCTGGACGTCTATCGACGACTGCGGGACCATCGCGTGGATGAAGTCAGCGGGTTTACCGTGCCGGGGCTTGTCGACTTTGACGACTCGTTGTGGGTTCTGGAAATGGAAATCGTCAGCCCGCCCTTTGTTCTGGATTTTGCCGGGGCGTATCTGGATCAGGCTCCGGATTATCCGCCGGAAGTCATGGAAGAATGGGAAGCGGACAAACGCGAACAGTTTGGTGACGAGCGATGGGAAACCGTTCGCATTGTGATGTTTGCGTTTCAGCGGATGGGGATCTACCTGGCAGATGTGAAACCGGGAAACATCATGTTTGTGGATTGAGGAAAGCGGTGTCACTGAGCAGCCTCCTTCTCGTACGCCTGCTGCATCGCTGCCAGATCCGCCGAGATTTCCTCCACCAGTTCAGCGGGTTCCAGCGCCGTGGCGTTCGGGCCGAAGCTCATGATCCAGCGTTTGATTTCCTGAGTATCTGACAGGCGGAATTCGGCGATCAGGCTGCCGTCCTTTTGTTGGCTCAGTTTCTGGCTTTTGTGCCAGCGGGATTCTTTGACGTAGCGGGCGACATCGCGAGCGAAACGAATGCGAATGGTCTGCAGTTGACCGCTGCCGCTTTGGAAGACTCCGAAGCTGTGTTCCAGCCAGTCGGCCAGATTGAATTTCTGTGGGACCGTGGCTTTCAGATTGGTGGAATGAACGTCGTCAATACGGTCCATTTTGTAGGTGCGAATTTCTGATCGTCGGCTGGACCATGCAATCAAATACAGGCTGCCTCGGTGGAAAACAAATCCCTGAGGATACACTTCCTGTTCAACAGGTTCCGTGGCCTGATCGGACTGATACACGATCAGTGAAACTCGTCGGTCTTCAATCGCCACCATCAGAGCGTCGATCATCTGGCCTCGTTTGCTGTAGTCGCTGGCACCGACAGAGGTGGCATGCAGACAGGCAGCCAGCTTCTTCAGATAGGTGACCGCCTGCTCACCCAGTGCTCCTCGGATTTTGCTGAAGGCCTTTTGGTGGCCGTCCCAGAAGAGAGTTCCGGCCAGAGGTTCCAGAAACTGTCGTCCCACGTAGATGGACAGCAACTCAGCGACGTTGAACGTAAAACCATCCTCGAATCCGTCGACTCGCCAGCGTTTCACCCCGCGATACCCGGTGGAATCGTGAACCTGGAATCCGGCCTGCTTCAGGTCGTTCAGATCCCGGCGCACGGTTTCGATCGAAACGCTGAATTCCTGCTGAAGTTCTCGCACGGTGTAGCCCTGCCGAGCATCTGCAAGCAGACGCAGCAGCTTCCATTGGCGGATGATGGATTTGGAATCGCTCATGCCCGAACCTTAACGCCGAGGTTTGTCAGGGGATGACCAATGTCGCTGCAGAATTCCTGAACCGTGGTGTCGGCGAATCTCTGTTGGGCTTTTTCCCGGGGTAATACGGCGCCAGCTGCTGCGCGGAAGAAGTTGGCAAACCGCCCACAAATCATTTCCGGAGGTGAGCGAGATATTTCTCTACCGTCTGTTCCTCACCGGACGCGATGTGCTGAAACAGGAAGGGTTCTTTGACGCGACCGATGTACTGCAGCTTTCCCTCTCGGATCACGAAGATCGTTTCGAACAATCCGTCACTCTGGTCGTCGACTCGGGCATAGATTCCGTCTGACCAGAAGTCTTTGACTTGGGTCGTCAGGTCCGGATCGGTGTAGAACCCATCGCGCGTTCTTCCGGCGTAATCTCCGGCCTGCCACAGCTTCCAGCCGTCCATTGCCTTCTCCATCGCCGAATCAGACGGCCACACGGAATCCGCCTTCTCAGATGTTTCAGGATTTCCGATGTCCGCTTCGGGCTTCGATTGTTCTGTCAGAATCTGATACAGCAGCAAACAGGAATCCACGTTCCGGACTTCGTCGTCGGTCAGCTGATGGCCGTAGGCGATAAAAAACTTCTCCGGGATGTAGCCAACGGTTCGTCGTTCCTTAAGTGGTCTGGCGAGTACCGTCAGCAGTTCGTTCGTGCGGTCTGATCCGATCTCGACATAGGCCCGGCTTTGTAGTGTTCTCATTTGCTCAGAATTGAGGG
>JAGQPY010000035.1 GCA_020426485.1 Planctomycetaceae bacterium
CCTGATGAATACTGTGCAGGGCAGGGCAGTGGTGTTGGTTCTGGCAATGGTTTTGAACGGCTATTCGCTGTCCCTCTGCGACGAAAGGACCTCGCTGTCGGCAGCTCCTCCGCAACAGCCGTCAAGCCCGGCTCTGAACGCCTTTTTGAAGCGATTCGACGAAGTGTCTCAGCAGGGATTTGTGAAGACACTGCGATCGGGATCGACCGGTGTCGGGTACACCCTGGAGACTTTGCTGGGGATTCCCGAGAACAATTCATCACGCGGCGATTTCATGGGGATGGAAATCAAGGCCTATCGTGATGCGGAAACAGAATTCGATGATCACGAGAAGATGAATCTGTTTCTGAAGGAGCCGACATGGACAGACGGGCGCAGATCGGTGGATCGAATTCGAGACTACGGCTACGTCGACTCCAACGGACGAAACGCCTGGTACCAGTCGGTCACATTCAATGAAAATCAGAGCGGGCTGCGATTGTCCGTCGATCACAGCACTCAGCGAGTGACCCTGCTGCGAAATGGACGGCCGATCGGCGACTGGACCTTCGCAGTTCTGGAAGGACGGCTTCAGGAAAAACACTCTGAAACGGTGTTTGTCGCCGCCAGAACTCGTGGAACCGGTGCCGACGAACAGTTTCATTTTCGCACCGTCACCTACTGCGCAAAGCCATCCGTGGAAAGGCTGGTCAACCTGATTGAAGCCGGTGACGTGATTTTGGAACTTCGGATGCACATTAAGCCCACCGGTGGTGCTCGAAATCACGGGACCGCGTTTCGAGTCCGAAAACATCGGCTGGTGGACCTGTATGCCGTCCAGCATCGCTGCCGCCCCGCTGAAGACACGAACAAGGGCGCTTCATCATCGAACCAGAAATGACGCCCCGGATTTTTCTGCAGCAGAACGCTTCAACGGATCGTGAGTGCGTTAATTTTTTCCTGAATGAACTTCAGGTGGTGCCTAATATGCTTTGTCGTACGTTCGATCAGTGTTTCCAGAGTCATGGGGCCATCGCTCGAATGAACACCGGTTCGCTGCAGAACTTCCACGTCACTTGCCCGAAGAATGGACAGCAGATGCTTCCTGATGTGGCGAATCAGGTTCAGTTCGTCCGTGACACTCCGATGCCCATACTGCAGCGCGCGTTCGAACAGATTCGGATCGGCATCGAAGAACGAAGGATTATCTTCGGCAATGATGCGCTTCATGCGTTCGCAGTTGATGATTTCGAAGTCCGCCAGATGAGCGACTACCTGTCGAATTGACCAGCGTCCTTCGATAGGCACGGCATCCATCTGCTGTTCAGTCAATCCCTGAATCATGGATGCCAGCTCGTCCGGTCCCGATGCAAAGCGGTCGTAAAGTGTGTCAAACTCAGTGTTCACGAAATTGGTCTCTTCGAATTGCGTAACGTGCGGCGAGTCAAAATCAGTGCAGCAGTCCGCGAAGCATGGACCGGCGAGCACAACCGGCCGCACCGATGAAGCCCGCATTTCCGCCCAGCGACGCATAGTCAATCGAGATCTTCTGCGCAAGAACCGGAAATGCTCGGCGGCGAAATTCTTCGCGAACACGTTCCAGAAACAGTCGACCGATTCTGGTTTCGTGTCGTCCAAACGTCATCGCACCACCCAGCAGAACCATGGTCGGATCAATGACATGCACGATGGACGTGGTGGCCGTTCCAAGGCATCGAGCCATTTCCAGAATCAACTCGATGCTGAGTTCGTCGCCTTTCTCTGCTTCTTCTGCCATCAGCAACGGCGACAGCGGCGTGACATCATCCATCCGGCTGGTGACCGACGACGTCCGTCCGGCATTGATGGCTTCATGGTAGCGCTCCATCAGCGACGTCGCGCTGCAGTAGGCTTCGAGTGTGCCGTACTGACCGGTCTTGCACAGGCGACCGTTGTCCATTTCGATGATGGTGTGACCCAGTTCGGACCCGTGAGAATGTTCACCCTGTACAATCGTGTCATCGACAATCACGCCTCCACCCAGACCGGTTCCCAGTGTAAAGAACACCAGGCTGTCAGCGTTCTTCGCCGTCCCGGCCCAGTATTCTCCGTACGCAGCAGCATTGGCGTCATTCTGCAGAATCGTCGGACGCTGAAGGCGATCAGCGATCCGTTGACGCACCGGGAAATTCTGCCAGCCGGGAAGGTTAGGAGGGTCCAGCAGCATACCGGCCGGGATATCCATGGTCCCGGGCGTTGCCAGTCCGACAGCAGCAATCTCTTCGATTTTCAGCGGTATCTGATTCAGCGCCTGCTGAGCAGCCAGCACCATTTGATCAACGCCGTAAACAGGGCCACGACCAGCATTGGTTGGCACACTGGACATCGCCAGCACTCGCCCGCTTCCATCGACGACGCCAGCCTTGATATTTGTTCCCCCGACATCGATGCCCAGAAATCGATCGTCGTCGCGGACTTGTGAACTCATAAAATCCCTCCCATCGGCCACGCCGCTTGCCGCGACAGCAGCCCGCAAGGCCACCGTGTCCGCGACTCAGAAACCCCAAAGTCAGCATTGGCGTCCGTCAACATTCGACCATTCGGTTCCACCGATTCTTCGACACTCTGAAGTCGACCGCAGACGTCCTGTTGGCACTCCATTTCTCAAGACAAACGCCCGGATTTCGGCTGATACAGGCACTCGACTTGTTTTTGAAGTTCGACGGAATGGGCTCCCCGTTAAGCCGCACTCGGCGTCGTCGACTGAACGGAATGTAACAAAAACTCCCGGCATTCCTGCAATCAAGCCGGAAGAGCGCCCGCAGAGTTTCTCAGAGTTCCCGAAAGATAATCTCCGACGACTGAATCACACCAACGCTCCTGTGTTTTGCAGATTCATCAAAGCCCCCCGCGGATCGCGTGGTAGCTTTCGAGGTCTGGCTGACAAGAGCCGTGGATCTGCTGACGAAAACGAATCCGAATGCTGGTGACTGTCAAAGGTGACCTCCACTTCGGCTGCCCACTCAGTGCTGGCAGAGGGCAGTGCGTTTTCCGGAGTTCTCTCACGATACGGCTGCTGCAGCTGCAGGCTCGCTGAATGAGTGTCCTGTTTCGGGGCATGGAACATGAGCTGAAACATTGGGAGTGCCCTGAACAGGCATTCGTTCGCGGAACGCGGCCTCGCCATCCTACGTCACCATCGATCTGAAATTCGGAGTTAGTGTTTCCATGAAAAACATCCTTTCTCTCTCTGTCGCGTTGCTTTCGATTGTCCTGCTCCAGAGTGCAACAAATGCCGGCTGCTCCAGTTGTAACCGAAGCCCCTGCTGCGAATATGGCCCGGGAATGCCCGTTGTTCCTTATCATGGGCTGGGATCGGTCGTCGCCTATGGCCACTTTTTCGGGGCAAGCGAACCTACAATGCGGGTTCACGCACCACACCCGAATCAGCTGGATGGCAAACGCTATCCGGTTCTGCCGGGTGGAGGCAACGCCGCGGGCAATGGACTCGTTCCGTTCGTTCCGGGGACGCTGGGACAAACGTATACCAAAACGTCGCACCCGCTCCCCGACGAAAAACATCCGCGTGCAGCGATGCTTGCCGTACGTGATCACGGCAGCGTGTCTCACATGTCGGTGCACGGCATGAGCGGATTTCGAATGGAAAACGGGATCTGGTTGTTTGAAACGGATCGTCCGCTGGTTCCATGGGTGGAGAGTATCGTCCGAGTCGAAGCCCGCAATGAAGCTCAGGATATCGAGCCACACCGAATCAGCTTCGTGCGACTGATCGCGGGCCGAATTGTGTATCTGGACTTTCAATAGTCCGGCAATCCGTTCAGCCTGCAGAAAGCTGTACGAGGCCCGGACAAGACCAGCAACCTTCCCGCCAAGCGGTTCGTTGGCCTTCTGCCAGGTTGCGAAAGCAGGTCCCGGTTTTGTGACCGGTTCCGGGAAAAGCGGTCTTCGCACTGCGAAAATGGTGACGACCGGTGCGACAGTTTTAATGTTCAGGCTCGCAGCCTGACCGGGGAAGCAGGCGAACGTGACGTTGATTCGTCGCGTTCGCCTGTTCTCATTTGAACCCTGTCGCGTTCGATGAAGCGGCTGAAAGCGTTCTCCTTCGGCCTGTCCTGCTCACCAGCCATTCGATCAGGGCGGACACAAAGTCGTCCCGAACAGGCTCGAATTCCAGCGTGTGAGCCGCACCGGGGTATTCGATGGTGGTGATGTCCGTCGATGCAAATGATTGAACGATCTGACGAACAGCTCGGTTATCAATGATTTGATCATTGCCGGCCAGCATCAACAGAACGGGATGGCGAATCGATTGTTTTGACGTGGATATGATGCGGTCCAGATCACGCCCCGAGTTCAGAAACCCGGTCGTCACCAGATGAATCGCCAGTCGATCATCACGAATGAATTGCTGTGCTTCCGGACTGCCTGTGAACTGCTTCGGATTGGAAAGGGGCACCGGTACTTCGCGTCGACGAATGTCGTGCAGGCGAGCAAGGCGCAGCAGCACCGACTCCCACCAGCGCGGGCCGATGCGAGTCTTCAGGCCGGGGTACAGCAGAACCAGGCAGTCAATCAGACCCGGATATGTTGCTGCGAAGGCAGCGGCGATCTTTCCGCCCCAACTGAGTCCCAGCAGCGTGACGGGCGACGATGAGTCTTCCTGCCGAACCAGATCAATCAGCGATCGCACGTCATTCAACAGGCGCAGCCCATGATCAGAATGGCCTCGATCGGACGTGTTCAGGCCCGAGCCTCGACGGTCGGCAAAGTAAACGTCATAACCGGCCTGTGCCAGCCTGGCCGATGAATACTCATACCATCCCGAATGACTCTGGATTCCATGGATGGCCACGATGTTCCCCAGCTTTTGATCGGAAGCCGTCCAGTGTCGAAACGTCAGCCTGCAGCCGTCGGAAACCACAAGTGATCGCAATTCCGGTGAACTCATTCCAGCACTGTATCTGTTGCAAGCTGTATCTGTTTCAAACCATGGCGACGTCGGCGTCGTTTCCAGACGTCACGGGAAACCGTCGTCGATGGACTGTTGATGCCGGCTGATGTGAGAGGACGTCTGAGATTAGCATTCTGTTCGCTGAGAGCAAGTGCCGCTGCAGATCGCCCCCGCTGCTGGATGCAGTTAGAATCCGGGATTTCGGCTGATGTTCAGACGAAAGCTCAGCTCAACCGGCTGATCGAAACAGAAAGAGGCACGCGGCGTTTAAACCACGTGCCTCTGACAGAACTTTATCCGTGAATACCGGACCTGCTATTCTCTGGTCGCATCCTGAATCTGATTGACATGTGCACGAAACGCGGTTCTCTGAGGCCCATCCAGATCGATTGTGCGTTCCACCTGCATACCGATCTGATACCAGTTGCCGGGCTTCTTTGTGGAATGACACACTCGGCATTTGAAAAACCGCCAGCTGCCGCCTTCTTCGTCCGGTGCCGCCAGGAAGGCGTATCCGCTTCGCAATGGATTGGGTGACATAATTCCAATACCGTCGCCGCGAAGATCACGAGTCACGGCCGGAATACCTTCCTGTGGATTCAGGTCGGCCGCAGCACTGTCTGCGGAGCAGGGGAAGATCCACACGCCGATGGCAACGTGTCGTTCTTCGCGATGACGTCGGTCTCGAGTGATTCCTTCGTCGTAACCCAGGCGAACCATGTCATAGCGACTGATAATTCGAGCGAGACCGAGAACCGCATCCCGATGTGGATCTCGACGAGTAAACATTTTTGAGACAACTTCAAGCATGGCAGCACCCTGATGTTGAAAAGGTGGGGTCGTGTCTGATTCAAACTCGTGTGAGCAACCTGTGTGTCCTGCATACCGGCGACAAACACGATTTGCCGTCAAAGGCGATCAGGCTTTGCCTCGGTTGAGGCATCCGGATCGGCAGCGTCAGCGATTGTGCCCGGAACAGGTGGCTACGACTGTTGGAATCAGGCATCCACTGCACCAGATCTGCTGATGGCAGACTTTGTCACTGGACTGCAGAAGGCTTCCGCAGAGCTGTGACAGCATTGTCGGCAACACATGGCGCATGACAGAACCCGACGTTGAAACCTAGGTCAGAACCATGCCGGGTGACTTCGGAAATGGGCAAACTGGTGCGACCTGATCTGCAGATCAGAGCAGCCGTGCGGGTTTTGCAGATTGTTCTGCACGTCAGCAGTCGAAGTACATGGAGAACTCGTGTGGATGCGGCCGCTGCTGAACCGGCGCCACTTCTTCAGCCAGCTTGAATTCAATCCACTGTTCAATCACATCCGGGGTAAAAACGTCGCCTCGCAGCAGGAAGTCGTGATCCTGTCGCAGAGATTCCAAGGCGGCTTCCAGCGATCCGGGAGTGGACTTGACGTGCTGCTGTTCTTCCGGTGCCAGGTCGTACAGGTCCTTGTCCAGTGGCTTGCCCGGGTCGACTCGGTTCTGGATTCCGTCCAGCATGGCCATCAGAATGGCGGCCGTTGCAAGGTAAGGATTGCAGGAAGGATCAGGACAACGAAACTCCAGCCGCCGTTCGGACTCCTTACCGGAGTTCACGGGAATACGAATCGCAGCCGAGCGATTTCGATAGCTGTACGAAAGATTGACCGGCGCTTCGAAGCCGGGAATCAGTCGCTTGTAGCTGTTGGTGGCGGGACAGCAGAACGCCAGCAGGGCTGATGCATGCTTCAGAATTCCCCCCATGGCGTACATGGCGGTTTCGCTGAGCCCACCATAGCCGGATCCGGCAAACAGCGGCTTGCCATCCTTCCAGAGCGACAGATGCAGATGCAGCCCGGAACCATTGTCGTTCCACAGCGGCTTGGGCATAAAGGTGGCGACTCGCCCGTGCTGAGCGGCAAAGTTGCGAACCAGATACTTCAGACGGATGATCCGATCACACGCCTGAATCAGTTCGGCCGCCTTCAGATCCACTTCGCACTGACCACCCGAGGCAACTTCGCGGTGCTGACCTTCCACCGGGATGCCGCCTTCTTCCAGTGCCAGCATGATGTCCGTCCGAAGCTGCTGCAGCGTGTCCATCGGAGGCATCGTCAGGTATCCGTCCCGATGGCGCACCTGCTGCCCCGTCAACCTGCCTTCCTCGCGGCCTCGACTCCACTGGCCCTCACGACTGCGGACGTGGTAATAGCCTTCGTGCTCGTTCTGGTCGAATTCCACGCCGTCAAAAACGAAGAACTCGACTTCGGCACCAAATGAAGCATGGTCGGCGATGCCCGTCGACTGCATGTGAATGCCGGCCTTGCGAGCGATGTTCCTTGGGTCACGAGGATAACTCTGATGAGTCACCGGATCCTTCACGTTGCACAGCAGTGCCATCGTCTGCTTCAGAAACGGATCGACAAAGGCCGACTGTGCATCGGGGACGACCAGCATGTCACTTTCATGGATGGCCTGCCATCCGCGCATGGATGAGCCGTCAAATCCGAAGCCATCTTCGAAACTGGTATCGGTCAGCAGGTCCGCCGGAATCGTAAAGTGACGCTGGTGGCCCGGGAAATCCGTAAAACGAAGATCGATCGCTCGGATTTCACGCTGGCGGCAAAGCGCGATCACTTCTCGCGGCGAAAGTTCTGATCCAGTCATTTACGTTCCAGTGACTACTGCATTTTCTGAACGGCACTCGAGGCAATCGTCTTTCCGCACTCTGTTCAGTCAAACAGACAGCCTGCAGGGCATAACAGAGATTCAGACTCCCTGCTTCCCTGACTGACAGAGTCTCGCCTGACTCCACCCGTTCAGTTTAAGCAATTCTGCCGACCGGGGCGACTGGTGTCTCGCCAAGGCTCCTCAGACGGCTGACTCGACGGTTCCGTTCGAGGGGATATCCGACGAATCCGCTGTCTGCAACCGGACAATTCGACGATCCGCAGAAGCGTTAAAGACCCTGCACATCGACAACTCGAACACGTGCCCGGTCGTCAGGAGTTCCCCTGAATCGCAGATATCGACCACCGCTCGGTGTTAACGGTCAATCTCTCCCATGACAATATCCAGAGATCCGACGATTGCCGGAACGTCAGCCAAGGGTACGCCTTCGCAAATGATATCCGTCACGGAGAGGTTGCAGAAGCAGGAACTCTTGGCTCGGACTCGGAACGGTTCCGCGTTGCCGTTTCCAACCAGATAAAATCCCATCTGACCACGAGGACATTCGGTTTCCAGATAGACTTCGTCTTTGGGAAGCTTGGTATTGAATTTGAACGGGTCCCTGTACGAACCTTCTGCAGCGAAGTATTTGGGGATCGACTGCCGAACCAGGCGAATGGCCTGCACAACTTCCATCATCCGCACGTAGAAACGGCACCAGCAATCACCCACCACAGCTTCGCACGGCGCTTCGCGAAACGGAGCCACCGGAATTTCGAAGTCATAGCCTTCATACATGCGAGTGTAGATGGCTTCACCATCGCGCCGCAGGTCAAAGTCGACACCGCTTCCGCGAAGTACAGGTCCTGTACATCCAAAACTGACAGCTGTATCGGCTGGCAGCACTCCAATGCCTGCGGTGCGTTTGATGAAAATGGCATTACGCGTCAGCAGCGTGTGGTATTCAAAAATACGCTTTTCCAGCCACGACAGAAACATTTCAATGACGTCTGTAAACGGAGCTCGCTGCCCCTTCTCGATCTTCAGCAGAGCCGCCAGGCCATCCGGAATTTCGATTTCTTCGGGCAGATCCTGAGTTGCACCACCGACGGTGATATAGCTGCAGGTCAGGCGCGCACCGCAGATCTCTTCAAAGAAATCCAGGATGATCTCACGTTCACGGAACGCGTACAGGAACGGGCTGAATGTTCCAAGGTCCAGACCATACGCGCCCATACCAACAAGATGGCTGGCGATGCGCCCCAGTTCCGCAATGAGAACGCGCAGGTGTCGCGCTTTGTCATTGACTTCCATGCCCAGCAGTTTTTCCACTGTCAGCGCGAAGCCAAGATTCATGTTCATCGCGGCCAGATAGTCCATCCGGTCCGTGTACGGAATCCACTGGGGAGTCGCGAGGTTCTCACCGATCTTTTCCGCACAGCGGTGAAGGTAGCCAATGTGAGGCGTACACTCGTGAACGATTTCTCCGTCGGTTCTCAGCAGCAGTCGCAGTACTCCATGAGTACTGGGATGCTGGGGCCCCATATTGACCAGCATTTCATCGGTCTGAACGTCGAACTCGACGATGCGGGGATCTTCAATCTGCATGCTCATAATGTGGAAGCCCAGTCTGGCCGACGGCTGCGTTTCGCGAAGGCGATTTGATCACGACGTGAAATTTTGATTCGAAGAAAGGACAGCCAACCTGAAGTCGCGCTGTGGAAAATGCGTCTACCGCCCGCGAACTCCGTGATATTCCAGCGGTTGAGCATAGTCCTTTCGCAGTGGATGTCCTTCCCAGTCTTCCGGGCACAGAATTCGGCGAAGGTTCGGATGCCCGGTGAAATCAATGCCGACGAGATCGTAGGCTTCTCGTTCGTGCCAGTTGGCGATTCCCCAGACATCACTGACGGTCGGCACCTCAGGAAGTTCGCCTTCCTTATCGTTCTTCCAGCGAGACACCCGGACCTTGATTTTCAGTCGGTGCTTTTTCGGAAGACTTGAGATGTTGTAAACAACCTCCACATGAGGCTCATCATCGAATTTTGCGGCCTTCTTCGGGTCTGGTTCAAAGTAGTCACAGCCACACAGATCATTCAGATGATCAAACTGAAGACGGTCGTCGTCATGCAGGAAGCGGCAGACTTCCTTCAGTGAGTCCGCAGCAACGACGATCCATGGATCGATGGCCGAGACGGGACCGTCTCCAACTGCACCGGCCCCGAACTTCTCCAGCAGCAGCGAATGAATTTCCTGAATATTCATGATGGTTTGATCAGATTAGGTTCAGAATCAGCAGTTGAATTTCGCCCGGACACGATCGATTGCACTCAGGCAGACGTCGTGACGGACGAGATACCCGCGGCCCGACCGGCAGTCGTCTGGTCCGCCGCCTGACGCGATTTTTGAGTGAGTGCTCGAATCCAGTCCAGATCGCCTCGCTTCCAGACGTAGGCGAAGCCAACCAGCAGCACAGCAAAGAAGATCAGCAGGTCAAAGAAACCGACAATCGCCAACGACTGAGCTGTTTCCGCTGAAATCACCTGAACAGCTTCACCGGCCTGAGTGTTGATGTCCAACAGACGAGCACTGAGCTGCTGTCGTGCTGCGTCGCTGAGCTGGGGATCGGAGAGCTGTGTCGCACTGCCGTAAATAGCGGCCCACGGGAAAAAGAAAGCAACTTCGACATCGAACACGATGAACAACAGAGCGACCACGTAAAATCGCAGGTCAAACTGAATGTAGCTGGAACCAATGGCCGGCTCACCACATTCGTAGATCGAATCTTTCTCCGGAGTCGGCAGTCGCGGACGAAGGACTCGCCCCACGACCATCGGCAGGGTCAGCAGGAAGCAAACCAGACCACCGAACAGAAGAATATGCCCAACAAGGTTTGTCATGACAGCTCTTAACTTTCAGAGTCAGAACTTCTCTGGGAAACCAGTGTCCTGATTCAGCATTACTCCACTTGTAATCGGAAGAACGACCGGCCCTGCCAAATCGTCGTCATACCTTCACACAGCGTCTGCAGGATCGACACAAACAACCTCCGGCAGAGGCCTCCGGTCCTCGGAATCATCTTCTTCCAACCGCCAGAACTGAATTCGCGGCTCATCAGGCATCCAACTCAAACGAATCGCCTGCCCGTCCAGCAACGAAGGAAACTCAACCAATCCTGTTGCCGCATCCACCAACTCTGCCCCCACCTGACGCAACTCGGCCGCAAAAGCATCCAGCCGATCCACATCCAGCTCCAGATGATCCTCCATCTGGGCCACCTCATCCGAATACGGAGCATCCTCATCGGACGGGTATCGTTCACGGATCTCTGACAGGCGATCCTGGCGGGTTCGCACATCACCGGAGAGTTCAACCAGATCACGAACAATGGCACGTACGAGTGGAAGTCTCCGGTTTGCGTCCTCAACCGTCAGCACCTGCTCCTGAGCAGTCATCGCAGGACCTTTGCTTTCTCAAACAAACCTCAAAACCCAATCATCGACGCACACACAAAACCCAGCAATCAGTGCGGCAAAAACTCAAGCCTCTGTAAACTCAAATGGACTCTCTTCGCCTTTGACCCAAACAGGCTCATACAGCACTTTTGACTCAGAAACAGCCGTGGGATTCAAAGAGGCGCGCCCCCATGCAATCTCAAGCGGCAGTCGAGCGTAATCGACGATACACCCGTCTCGGCTGTAGCAACTGAGATCATGATTGGCCCCCATGAAGATACAGTCGACCGGGCATGGCTCAACACACAACGCACAGAACATGCACTTGGTGTAGTCGATGGCGAAGCCGTTCAGCCGAAATCCTTTGCCGACAGGACTTTTTTCCTTGTCGATGTAGATGCAGTCCACCGGACACGCCTGAGCACACTTTTCGCAGCCGATACATGTCGTCAGATCGAATCGATGGAAACCTCGATAACGAGGCTTCACCTTGATCGGCACTTCGGGATAGGCGTACGTGTCAGTAAACGTCTGACGCTTGTGCTGGTACGTCTTGAACATCGTGATCAGGGTGACGTACATGCCGTGGGCAACAGTGCTTACGGCGAGCCAGACATTGCGAAGCCACATGAACATGATGTGTATTTTTCGAAAGCGCGGTGAGGTAACCGGACCGAGAACTGGTTGGTTTTAGGCGCAGATCTTCGAGTGAAGCTGTCACCCGGCGATTATAGATTTGGGGACTGGCTTCGCAACCTGCCCCGGCCTGGGTCCCAGCATTGAGAAGCAAATTGCTGGAATTTCTGCGGCCCGCGCCGCATTACTTCAGCAGATATTTGTTGGCGATTGTGATCCCCGACAGCATGGCACCTACAATGCCAAGAAAGCCCTGATCCGTCCCGCACAGATACAGATTGCGCAGCGGCGTCAGGCCGTTCACGAACTTCTCCGGCGCTCCATAAACACATCCGTTGACGTGTCCCGTAAATCGCCGAATCGTGCGAGGCGTAAAAACATCGGTATCCACCACGTGACCGCGAAAGTCGGGAATGTGCCGCAGAGCACTTTCAATAATGCGATCATTCCACTCCATCTTTCGAGCCTGATATTCGTCTTCGGGCAGATTGATCCAGAAATCGGGCTCCGCCAGGGCGGTGATTCGAATTCGCCCGTCTTCCAGCGGACGCGAGTAATCGAAGTTATTCGGCGAGCAGATAATTCCACTTCGCAGATCAACGGGTTCCTGCGGCCGTTCGTAGTGAAAGTTGTCAGCGTCGTTAAAAAAAACGATCGTGTCGTGATGCCCCAGTGCGGCAGGCTCGCAGTCAAGCACCGAGATCGATTCCACGAAGGAAATGTCGCCCGGGGTTGGACGACTGACCGGTCGTGCAGGATCCACCAGCCGCATCGTTTCCGCTGCGCCGGCGGATGACAGGATGTTGTTGGCCGTGATCTCAGTGCCGTCGTCCAGAACGACGGCACGAGCCTGCCCATCTTTCTGAATAATCTCACTCACACCGGCTCTCAGCTTCAGATGCCCACCCAATGCCTTGAAGTGCCGCACCAGCCGTTTCAGAATCAGACGAATCCCGTCGAACGGACGCCCAAAGCCTTCGTAAAAAATGCTCTTAAACATGATCACGAACTGATTGAAGTCCATGTCGTGCGGTGTGGCGCTGCCGTAGAACATCAACGGACAAAACAACATATCGATCAGCAGCGGATCACTGATGTGCTCAGAGAGAATCGAGCGAGCCGACGACGACGAACGCTCCAGATTCAGAGCGTCGTGCTGATCAATGACCGTCATTAGTCGGCGAAACCCGTCGATTTGCCCGGGAAATGCAGCCGCAATTTCTTCCACCAGCAGAGCGACGTCATTATTGAAACGCAGATTGCACTGGGGAAAAGCGATCAGGGACTGCAGCTGAGGACGAAGATCAAAATCCTCCCACTTCATTCGAAGCTGCCGAAGCAGTTTGCTGAGAGGCCCACCCTTACTTCCCGGCTCCGCATAATTTGTGATTGCGTGAAGCCCGACGTCGTAATTCCGCTTTCGCAGCCTGTAGAACGAATTAAGCCCGCCAATCGTTGTGTGGCGTTCCAGAATACAAACATTCTTTTCGTAATACGCCAGCCGTACACCGGCCGACAGGCCGGACATACCAGCCCCGATGATCA
Source organism: Planctomycetaceae bacterium (assembly GCA_020426485.1). Classification (GTDB taxonomy): domain Bacteria; phylum Planctomycetota; class Planctomycetia; order Planctomycetales; family Planctomycetaceae; genus JAGQPY01. The sequence continues at coordinate 13,219 of JAGQPY010000035.1, forward strand.
GGGTATCGTAGTGCACGACGTCAAACTCCGAGCGGCCTGGCCGCGTCTCTCCAAGCAGTCATGAGGATCTTCGCGATGTGAAACTGACGCCCGGTGCAGGCTTGCCTGGCTTGAGAATCGGAAGACACAACCGTGCGCCCCTCAGCGATCAACTGAATGCGTGTCCGAAGGAACCTGTCAGCTGAAATCTAAGAATTTCAGACACCTTGGGTCGCTGCCGACACCCGAAACATTCACTCCTGCAGATTCCACAACCCCACAAAAGAACAACCCCGAAGTTTGTGCCTCGGGGCATTCATTATCACCTGAATAATATCACCGTTCGCGAATCGGCCACTCAGAATTTCACCCACCCCTGCGGCACCGATCGAGCGAAAGCTATCGAGCAGGCGGACTCTTTCAGGCGACCGGAACATCCTTGAGCTTCGGCGTCAGGTATTCGACGGTGGACTGCATGGTTCCAAGATGATGGTAGTCGTCTTCGGGAATCTGAATGCGATAAGCTTTGCGAAGCTCCATCACGATATCCAGAAAATCCATGCTGTCGAGTTCCATTTGCTCACGGAAAGCGACGGCATCATCCAGATTTGAAAGATCTTCGTCAGGAGCAATTCGCCCCAGAATATCCAGGATAACATCCCGGATTTCCTCACCCGTCATCAATGATCCCCTTGCACTACGCCTTACCCTGATCTGCGACGATTCAGGACTGCTGGAACTTCCGCACAATGAGCACCGAGTTGATACCCAGCATCCCAAACGAATTGTTCAGTATACACGTCACATCTCCCAGATTTCGTGGCTCATTAGCCACTAAATTGGGTAAAGAGCACCTTTCATCCGGTTTCTCAACATTGATTGTAGCGTGGGCAATACCGTCGTCAAACGACGGTAAATTCCCAAGCAACTCCAACGCTCCGGCAGCTCCCATCGCGTGACCAATAAAGCTCTTCGTATTGTTGATGACGGCCTTCGAGTCGCCGAAAACATTCCGCAGGGCGGTCGCTTCTTCGATGTCGCCCTGCTCAGTCGCCGTTGCATGACTGCTGACGATGTCCACATCGTTTGCGGTAATTCCCGCTCGCCCCATGGCCAGACGAATGCATTCCGCCTGACGCGTGGAGTTCGGCAGCACGAAGTCCGACGCATCCGAATTCATCGCATACCCGATAATCTCGCCGTAGATCTTCGCTCCACGGGCCAGAGCATCCGGCAGACGCTCCAGGGTGCAGATTCCGCCGCCTTCGGCCACGACAATCCCATTTCGATCCACGTCGAACGGCCGGCAGGCCTTTGCCGGATCTTCATTTGTGGCCAGTGCGCCTTGGCTTTGAAAACTCGCGAAAATTCCGAATGTGTGAATGCTCTCGGAAACGCCGCCAGCAATCGCCAGGTCAACTTCTCCTAGCCGCAGCATCTGCACAGCCTGAATAAATCCGGCGTTTCCAGCCGCACAGGCTGCTCCGATGGTCAGGTGCGGGCCGGTAATCTGCAGGCTGAGCGTGACTTCTCCGGCTGGATTGTTGGCGACGGTTCGAGGATTGTGGTGGTGAGACCAGACCTTCGTGTCGTAGTCGAATTTTGAGATCTCGTAGATCTCATTCTCCGTCTCGACATTGCCATGTTCAGTGATACCGAGATAAACGCCGACTCGACTGGTATCTACAGATCCCCAGTCCAAACCGCTGTCCTGAACGGCTTCATTCGCGCAGTAGACGGAAATGGAGCCGGCCCGAGTGCCTCGCCGAACTTCCTTTCGCTTTTGATAACGAAGTTCGTCAAAACTGCAGACACCGGCCAGCACAGGCCCCATGTATCGTGTTTCGTAATTAACCACGCCGGATCGCCCATCCAGAAGACTCTGGCGAAACTCAGCCAGATTGTTTCCGTTTGGTGCCGTCAGGCCGATACCGGTGATGACAATACGATCGTCGAGGGCCAAAGTACTGTTCTCAAAAATGTTGGGGCAGGATGACGCAGGACACACGAGCCCGATCCAGGCAACGTGAGCGAAGGTGGCCTGCAGAGTCAGGTGGCACATTCTCCTCAACGGCGCCGAAAAGCGGCTGAGCAGCGTACCTCGACTTTCCGCACGAGACAAGGTCGGGGACTAATTACCCCGGACTGTTTTGGCTCTGACAACGCCCAACTTCGCCAGAGCTACCCAAAACCCGGAATTCAGTTCTGGCTGAATGCCCCCGTCTCACGGTGCTCGCCATTCTCCGGTGGCCGCAGAAGCCGCAAATTTCAGAGGTGATCTGAAAAAGAGGTCGGACCCTCTCAGGATACCCGTTTTCGCTCAAGCTTTGCTGTCCTGCGACGGGTCCGCCGCCCATCGCGAAGTGGATCGGCGTTAAAACACCGTCATGATTGGCTTCGGGCCCGGCGCGTCGAGTGTCTGACCCCATGAAATCGACGTCCCTGCGGGTGGCCTCGGAAAGCTGCTCTTTCTTGGAAACAAAAGTCTGGAATACGATTTTTCGATCCACTCCACACTGCAGGGAAGCAGCAACTTGCGACACATACCGACTTCAGCACGGCTTGTTTTCTACGCAGCTCTGGCCATCGGCATGGCGAAGCTGCCCACTTCGAACACACATGCCGACGACCCATCCGGCGAATGGGATCAGCGCGACGTGTGGCGACTGCGATTTCAGGGAGAGACGGGCTTCACAGCCGATCAGCTCCGACGAGCCCTGGCACTGGATGCCGCCGTGATCGAAACGTCCCGTCCATCCGTACCACATGAGCAGTTTCTGCAGACGGTCCGGGCTCGGTTGCTCGACGGCTACCGACATGAGGGCTATGTCAGTGCGGAAGTCATTGTGGTTGAAAACCCGGAATCCGGAAGCGATCCCGATAACGACTATGCCATAGACGACGACAGATCCGCTGACGCTCCAACATCCGGTTGCATTCGAATTACGGCCGGACCGAAATACAAAAACGGAGCCATTCACCTGAAGGGTACACCGGACGACTTCGATGGCGACGCTCTGATCAAGCGATTGTCCACTCTTCAATTGTCCACCGCGCCGAAGCAACGAAGGAACGGCGACGACGGTATCGATCTGGCCGACAACAGCCTTCACGCGTTGAGTGGCTGGGAATCCGGTGCAGCGGCTGGTATTTCCAAAGAGCTTCTGGAACAGCATCGCCTGAACGTTCGCAAAGCGCTGGAAGATGCCGGTTTCTGGTTTACGACGGCGTCGGTCGATCTGGTTCCAAATCACTCCGATCGAGTGGTGGACCTGATGGTTCAGCTGAATGAACCGATCGAAAGGCAGCCTGTTGGGCAGATTGTTTTCAGTGGACTGAGCCGTCATACAGATCAACAGTTGCGGCAGTTTCTGAATACGAAGGGTGCAGAGTCAGAGTCAGGTTACTTTGCGACTGCAGCGTTCGCTGAAGACATCCGTCATCGCCTTCTGGAGAGCGGTCGATTTGTGTTTGTGAAGACTCATTACGATGCGGCGTTTGGAGCCGACATGCCGGTCGACCTTCACGTACAGGTGTATGAACTGCCGACGGTTCCGCCCGTCAGTGAAGACCTGCCCGCAGAAAAGCAGGCCATGCTGAAGTTGGCGGAACGCATTCGAGATCAGTCGGAAGCTGCCGAGGACCTTCAGATCCGACTGGTCTGGTCAAAATCACCCGCTCAGACGACTCAACACCCCATGACGGCGAAGTCAGATGAGTCCGATACGCTGCCTGAGTCTTCAAATGACGCCAGCACAGAAGATGCCTCGATTTCGGGTCCTCAATCGACGGCGAAACCGACGGCAGTTGCCCGCTTGTTTGCAGGTGAAATCTCTACACAGCGTGACTTCGCAGGAATTCGGCAGGTGTCTGCCGAACTGAGCCTGTCACGTCGACTCGGAGGGATTCTTAACCTGTCTGCCGTCGATGACGCAGGCGAAAATGTAGAAGAAGTCAGCGTCCTGATGACCACGAGAGCAACCGGAATCGTGAATCACAAGACATGTCGGCAATGGATCACAGAAGGCTTAGGGGCAGCCTTGCTCACGACCGTCAAGATCGAGGGGCACCCGCTGGATGACAACGGCCATCGCTTCAGACTGAATCTCGGGTTCGCCGTCAATAACAAACTCCCGCTGCCCATTCAGTCCCTGATCGAAGTGAACCCCGCAGGACTACTGGACTTTGGAAATGCTGCGGAAGGTCACATTCAGAATCGCGAAGACGGAAGTCGGTTTCTGAACCTGGAGAAAGGCGGAATCGAGTTCGACTCAGAAACCGGCCTTGTTCGGCGGATTCAGTTTGGCGAACTGGGCAATTTCAGAATTGAATCCGGACTCGTCCAACAACAACTGACCGAGCTGCAGTTGAAAACCGAATCATGGCCCAATCTCTATGACCCCGAACACGCCTTTTCATCATTTTCCGCGTTTGTGGGAGACACGCTGAGCCACTCATGGGTCGGGGGGAAGGAGACCGGAGAGGTTTGGAAGATCATTCTGCGCGTCCTGAATAACGAAGCGGTGATGGAACAGTTGGCTTTCAGTTTGGCGCAGTATTTCAGCGACGATCATTTTTCGATTCCCGCCGACCCGGATTTCAGCAGAATCCCCGCGCGTTCACCCACAGACTCCGAAAACAAAACACTCTCGGTTCTCAAGGTCATCGTGCCGGTTGGTACGATTCCGTACCGCCTGTCCGACGCGCTTTTGACATTGCAAACCCGGCAGGATTCGCTGCCGCTTCAGATGCTGATTGCCGAAGTTCTTCGCGACGACCGACATGGTCCGCTGGCATGTCTGGCGGTTGCACGACTGATCCCTGAACTCCGACACCGATCAGCGGAACTCGGACTGACCAGAATCAATCCGAATGAACTGCCCGAGGAAGTGCAGTCACTGATTCATCGACCATGTCTGGTTGGTAGTCTTCTGAAAGGGTGTGTGCAGGTGATCAAAGATTTGTCGGACGACGAAACGACACTCCTTCAGACGGTGCTGCAGCAGAAGCTGTCAATTTCGGACAATTCGACCAATCCTGCCACCCCAGCCTGGATCAACACGGCAATGACCTTGGTTCGAGGCCATTCGTCCGACGACCCGGAAATGATTCTGGAATCTGTTTGGTTGTCATTTTGGCAAACATTTGGCCACGCGATGGTTCGCCAGAGGCTGACCGAGTTGCTGGAAGAGTCCCCGCCACAGAAATCCGTGATTCGCCCGGCGTCCCGATCGATGGAAGCCAGTCAACCTCCGACTTCCAAAAAGGAAAGCCCGAGTGAACGGTACAAGCGACTGCTTCGCCCCGTTGAGCTACCTGATGCTGAGGATCCCGCTTTCGAACGATCCACCAAAATCCTCACCCCCTGAATCGGGAACTTCGCTTTGAGGAAAAACCGAATTCCCTGGCGGGAAAGTCGACGGAAGATCGATTTTCACCGATCCACAGCAGCACAAAACACGGCAGCCATTTCGACAAATCCCCGAAGTATTTTGAGGTTTGCCGGGTTTTCGGGGACTTGACTGTTACCCGCACGACAATGGACGAGACTCAATGCAAAATCTGTTGACACCTGCCCTCAAATCCGGCATTCCTGTCCAAATCGTCGTTTTTCGCAGGGAATGCAATGCGGTCCTCCCCGTACTCGTCACATCGACAGAAGTTATCTTCCGCTATGTCGCCGATGGATTTTGCCAGTTGATTTCCGTGCTGTTCAGATTAGCATGCCTGAAGCCTGCGTGTGCTGTTGCTGCAGATCGAAGAGCACACTGCCCGACTTCATCCCAGGTCGGCAGAGTTTTTGCTGTTTCCGTGACATTTGCTGAATTCAAATCAATAACTCCCGTCTGGACTCTCGTAACCTGAATCCCGGAACATCGAACTGCGCTGGTGAAGCCCGACTCCGAGCAGTGTTCCTCTCATTTTGATCACCGCGGATTTACGAGAATCCCTCTTTTTGATTCAGAACCGCTAACAACACCGGGACTGGCTCCCGCATCGTGGCAGAAACCCGATGATATAACTGTCGGGAAGGGTACCTGTCCCGGTTTTGTTACGGCCTCTCAGGCAGTCGGAAGATCCGGATAAATGATTGATCGTGTAAAATTGCTCGTCATGAATGGTGTCGCAGCAGGGCGTGAAATCCCGTTGCCGTCGACGTTGTTCATTATTGGCCGGTCGTCAAAGTGTCACCTGCGTCCACACAGTGACCTGGTGAGCAAGGTCCATTGCGGAATTACTCGCAAAATGGGGCGAGTCCTTGTGCGCGACCTCCAGAGCCGCAACGGGACTTACGTGAACGGCGAACTGGTCAGTCCAACTCGGCCTACCTACGTCAACGATGGTGATGTTCTGACCGTTGGCCCCATGCAGTTTCAGTTCTGCATTCCTGAAGAAGGTGCTGCCGAAGTTCAGATGGTCAGCCGTCGTGAAATCAGCTGGCTGATGGACAACGTCGAAGAGTTCACAATGGATTCCGCCTACGAAACGCAGCTGCTGGAAGTCATCGACGAACCGATCGAAGATGAATTCCACGATACCGAGACAGCAACTCGGGAAAACGGGCTTTCGGCCGGCGCTTACATGCACGAGTATCTGGGAAGAGGCCAGACGTCGCGACCGAATCCCGAGGACCCTGAGCAGAAGCCTGGTGATCAGACCTGATCGACACAGCCGCGGCATCTTCCAACAACTTCCACGGAACTGTGGTTCCCCAGTGGTCTGCCGAATGCTGATTGCTTGGCAGGATCGTGCGTGAAACGACCGTCTTCAAGGAACATTCTTCATCCGACGGATTGCTTTCGACAGCCGCTTCCACCCGCACATGCCGTCATGCCGTGGCTTTTCAGGAAAATGAACAGTTCCTAAGCGATCAGAGCCCAAAGACAGACTCGGGTGTTAAAAAGAGTCTGCCCCTCTTCGGTCATATGCATTTTGCCGTCAAAAGGCCTGCCCTCCAAAGGATCAGACGCTTTTCATCAGCGGAGCCTGCTCTCTCTGAATTACGGCCGGAAACGGAAGAACCGAACTTCCCGATTGCACCGAACCAGCCCGCCGTATATTTCTCGAACCGGGAATTGCGCAACGGACAAAGTGTTCCTGAGGCGATTCATTGCTATAAATGCGGCGAACATTCCGCGCGATTGCGGCGTCTATGGGGGTCGATGTGACACATAGCCCCTCCGCTGCAGGCCAGATTCGCTCATAAAAACGCACCATTTCCGGGCATACCAGATGTCTCGACAGATTTACCTGACTGGAAAAATTGTCCCTGAAGACCAGGCGACCGTCAGTGTTTTCGACCACGGTCTGCTGTACGGCGACGGAGTGTTCGAAGGCATTCGGGTTTACGGCGGAAAGGTGTTTCTGGAAAAAGAGCACATCGATCGGCTGTACGAAAGCGCTCTGGCGATTCGGCTTGAGATTCCAATGACGCCGGCCGAAATGACTCAGGCCATGCGTGACACGGTCGCGGCCAACAACATTGTCGATGGGTACATTCGCCTGGTCGTAACTCGCGGCGCGGGGACGCTTGGCCTGGATATTCGGCGAACCAGCAATCCGCAGGTCATCATTATTGCAGATTCGATTTCGCTTTATCCTCAGGAACTGTACGACAACGGTCTGCAGCTGATCACAGCCAGCACGATCCGTAATCATCCGGGAGCATTAAGTCCCCGCATCAAATCTCTGAACTATCTGAACAACATCCTGGCCAGAATCGAAGGCACTGACGCCGGAACAGCCGAAGCGCTGATGCTGAATCACAAAGGTGAAGTGGCAGAGTGTACTGGTGACAACATCTTCATCGTGAAGAACGGTGTTCTGAAGACGCCGTCGACCGAAGCCGGTATCCTGGAAGGGATTACTCGAAATGCCGTGATTCGGCTGGCAAAAGAAGCCGGAATTGAAGTTCAGGAAATCCCGTTACTCCGACATGACATCTTTGTTGCGGACGAATGTTTTCTGACGGGAACCGCCGCTGAAGTCATCGCAGTCGTCAGTCTGGACGGCCGCACAATCGGAACGGGCAAGCCGGGCCCGGTGACCGGAAAGCTGCTGGACCTGTTTCGCAAACTGACTCGATCCTGATCGGGCGAAAGACAGACACTGACCTGTCTGTAAGAATGACCATGCCGCGAAATCGTGATCTGTTTGACGATTCGACAATGACATTCGGCGAACACCTCGAAGTGTTACGCGTGCATGTCTGGCGCGCGATTCTGGGGATCGCTGCGGGCGTCATTCTGGCGTTGTTCTACGGCGACCGAATCATTGGCATTCTCCGCCAGCCCATCGACGATGCCCTTAGAAAACACAATATGCCGGCCGCCCCGGACGACCTGGGGAGCATGGACTTTGGCGGATTCCTGAAGCAGCTTTTTTCGGATGAGGAACCGCCGAAACCGAAGGAAAAAGTTCCCGTCATGTCGGAACAGCCGGCGGAAGACGAGATTGAAGTCTCCATTCCTCTGAAGGTGCTGCGCGAAGCCATCCGGACGGCAGCTCCGGAAATTCAGATGCCTTCTGAACCGGCGGACAGCGAAGAGAAACTGGTGCCCATCATTCTGAAGGCTCCGGAGTTTTCCCTGTTCAAAAAGACGGCCGATCGTTTCAACCGCCCGGTGACGTACAAGGTTGAAGAAGCCTTTATGGCTTACATCCGAATCAGTCTGGTCTCCGGATTTGTGCTGGCGTCACCGTGGGTCTTTTATCAGTTGTGGTTGTTCGTCGCAGCAGGCCTGTTTCCTCACGAACGTCGGTATGTCTACATCTATCTGCCGATGAGCATCGGGCTGTTTGTCGTTGGCGCGGTGTTCTGTTTCTATTTCGTGTTCCCGATCGTGCTGGACTTTCTGATCAGCTTCAATAAGTGGCTGGGCGTCGAATTGCAGCCGCGACTGTCCGAGTACATCAGCCTGGTGCTGATGCTGCCGGTCATGTTCGGAATCAGCTTTCAGCTGCCTCTGGTCATGCTGTTTATCGAACGCATCGGAATTGTCACCGTACAGGGATATCAGGAAAACTGGCGGATGGCCGTGCTGATCATTTCCATCGCCTCCATGCTGCTGACTCCGTCGGACCCCACCAGCATGCTGCTGATGATGTTTCCGCTGATCTTCCTCTACATCGCCGGCATCTATCTCTGCAAATACCGCCCGACGGTCTCCGATCCGCTGGCCTGACGACAGCGATTTGCACAGGCTGAGCGGCGCAGCGTCCGTTTCCGAAATTCGGCGTTCGGCCTTGACGGCGACACATGGATTTCGAACAGTAGCCTCGAACCCCCCGGAATCGTTTTCCGAAGCAGTCCGCAGGATTTGCGGAAGCCGTGACTGCCCGTCCGCTGCGGCTGTCGCGCCCTGAAGATTCCAGAGGTCACCTGAAAAAGGGGTCCGACCCTGTGGCTGCCCGTAGAGGGTCAGCCCCCTTTTCAGATCGCCTCTCAGTCCGTCTCGCCAACAGTGACATCAACGTCATGACATCACCGACAGCAAGAGAATGATCGAGCTTCTGCAGACAATCTGGAGTATCTGGCTGCAACTTGCACCCTGGCTGTTGCTGGGAGCAGTAATTGCCGGAATTCTTCACGTGGTTTTACCGACAGGCTGGCTGCATCGGCAGTTGTCAGGACGCGCTGGCGTGTTGAAGGCCGTTCTGTTTGGAGTTCCTTTGCCGCTGTGTTCGTGCGGTGTGATTCCTGTTGGACTTGGTCTGAAGAAAAGCGGGGCCGGCAACGGTGCAACAGTGGGCTTTCTGATCAGCACGCCTCAAACCGGCGTCGATTCCATTCTGGTCAGCGCATCGTTTCTGGGCTGGCCCTTTGCCGTACTGAAGGTTGTGGTGGCTTTAATCACCGGAATTGTTGGCGGCCTGCTGACGGATTTTGTCGTGCCGCCGGCAGATGTCAGCATGCAGGTTCCCGTGGAATCCGCAATACGGCCGCGAAAGCTGCAGGCATTTCGCGACCACACGTTGATGCTGATTCAGTCCGTCTGGGGCTGGCTGGTCACCGGCGTGATTGTATCGGCCGTCATCACTGTGATGGCTCCGCAGGAGTTCGTTTCAAATCTGCCCGGAACATCCGGAATTCCGGCTCTGCTGGTGACGCTCTTGATTTCGTTGCCGTTGTATGTCTGTGCAACCGCTTCAGTACCCATTGCTGCCGCGCTGGTGGCAAGCGGACTGCCTCCGGGAGCCGCGCTGGTTTTCCTGATGGCCGGCCCCGCCACCAATGTGGCCACTCTGGGAGCCGTCTATCGAACTCTGGGGCTGAAATCGCTTGTGGTGTATCTGGTAACAATCGTCGCGGGAAGTCTGATCGCAGGCATCGGATTCAACAGCGTTCTGGCGGGTACCGTCTCCCGGCATCTGCATGAACATTCCGGGGGACCACTGGCCGTTTTCAGCGGTGTGCTGCTGGCCGGATTGATTGCCTGGTTTGCGACGCAGGATCTTCAGCGGTGGTGGCACAAACGCAGGTCGGCCAAGATCGGAGATGGTTCACAGATGACGGTCGTCAAGGTTGCAGGAATGACCTGCAATGGCTGCGCTGGGCGGCTTGAGCGTGTCCTGAAAGCCACGGACGGTGTCCGGCAGGCATCCGTGTCATTCGCCGACGGTGAAGCGCGCGTTGAGGGAACGGCGTCTGCTGACAGAATTCGGCGGACGGTTGAAAACGCCGGTTTTCAACCAGGACCGGTGGTGAACACAACAGACTCATGTTGTGAGAGCCACGGTGCGCTTCAACGATGAGGTAGACCATTGTTCCGCAGCATCAGGGCGGGAAGCACAAAAAAAAGGGCCGGACTTCCGTGAGAAAGTCCGGCCCTTTGTGCAGACAGATCAACGTTGACCGGGAGATCATTCTTCCAGTTCAATGTTCCAGTAGGCGTCGCTGATAAACCGAGACCAGCTTTCCAGTCGAAGACCGTGCCGTGCATAAGACGGGTTCCAGACCGGTCGCACGGGCGTCTTCTTCAGCGGCATA
>JAGQPY010000360.1 GCA_020426485.1 Planctomycetaceae bacterium
GCCCCTCTGTGTCGACAAGAGCCAGCGGTTCACTGCTGTTCAATGCGATCAAAGCACCGCGCAGCACGCGAGCTTCTCGTCGTATCGAAGACTCTGCCTCCAGCGGATCGCGTTCGATGGCCTCTGTCGTTTCCCGAGCAATGCGAACAACCGATTCCGCAGAGAAGCGACCGTAGAGAACCACAGGACGGCCGACAAAATGTTCCGGATATCGCGAAACGTCATTCAACAAACGATACGGCTGATCCTGATCAGTCAGAACTTCCGGAGAAGCTGGAATGCCTGCCGGCCGAAACGGATCCGCCAGACCTGAAGGTGTTGAGGAACCGATCTGACCGCCACGCAGTTGACCGTTGTTCCACGCCAAACGTCGAAACTCTGCGAACTGATAAAACGCCTGCTCCCAAAGCGAGATTCGGTACGAAGCCGATTGATCAGCCGTTTGCTGCAACAGGGAACGACGTCGAGTCGCGATGGCCTGCAACATATCCAGATAAGCAGACTCTTCCGATGGAGTGAGAAAACTGTCGCCGTGCTGAAACACGGTTGAAGTTGGAAAGCTCAGGTCGACTTCAGAAGTGATATGTCCCACCCAGTCAAATCCGTCCCGCTCACTTTCCGCGGGATCGATAATCGTCATGGGTGAACCGCGCCGAACGCTTTCTCCATTCGGCAAATCAACATTTCGATCCGATGGAGAAATCGTGCGAAAGGAACGACCGTCGAAGGGAGCATCGCGCAGTCCCGGTCGGTCCGTTCCTCGATCCGACGATGGATAGGAGCGATCGAGGTCATTGCCGGTATTGGACTGCCCCGTCCCTGATTGCGAGATGGGGCGCACTGGAATCCCGGAGTTTCCGGAGTGAGTCCCCTCCGTTCGTCGTTCGGGCGTGTTGTTCGTGGAGCCTGAGGCAGGTTGCCGATTGGGCGTCGGTTCCGGCTGCCCCAGCATGATGGATTCAAATGATGGGAACTCAACGCGGCTGGAATCGTTGCTTTGAGCACTCACGGAGCCGTTTGGCAGACACAACAGCAGAAGTAGCAGTAGTCGCGACGACATCCACACCCCCCGATGAAAGGGAAACCTGCCGATTGTTGTTTGATGCACGGCGATCGCCATCAGAGACGCTCGACACCAGACTGTCTGACTTGCCAATGCCGGAATTCCAATTCCCTTGCCAGGACTCATTGCGCCCCTCCGTGTGACGTCCAAACAGATTTTCAGACTCGTTCTATCCCGTAAGATTCTGCCAGCTGAGGACGGGTGTTTCCTTTGAAACTTCGCGGCGACGAACACATCGAACGGAATGAAATGACATTGCCGCCGGATTCGTACAAATTCAGATTCGCGTCCGATGAATCCTGAATTCACACGAACTCGGCGTCAGTTGATCGCCCCGCTTCTCCCCGCGCGAAGAATCAGTCCTCGCAACACCCTCAAATTCAGCTGTTAAAAGCTTAGTGCATGATTCGGCCAAACGCCATCCATCTCGGCAAGTTACAGAGTCCGGACGGATTGGGATGGGTTAGAGCATCGTGGCTCCGACAACTCGCGTGACATCTCCAGAGGCATCGCGGTACGGTCATCGAGGCCGGACAGAACCGTTTTGCCGAAGTTTTAGACCGAAATGACAAAAACCGGGCACGATCGGGTAATCTTTTCCCAGGAGTTCGACGTTCCCGACGAACAGTCGAGTTGGTCAGCAGCTGACGACCGGAATAGAATCTCAGAGCAACCCAACGCTCGAAAGCTGCTATCCTCCGACGATTGTTGCCTGCTGACTCCAAGAGCGTCGCGTTGCTTCGTGGTCATCGTTTTCGTGCTGCAAAGGCGATTGAATCTGTGTGTTTCAATTCGGATCTCATGATGGTGAGCACCAACATGTTTCGTGGAGATCTCAGCCGACGTTCTGAGCCGGACTCAGAATCACGTGTGCGCCGTGGCAGGTCTGCTGCCTGCGGAAACGGGTCGTCTTCGAATCTGCGCGGGAGCGTTGCCCGCCTGCGCCCTGCGTCGTTGTTGGTTCTGGGGTTGCTGTTTGCGGTGTTCGCAATGAATGCCGCAGCGCAGGATGGCGGCAACAGGAAGTCACGCCGGATTGGACAGTTTGTCACCGTGCGCAGTCCAATCACTGATTCTCAGGTGGCTCACGTCGGTAACATCGCGGTTGAACTGCAGACGCGTGCGGAACGTGAAGATGCCGATGCGATTCTGATTATTGAGGTGGAACCAGGCACCAGTCGTTTCGGTCAGGTGAGCGACCTCGCTCGGCGGTTGACGTCCGCGGACGTTTCACGTGTTCGAACAGTAGCGTGGGTACCGGAATCAGTTGACGGTTACCACGCCATCGTGGCGCTGGCCTGTCACGACATCATCATGAATCCTGACGCCACGCTGGGAGACATCGGTCGTGGCAAAGCCCTTCCCCCCGAAGAGCAAACCTTCATTCTGAGCATTGTGGACCGCCGACGAAACAGTCGACTGTCTCGCGGCGTGGTCCAGACCATGATGGACCCGGCCACGGAACTGCTGCGTGTTCGTCTGGAGGGAGCGGCGGGAATCGAAGAGCAGCGGTTTCTGACGCCGAAGGAACTGAAGACACTGCAGGACCGCAACACGGTGATCTCGTCCACGGAGACCATCAAGGATGTTGGATCGCCCGGAAAATACAACGCCGGTGACGCTCAGAAGGCCGGCTTTCTGGTCGCGAAAACGCTGAAACAGCGCCGCGAAGTCGCCGCATTGTACGAACTTTCCACGGAATCACTGCGTGAGCGAAGTCAGAACGATCAGGCCGTCCGGCCGGCACTGATTGCCATCCATGAACCGATCACGCCGCTGACAGAAGAATTTATTCTGCGTCAGATTCGGACCAGTGTGGCAGAAGGCTCCAACCTGCTGGTCTTCGATATTAACTCGCCTGGCGGGTTTCTGGATTCCAGCGTCAGCATTGCCAACACGATTGCTCAGCTCGATCCAACCAAAGTCACAACCATCGCGTGGATTCCGGAACGAGCGCTGAGCGGCGCAGCTGTGATTGCGCTGGGGACGGACCGTATCGTGATGACTCCTGAAGCGCATCTGGGCGATGCGGGCGTCATTCAGGAAACATCAGAAGGCGGTGCGTTCGAGAGAGTTCCTGAAAAGCTGTGGAGCGATTTCCTTGTCACCCTGCAGAATCTGGCCGAACGAAAACATCGACCAGCCGCGCTGCTGCAGGCGATGGTGGATAAGAACCTGAAGGTGTATGAAGTCAGCAACGAAGAAACGGGCCGCGTCACTTACATGAGCGACCTGGAAATCGAAGCGTCCAATGAGAAATGGATCAAAGGCGCCGTGGTCCCGGAATCTCGTGAAGACGTTCTGCTCACGGTCAACGGAACTCGCGCACATGAACTTTCCCTTGCGGATGTTCCGTGCAGCAATTTTGATGAGCTGCGACTTCGACTGGGCATCCCCGAAGACATCGATCTGCAGCCCGCCACACGCACGTGGGTGGATACGTTTGTCTTCGTGCTGAATTCACAGGTGGCCGGATTCGGTCTGATTACGCTGGGAATTCTCTGCATGTATGTGGAGCTTCACCTGCCGTCCGGATTTTTCGGCATTCTCTCCGCGCTGTTGTTTTCGTTGTTCTTCTGGAGTCGATATCTGGGCGGCACATCTGGCTCTTTGGAACTGATGATGTTCGTGCTGGGCATGGGACTGCTGGCGCTGGAATTGTTCGTGATCCCCGGCTTTGGAGTCTTCGGAGTGTCCGGGCTGTTGTTGATCGCCGGATCGCTGGTGATGGCCAGCCACACGTTCTCCGGTATGTCAGCGGGTGAGGGCTTTTCAGAATCCATGTCCAGTCTGGGAACACTGGCAGCGGCATTGCTGACTGTGATCTTCGTCGCGATCGTTATGAACCGGTTCCTGCCATCAATTCCGATCCTGAATAAGCTCATTCTGATGCCGCCGGGCCATACCGTCGACGAAAACGCCCCGCATCTGAATCCGGCCGTCTTCGAAACACCGACGAAGTCGCCCGTGAGCCCGGGAGACATAGGCGTCACGGTGTCGACGCTGCGACCGAGCGGCAAAGCCAGCTTTGACGATCAGTTTCTGGATGTCGTCAGCGAAGGTGCGTACGTCGACCACGGCGTTGATGTTGAAGTTGTTCGTGTTGCCGGCGGACGCATCATTGTCCGTGCCATGGGCAGCGATGACAAACCGTCTGCCGATTACAGCTGACCATTCACCGTCACGCCCTCGGAGGTCTTCACGCTGCACGGCATTGACCGGGCCAATCGTGCCGCGTGATCACTGATTGCCAACGCAAGCGGGTGTTGGGAGTGTTGACCGCAAGGTGCGGTTGAGCGGAATCCGGTTCGAAGCCTTCCCACACTTCGGCTGCCTCACTCAGTTGGCGGCTGTTCCGTATCGATCATCGCCGTCCTCGGGGAGCGGCGGTTGCGTCCGGGATCAGCGTTGGACAACGGCTGTCGGAAAGGTCGGCATCCTTCGCCGATGGCGGCTGGTTTGATGGACCATGGAACGTCAAAGGCGCTGCAATCGTTACGACTGGTTTTATCGAGGAGATGTTTCCCGCACGCACATTCACGTCATCGAACGGGATTCGACGATGCGACCGCTGGGTGTCTGTATGGATGCAGACCAGGAAAAAATTCAGTTTTATCGGACGATTTCCGCCAGCAGCATTCGTTTCACGACTTATGACCAGTCCATGAACGTTCGTTCAGACGACTGAGTCATCGCTTCGAAAGTCTGCCGGCATGATCGAAGAAGCGACCTGTTTTTGACTTCAGTATCAGCGCGTGATTACGCTGATGGTGTTCGCAGGCGGCTGGGAACTTTGCATCTGACCGCTCGTGAACGCAGGCTGAAAGCAGAAACAGGTCTTCCGTTGAATCGCCGATTTCGTGGGCAAAGCGAAAACGGCCTATCGGACAGATCCTCCTGTTCGCACGTTCTGGAGACCAACCGGATCAGCAAACGTTCCGGTGTCTGCTGTCGGAATCAACTGACAACGGGGTTTCTGGAACGGCGACATTCCTGTCTCGGGATCTGTGCTTTCACCTCTCGATCAAAAGGAAATGCCGACATGAAACGCCGATCAATGCGACGTCAGAACAGAACGATTCAGGCTGCTTCAGCCATCGACGTGTTGGAAGATCGACAGCTGCTTTCCGCGGTGTCGGCTTCCATTGACGGTTCAGATAACAACGTGGACCAGCCGGAATGGGGCAGCACGGACGAAGAACTCTTACGGCTGACCAGTCCCGAATACGGCGACGGTGTCTCTACTCCCGCCGGGGCGGATCGCCCGAGTGCTCGTCAGATCAGCAACGAGATCAGTGCTCAGTCGGATTCGGTTCTTAACAGTCGTAATCTGACGGATTTTGCATGGATCTGGGGACAGTTCCTCGATCACGACATCGACCTGGCCAAGGAAGGCAGCACCGAGCTGTTCTCGATCCCGGTGCCGGCCGGCGATCCCTATTTCGACCCGATGGCCGAGGGCGACAAGACGATCCCGCTGATCCGGGCGTACTTCGATCCCGACACGGGGACCGATGTGCCCCGTGAACAGATCAACGAGATCACGTCGTTCATCGACGCCTCCAACGTCTACGGTTCCGACGCCACGCGCGCCGCCTTCCTGCGCGCCGACGGCGGCAAGCTGAAGGTCAGCGACGGCGACTACCTGCCCTACAACGACGGCACCCAGCCCAATGCCGGCCAGGGCGGCGATACCGCCTTCGTCGCCGGCGACGTCCGCGCCAACGAGAACGTGGCGTTGACGTCCATGCACACGATCTTCGTGCGCGAACACAACCGCTTGGTCGACGAACTGGCGGCGGATCACCCGGACTGGTCCGACGACCAGCTGTACAACCAGGCCAAGGCGATCGTCGAAGCC
>JAGQPY010000361.1 GCA_020426485.1 Planctomycetaceae bacterium
TTGGGGGATCAGCACGAACCAACGTTGCGCATCAAGTCGCAAGGACTCTTGCCATTGCTTTTGAAGAGCGTCGATTTCTGGCGAACTTGCTCCGAACTGCGTTTCCAGCTCGGCAATCCTTGAATCGATTGGGGCGAGTAGCTCGTCGAGTCCTTCATCGGGAACCTCTACAATTGGACCCCATCGCTCCGCCGTTGCCGGACCATCATATAACCCACGCTCCTTGATGTCGGCGAAGAAAGCGGCAAAGCGATAGAAGTCTTTCGTCGTGAATGGATCGAATTTATGGTCGTGGCACTCGGCGCAGCCAAAAGTTGATCCCATCCAAACACCAGCAGCAGTTCGCACGCGGTCAGAGGCGTATTTCGTGAGGTATTCTTCAGGTTGCACGCCACCTTCAGCGGACATCATGCCCAGTTTGTTATACCCAGATGCAATTAGTTGTTCGTGAGTTGGGTTGGGTAGTAGGTCACCGGCTAATTGTTCTCGCGTAAAGCGATCGAAGGAGTAGTTTTCGTTGAAGGCCTTTATGACATAATCGCGATAGGGCGAGACGCTCACGTCTTGGTCGCCGTGATAGCCCACCGAATCTGCATAACGCACCAGATCGAGCCACACCATCGCCATGCGCTCCCCGTAATGCGGGGATTCTAGTAAACGATCGACAACGCGTTCATAAGCGTCACTCGACGGATCCTTAAGAAATTCATCAACCTGCTGGGGCGTTGGAGGCAGACCGATTAAATCGAAACTAAGGCGTCGAATGAGGGTTCGGCGATCTGCGTCAGTTGCGGGAGTTACGTTTTGGGATGTCAGTTTGTGCAGTATGAATTGATCAATCGAGTTGAATGGCCAGGAGCTGCCGGTCTCTGGCGGTGTGGGCTCTTGGAGCGGTAGGTACGCCCAGTGGTCTTTCCAGCTCGCGCCCTGTGCGATCCAACTTCGAAGGATTTCTTTTTCGCGTTCAGTCAAGTGTTTTTTATAATCTGGTGGGGGCATGATCGAGTCATCATTCGCCTCCACCCTGCGCAGTAGCTCACTGTCATTGACATTGCCGGCTACGATTGCATGGTGTCCATCCGATTCGGCAAAGGCACCGCTTTGAGTATCTAGCCTCAGGTTGGCTTGTCGCTGTGCCTCATCTGGCCCGTGGCACGTGTAGCACTTGTCACTTAGGATCGGGCGGATGTCCCGTACAAAATCAATTTCATCTGCCGGTAGTTCTAGACTCGGAGTGGTCACCAGGAATACTAAAAGTCCAATTCGGGGCAGGTTGGATATCCAAGCTTGGGAGAACAAGCAATCTGCTGCAGGAGGCATGGCTAATTCACCGATCCGTGGGTGGGGAGCGTCTGGGAGGGTTGGGGAGTAGGTATGGGCTGCGGTATGTGAAATCTCTGATCTGTCTTCTATTGTACTTCACGCGGACTGCCTTGTGCGCTGGCGAAATCCGCCGAACCTGGCAGTGCAGAACGGTAATTGGTGACTCTACTATCCCTGGTCGAGAGGCTTCTGATGCAGTGGGTTGCTTAACTTTGGCTTCCTGTGTCCTACAATTCGCAGGTCTACTGTTTGCTGTAGGAGATCAAGCTGGGAGTGGGATGGATGATGCAGTGTGTGGGGTGGTGGCAACAGTCTGGGTTGGGGCGACAGCCAATGAACGAATTGGTGATGCGGATCAGCGATGCGCAAATTGAAGGTGATGGTGTGGACGTCGTCGCACCATTCACGCTTCGGGGTGAAGTGCGGGCAGATGGTAGTGTGGAGATGGTAAAGCAGTATCTTCACCGCCATAGCGTCCTCTACGTTGGGAACTATGACGGTGAAGGAACGTTCTCCGGGCAGTGGGACATCGATGGGTATCGAGGAGAGTGGGCGATACGATTGCTGCGAACAATGCATCCCACTGACGCGATTGAAGAGATTGAACCCTTCTAGGCTTTCGAGCATTCCATTTTTAACTGTAGCCCGTTTTCCTGCGTTTGACCTTCCCATTCGTTTGTGGTGATGGCTACTCAGGTGTGCGACTCGCGCTAGGCTCCGAACTTGCCCATGCGGCCCGCGTTCGAAAGGGCAAGAAGCATCAAGTATTGTGCTTCAAATTGTCCTAGTCCACCGGTGATTGCGGTCGTTTCGCCGAAGGAGGTATGTGGATCGGGCCGACATCAGTCGGATACCAACAATGTAGGAACGGGATGCCAGCTGTGGCTTTGCAGATAGGCCGGCGTTGAGTGGTCGCCGGTCACTATCATTACAGTTGGGTTCAAAGCGTTGATCGATGGGATACAGCTGTCCAATTCTTCGGTGCGTTTGACTTTTTCATCAAAGTTGCCGTCTTCACCCGTACTGTCCGTGTATTTGAAGTGAATGAAGAAGAAGTCGTAGCTGTTCCAGTTCTTTTCCAGACAATCCATCTGATCGCTGAGAGTCTGTCCCGCGTCCAGGATATCCATGCCGACCAAACGAGCCAGTCCGCGATACATCGGATACACGGCAATCGCCGCCGCCCGAGTTCCATAGACTTCTTCGAAGGATGGAATCGGTGGCATTTTGGCGATGCCACGCATGGTCAGCAGATTAGCCGGTGCGTCGTCCTTCAGAATTTCCGCCGCCTGACGAATGAATTCCGCACAGATTTCGGCCGTCTTCTGTGATTCCGGATCGTTGCCTTTGGGTGCCAGTGGAGGCACGCCGGTTCGCTGAGGATCGGTGTCGTCAACGTCGCCGCCCAGTCCCTTTGCACGGAACACGATGACGGCTCGATATTCCTTGACGTGCCGCACAAACACTTCGACACCGGGGATCGTGATTTTGTCCAGCTTCTCGCACAGCTTCGAAGCAATGTCGCTGGAAACTCGTCCCGCCCTGCGGTCCGTGATCTTTCCGTCGGCGTCCACGGTGCAGAAGTTGGCTCGAATGGCCACATCATCCGGGCCAAGTTCAAAGTCGATGCCCAGTGCTTCCAAAACGCCGCGACCGATATCGTACTTCAGCGGATCGTAACCAAACAGGCCCAAATGTCCCGGGCCACTTCCCGGAGCTATCCCCGGCAGCACGGGAATACTCATTCCCAGTGATCCCCGCTGAGCCAGCGCGTCCAGGTTCGGCGTATTGGCGGTCTCCAGTTCCGTTTTGCCACCTGGCTCCAGCGGCAATCCGCCCAGACCGTCGCCGACGTACAGGATGATTCGCGAATCGTTTTTTCGCTGAAGTTTTCGAGTCAGTGTGTGAATATCTGTCATGGAATCTGAACTTGATCTAAGTCGAACGGAAAAGTACCGCCGGGGAACCAAACTTCCCCCACAACCGCGTCCGGTGCGTTGCAACGGGAATCGAACTTCAATGCCAGGGACATGTCGTGAAAACGCGTTCCGAAGTATTCCGGAAACTCATGCTCACCAGCTTTGACAGCGGTAAGATACACGTCCATCGCGTTCGACGTCACTGAACCATGCGAAATTCACAGCCTTCTCATTTTTTTGCACCTCCACCGCGGCGAGTGCGCAGGCCGGGTTTCCAGAGCCGCTGCTGTGGAAGTGATGTTGCGGTGGATTGACCGCTCATGCATCGGCGGGCGGCAGAATATCCAGCTCCCGAGTCGTCTGTTCGCTGGGGTCGAGAGTCGGATCGGCCGTCACTTCGACCGAGATCTGTGTGTCTCCCAGCAGGATCACATCGCCGGTCCGCAGGACATGTCGCGGGACATCATGTTCGTTCACGATTGTCAGGTTGGTGGAATCCAGATCTCGGATTTCAAAGTCACCGGCGCTGTTCAGCACGATTTCGGAGTGTCGTCGGCTCAGCAATCCGTCATTGATTGTGACGTCGGCCGACTTACTGCGTCCCAGCACGGCCGGAAGCTGGTCCGGAGTCAGTTCGACTTGCCCCTCGGCCAGTCCGTCAGAAATCAGAGTCAACTTCTTCACTGTGATCAACTTTCAAACGTGAGACTGACGCCGTTCAATCGACAACCTGGTCTGCCGGGGTGACACGATCCCAATCGACAGAATCTGCAGAACCACGATAAACAGACCGGGGGAATCCCAGAATGCATTTTCAATGGCTCCGGAATCGTCATTCCGCATTTTTGGTGACCTAATTTTGCAGTGGAGCGAACTTTGTGGCAAGCGTTGCTTAAACGAAGTCAATCACCGTTCCGCGCGAAGGCAGCATCGCGTCTGACGGACCGAGTCATTGCGGGCCAAACCGGCATTCAAAAGCCGGAACGTCACTGTGGCCGCCCACCGGTCCCGGTGAAAACAACGTTCATTCCGATTGTTCAAACAACGGCGGCCACCGGGCCGCGACGGGACCCGATGTTCTTATGAAAACCTCTCAGCCAGCAACTCAGGACGATCGACCGAACGGAGCAGGCAGCCCCGGCCGCCGGAAATCCGATGGCGCGAAAGGCCATCAACCTAAACCTCGGCAGGTGGACGTCGACCTGCCAACCGAAGTGCGAAGCACAAAGTCATCGGACGTTGCGGCTCGCGTCCTGGCAAAACTGGATGAACTGGACGGGCGCATCAGTCGTCTGGCTGAAGATCGTTCGGCATCTCACGGCCATGATCAGGATCTGTCGTTCACCATTCAGCAGCTGCAGGCCACCATCGCCACCGATTCGCTGTCACTGGCCACCCGCTTCGGGGAAGCCCTGGCTCAGCAGAACAAGGCGATTGCTGATATTGCGGCCACGCTTCGAAAGCTGGAACATTCTTTTCCGGCGGGCATCACGGTCGGTCAGAGTGCAGATCGTAAAACGGCACATGACATTGATTCGGCAGAACAGGCCAACACTGAGCGAGCTGACGATCAATCTGGTGACGTCACCGGCAGTTCTGCTTCCCCTTCCGGAAACAGTACCTGGGATGAAATCCGCAACGCTTTCCTGCAGCAGCACGAGCCGAAACCGGTGGCGGCGGAACCCATAGAAGCTGTCAGAGAAGCAGAGGCCGTACCTGTGCCTCCGCCGGAAGATCTGCCGGAAATTCCATCCATCACCGACATCGACGGTCTGGACGAAGAAGAACTTCGAAAGGTAATGCTGGATCGAGAGACGTTGATTTCTGCCCTCGTCAAGCGACTTCAAAGGCGAGCTCGAACAGAACCGGTGCTTTCACCGGAACAACTGAACGAATTGCGAGAACTGGCCACGGAAGAACAGCAGCAACAGATTCAGCGAGGCCTGTCGACACTGAATGAACAGCATCGTCTGGGAGAACTGGAACTGTCACTGGAACGAGCCCGCGTGTCTCGACAACTGGCCACCCTGGAAGTCACACGAGAACGTCTCGAAGCGACCGCTCGATCTCTGGGATTGACCATCAACAGCGATGGCACATTGGAAGGCGAAATCGACCCCAACCTGAAGCGCGGCTCCAAAGGCCGCCGTTGGCTGGGAGCCATGGGCTTCGGTGGATAAAGCCTTAGACCTTGCCGGGCGCACGCCTGCTGATTGAACGACGGCAGACACCTTCCCGAGTTCCAACCGCTGGCGGCAGCCGCATCTGTGTCAGGTGCAGTGGCATTCGACGCAACACCGGGCGGTCAGAACAGCGGAACGAACGGTCTTCGCGGTCGGACCAACCACATTCCGGAACGATTCCGCTCGAAGAAATCCAATCCCGGTCAACTCGCCGATGGCTACGAACGATGATGTTCGACCTGAACGGATGACCGCCACCGACCCCATCTGACTCGTCCGGGAGCAGTCGTCGCAATACTTCAGGGCCATCTCCGCCTGAAACCGGCGGCGTTGAAAGCCCGTCAGCTACTTCGACGCAGAACGAACCGTTGCAATCAAATCATCAGGCAACACATCAGACACACGAAGCTCCTCCCTAACAGCCCGTTGAAAAACCGGGACAGGCACGCATGATGACTGCAAAGAGCCGTGTTTTCAGACTCTTTCCGCGAG
>JAGQPY010000362.1 GCA_020426485.1 Planctomycetaceae bacterium
ATTTCAGACTGGGAAACGCTGAATGTGGTCGAAATCAAAGCCGAGAATGGCTCGAAGTTTGAATCTCACGGAGACGGGTCATGGCTGGCTGTGAGCGATGCACCCGATAAAGAAGTGCTGACCATCGTAGCGGAATCCCGCGGGCGATCTGCCAGCTCACTCCGACTGGAAGTGCTGACTCATGATTCGCTGCCGCAAAAAGGACCTGGTCGAGCGGGTAACGGCAACTTTGCACTTGGCAACATCAAGGTGGAAGCCGCCGCCAGAAACAAAAGTGATGTTCCGCCCGCTGCCTTAGAGATTGCATCTGCACTGGCGACACATCAGCAGAACACCGATGCACTGAGTGTTACTGCTTCGATCGATGATGATCCGGTCTCCGGCTGGGCGGTGGATGTGGGAGGCATCGGCAAAGATCAGGCGGCTGTGTTCGAATTCGCTCAGCCTGTTACAAATGAAAACGGCTTCAGGTGGGTCATCACACTGCGTCAGCAACACCCGAACACAAAGCATGCCATCGGACGTTTTCGATTGTCCGTCGGAAGCAAAACGCAACTACAACCGAGTGTTGGCACTGATGCAGCTGACCCGGCTGTCGCGGCAGCTCTGGATCAGGTTAAGTCCGGCGCAGACCGCGATTCGGAGGCATGGAAAACTGCTCAGCAGTGGTTTGCCTCTACGCTTCCAGAATGGCAGGCCAAACGTAAAGCAATTGACGAACATCAGGTCAAAGGACCAGGATTGACGCTGGCCAAAGTGATGGTGACCAGCGAAGGTCTGCCGAAGATGTCGCATCACGCGGACGGACGCGGCTTTCCTCATTTCTATCCGGAAACGTACATCCTGACTCGTGGCGATGTGCATCAAAAACAGTCAGTTGCATCGCCCGGATTTTTGCAGGTGTTAATGCCAGGAAATTCTGATGAACGGACGTGGCATGTTGCTGCACCCGATGAAAACTCGCGAACCAGTTTCCGTCGCGCCTCACTGGCCAACTGGATGACCGACGTCGAACATGGTGCTGGAAGTCTGGTGGCTCGAGTCATAGTCAACCGGATCTGGCAGCATCATTTTGGACGAGGTCTGGTGGCCAGTCCAAACGACTTTGGTGTCTCTGGCGAACGCCCCAGTCATCCCGAGCTGCTGGACTGGCTCGCCAGCGATCTGGTCACACATGGCTGGCAACTGAAACGACTGCATCGCATGATCATGTCCAGCAGTGTTTACATGCAGTCTGCCGAACACGATGAGCAGCGAGCGATGAAAGACCGGGACAACATGTTGTTGTGGCGGTGGACGCCCCGTCGACTTGAGGCCGAGGCTGTTCGGGACTCGATGCTGGCAGTCAGCGGTAAACTGGATCGCACGATGTATGGTCCCGGAACGCTCGACCAGAACATGACCCGGCGCAGTGTCTACTTCTTTATCAAACGCAGCCAGCTGATTCCACAAATGATGCTGTTCGACTGGCCGGAACATCTTGTCAGCATCGGCCGGCGATCAACAACCACGGTGGCTCCGCAGGCTCTGATGTTCATGAACAGTCCGCAGGGCCGCAACTTCGCAACCGCATTTTCGAAACGGCTGCGACAGAATGATTCTCAGGCAGCCATCATGGAAGCGTTTCGACTCGCGTTCTCGCGTCAGCCCAGGCCCGCAGAATTGACCAGCCTGACACTGTTCCTTGAACAGCAGGAAGCCGCCTACCGGCAGCAACAGACTTCACAACCGCGAGAAGCGGCCCTGGTTGATATGTGCCAGACTTTGATGAGCATGAACGAGTTTGTGTACATCGAATAAACTGGCCCCCGTGTCTCTGCAAGCCCGTGTCTCTGCAAGCCAAAGTGATACAGCACAGAAACGTTGCCATGAAATCTCAGTCTCGGCAAATTCTCAGGCAAACCGGAACGCTGCACGGCTCTCAGGTTCAGCCGTTCCTCTCTTTCGGTTTCCACGTCATCGAATCAGAACGCGGGCCGCTTCATGAAGTCGGATTCTGTGATCGGATGTCTGCTGGGCACAGCCGTTGGCGATGCTCTGGGACTGCCATACGAAGGGCTTTCTCCAGGTCGAGCCCGCCGCCTACTGGGACCACCGGATCGATATCATTTCATCGGGCGCTGCGGCATGGTTTCCGACGACACGGAACACTCCCGCATGGTGCTGGAGGCGCTGCTGTCATCAGACTCTGACCCGGATCGGTTTGAGACGGAGTTTGCTCGACGGCTCAAATGGTGGCTGCTGTGCCTGCCGGCGGGTTGCGGACTGGCGACCGCGCGAGCCTGCCTGAAACTGTGGCTGGGGTTTGCCCCTTCGTCCAGTGGTGTCTTTTCTGCAGGAAACGGACCGGCGATGCGATCGGCCGTCCTGGGAACGATGTTCGAAGATGTGAACGTCGTTCTGGATTTCGTCCGCCGATCAACTCGCATCACTCACACCGATCCAAAGGCTCTGTTTGGAGCACAGGTGGTGGCATTGGCCGCATGGCTGAACCGTCAGCAACAGCCGTTCGACGGACAACAGTTTCTTGCGTTGGTGGAACGCAGCCTGCCTTCGGAAGCGGAAGAGTTGCTAACGTTGCTGAAGTCCGCAGGCCGCAGTGTGCAGCTTGGAGAAACGACACCGGAATTCGCGGCGTCTCAGGGTATGTCTCACGGCGTCAGCGGATACGTGTACCAAACGGTTCCCGTGGCCATTCATGCATGGCTGGCCCACTCAGACTGTTATGAGAACGCGGTGCAGGCCGTCATCGACTGCGGCGGCGACGCCGATACGACGTCCGCGATTGTCGGCGGCATTGTCGGTGCCGGAGTCGGACCGAATGGAATCCCCGCGGCGCTTCTCAGTTCGCTGTGGGAATGGCCATACACCGTCGACTATCTGACAAAGCTGGCTTCAGACTGCGCGACGGCTGTCGACAGCTGCCAGCGAACGAGCAACCAGTCTTCGCGGCGCTGGCTGATGCATCCCGGCGTTCCGTTGAGAAACATTGTGTTTCTGATCATCGTTCTGAGTCACGGGTTTCGCCGCCTGCTGCCACCGTGGTGAAGGTGGCCGAACCGCCATCTCAGAAGACTCAGTTCGCGTTTTGCTCAGAGTCAGTTTACACTGAACAAACCACGCAGACCTGCTGAAAACTGTCGGGATGAATCGAATGCACAGAACCGCTGAATTGAACCACTCACTTCGGACCCTCGTGTCAAATCGCCGCCAGTTGCTGGCTCGTGCCGGGTGTGGTTTTGGCTGGCTGGGCCTGGCAGATTTGCTTAACCAGGAAGGCCTGCTGACAACATCAGCAGCCCACGCCGCTGAATTTTCCGACGATCGCGATCTGAATCCCCTGAAGGCACAGAGCGGCCATTTTCCCGCCCGAGCGAAACGAGTCATCTGGATCTTCGTCAACGGTGGCCCCAGTCAGGTAGACACATGGAACTACCGGCCGGAACTGACTCGCTGGAACGGCAAATCCATTCGTGAATTCGATCCGGAGTTCCGCGACACGACAGGCTTCTTCAGGAACTCCGTGGGAAACCTGATGCAGTCGCCCTTCCGCTTTTCCCCGAAAGGCGAATGCGGCAAGATGGTGCCGGAGATCTTTCCATGCCTTGGTGAACACGTCGATAAAATGGCCTTTGTTCTCTCAGGGTACACGGAATCCAACAATCATTCGCCAGCGCTGTTTGCTATGAATACCGGCTTTGCGCGCATGGGTTTTCCGTGTGTTGGTTCCTGGGTGACTTACGGTCTGGGAAGTGAAAGCAGCAATCTGCCGGCCTTTGTCGTGATGAGCGATCCCAAAGGGCGAGGCCTGCCGAAAGGGCATGCCGCCAACTGGAGCGCGGGGTTTCTGCCCGGTGTTTATCAGGGGACCTGGCTGAAGCCTCAGGGACAGCCCATTGAAAATCTGGTCCGTCCGGAAGTGATGACACAAACTGCTCAGCGAAATCAGCTCGATCTCCTGAAGACGCTGAACAGCGTTCATGCCGAACAGTTTCCGGCCGAAAATGAGTTTCTGGCTCGCATCGAAAGTTTCGAACTTGCCTACCGCATGCAGACAGCTGCACCGGAAGCCATCGAACTTGATTCAGAACCGAAACATATTCAGGACCTCTATGGAGTCGGAGACGAACGCTGCGATCACTTTGCAAGGCAGTGTCTGGTGGCCCGCCGCCTTGTGGAACGTGGAGTCCGGTTTGTGCAGATCTATTCCGGCGGTATGGAGAATCAGCGTTCGTGGGACGGCCATTCCGATATCGAAGGCAACCACCGTCAGTTTGCGGGCGAAACCGACCGCCCCGTCGCCGGACTTCTGTCAGATCTGGCAGCTCGGGGACTGCTGGATGAGACACTGGTCATCTGGTGCGGAGAATTCGGTCGCCTGCCCATCGCCCAGACAGGAGCGAAACCAGGTCGCGACCACAACCCTCACTGCTTCTGTGCGTGGCTGGCTGGAGGCGGAGCGAAGGGCGGAGTCGATTACGGAGCTTCAGATGACATTGGCTACAAGTCAGCCGATAACCGAGTTCACATCAATGACCTGCACGCCACCATTCTGCATCTGTTGTGGATCACGAACGACTCACGTACAAATACAACGGACGGCGATTTCGTTTGACGGACGTCGGCGGCAAAGTGCTCCACGAGATCATTGTGTGACAGCGCTGAAATGCCGCCCGAATTCTGTTCCATCAAAATGAAGCCTCTCCGCTCATTATGAAAAATCCCCCGCAGCAGCGACCGGGTTCGGCATCGACATGACCGTTTGCACCTCCCATATCGCAGGTGCTGCCGGAGCAGGTTTACGGAACCCTGCGATAGGCTTCAATCGCCTGTTCGATCGACTCCTGCGAAGGTTTCGTCCGAATGGAAATGTAGCCCACAATCCGGCGATATTCATAACAGGGAAAGACGGTCGCTTTGACCCAGTATCGGCGGCCGTGCCGAGAGCGGTTGACGACGTAGCCCTGCCAAAGTCGACCAGCCTGAATTTCTGCCCAGAGGTCCGCAAATGCTGTTCTGGGCATATCCGGGTGCCGAATCGCATTGTGCGGGCGGCCAACCAGTTCTCCCGGTTCGTACTGTGCCACGTCGTAGAAGACATTATTGGCGAACGTAATTCGCCCCTTGGTATCCGTCGCGGAAATCAGAATATCTTCCGGATCCAGTGTGTACTCATCCTCCAGCCCTGTGAAGCGACTGGGCTCATAGAAGGTGCTCTTCCGGACGAGCGGTGTCAGGCGAGTCAGGGGATCCAGCCCCTGGCCGCCGGTCTGCTGCATCATCATCAGTTCCAGCAGGTAGGAGAACGTTCGACCGATCGCGTCGATCTCCTCCACTTCATTTTCAACGGCGGCAGCCGATCGATCGAGTTCCTGAAAGGTGCTCAGCGCGCCCTGCAATCGTTCCGAAAACTCTCTGGTGTCTTCCCCGATCGCAGTCGCACTGTGCCGTGTGATGTGGACCGCGTCCATGGACTGCTGCATCATTTCCACCGAAGAGGTGACACTTGCCGACAGTGATGTGACCGAGGTCGCGATGCGGTCCAGCGTTTCACTGATTTCCCGGTTCGCATTCTTGGTGGTATTGGCCAACTCCTTCACCTCCTGAGCCACCACCGAGAATCCGCGACCGGCCTCACCGGCTCTCGCAGCTTCAATGGTGGCATTCAGAGCCAGAAGGTTGGTCTGATCGGCGATGCGATTGACCGTTCTGACCAGTCCGCTGATCGATGTGACGTGCCCTTCCAGTGTCCCCATCCGCTCACTGACCTGCGTCAGCTCATTTGCGCTGGCCTGAGACTCCGTCAGAACCTGAGTTACATTTCGGTCGATCTCCTGCACGTTGGACGTGACTCTGGACATACCTTCCAGAATGACATGAAAGTCCTCAACACTTCTGCGGATCGCG
>JAGQPY010000363.1 GCA_020426485.1 Planctomycetaceae bacterium
GACCAAACTGAGCCGCCTGTTCTTCCACCGTGATTTCGCCTTCCGGTTTGGCAAAGTCCAGCGGATTCCTGGGGTCCACTTTCAGCGCGACGGAGTCGTAGGCTGGTCCCAGATAATGGCCGTCACGCTTATCAAAAAATCGAGGCCCCATGCTGATGAACTGAGGAAGGTTTTCGTTCAGAGTCCCCAGCCCCCAGTTCACCCATGCTCCGATGGTGGGGACTCGTGGATCCAGCATGTGGCGGCCCGAATGAAACTGCACCTGTGCCCCATGATTGTCATCGGTGGTCCACATGGATCGCACAATCGAAAGATCGTCCACAACGGAACCGATGTGCGGAAACCAGTCACTGATTTCAATGCCGCTCTGACCGTACTTTCGAAAGCCCACCTGCAGCGGATAGATCTTGTTTCGCTGTTGTCCATTGGCGTCATTGACCACAACCACACGTACTTTTTTCAGGCGTTCCGGATTCTGAACGTCCGCATAAGGGGTCTCCGGGATGGACATCCCGGCGTAGCGATTGAGCAGCGGCTTCGGATCAAAGCTTTCCATGTGACTGACGCCGCCACGCATAAACAGCCAGATGACGCTCTTGGCTTTGGGAGCGAAATGAGGCAACCCGATGACGTCCGCCGCCGTCGCCGCCATTGCCTCGCGCTGCAGCATTCCATTCAATGCCAGCCCGCCAAACCCAAGTCCGGCGCGAGTCAGAAACGATCTTCGTTGTAGTGCTTCGGAAAACATAGAAGGAACCTTCAGCCTGGCGTCATCATCAGCGGATGGTGATAAAGTCGTTGTGGTTGATCAGTGCGTGGATCAATCGAGTCCGAATTCTTTGTTCCTGAACGCCGCCCGTGGCCAGCTGCTCACAGAAGGCCAGGCATTCTGATGTTTCGTCACTGTCCGGATGGCGACCCAGAATGGTGAAAAAAGCGGTGTCGATGAACGTGCGACGCTGCTGACTTGCCGAGTCTTTTGACTCCGTGGCAGCCGTCGAAATCGACGGCGTGCTCAGCCGTTCTGCAATCTCAGCCGCCATCGTCATCGACAGTTCACTGTTGGAAAGTGCGAGTGCCTGTTGTGGAACAATGCTTTCGCTGCGACGGTAGCACTGCAGCAGGTCGGCATCATCAAACATCGACAACAACTGATTCTGGTCATCGCGGGAATGCAGAAAGTACAGACTTCTCCGCCGACTTTTTTCGTTCACCGGCACCGAAGGCCCACCCATCGAAACGTCCAGTACTCCAGCCAGCTGCAACAGGCTGTCGCGAACAATCTGAGACTCCATGCGGCGTGCGTTCATGCGCCAATAAAACTGGTTGGTCGGATCGGCGGACAAGGTGGCCGGGTCGGCATGAAGTTCTGACGACGTTCTCTGGTAGGCTTCTGACGCGACGATCAATCGATGCAGGTGCCGGAAGCTCCAGCCGGACCGCATGAATTCCACTGCCAGCTGGTCCAGCAGTTCCTGATGCACGGGAGCCTTCGTGCGCAGTCCAAAATCAAAGACGGATTCAACCAGCGGTTCTCCGAAATGTCGCATCCAGACATGATTGACAGCCACGCGAGCCGTCAGGGGATTTTGGGGCGACGCAATCCACTCGGCCAGCGCTGTGCGACGCCCCGTGCTGCGTTCCGGATAAATGGTTGCGTAGTCCGTTTCCTTATGAGCCGGAGTTTCCAGGGCTTTGCGGGAAACTCGCAGAGGCGTGTACGGAAGCTGAGACACCGAATTGTCGTCTGGATTCTCGGGCACACTGGCCAGCTTCTTCGTTACCTGATCGAGCTTTTCTTTGGCCGACTTTTTCTCTTTGTCGTCTGCCGCCGCCAGCAACAGATGTTCGGCTTCCGCCTGATCGGCCAGTGCCTGAAGACGCGCGGCTTCTTTGACCTGTTGTTGTGACTGCTCTGATTTGCCGTTCGAAGCGAGTGAAAGTTCGGCGACGATCGTGGCCTTCAGGGAATGCAGCGCGGCTTCCGCTGAATTCAGCTTTGCTTCCGCAATCTGCAGACGTTCCGGCAGGCTGCGTGGCGGTTGGGCGGCGTCTGTGGGTCGCCTGAGTGGCTCATCAATGGGCAGGTTACGAATTTCAATGGCATCAAAGGCCACGGTGGCATCGAAACCGGACAGACTCAGAGAGCGTCCTGCGGGGCGATCCGGAAACTCAAAGGCCAGAACGAATTCGCCATTCAGCCAGACATTCACCAGCCGATCGCGGACTGCAAAACGCAGTTCCATCGGCACACCCACCTGGATGGGGCGAACCACTCGACCATTGGCCGGGTAGGTACTGTTGCCGTTTCGAATCCAGGCCGCCTGAACTTTCGGTCCCGGCGCATGAGCACTGGTGTAGACGTAGTTGCTGTTCTGTCGATCTTCTGTTTCGTCAAACCGAAATGTCACCGACTTGTAAGTCGTTCCGCCCGTGGTCGTATAGCGACACGTCAGATCGAAATCGTCCGGCAGCTGAGGAATCAGCCGCACATACTGAGCATCACGCGTTGCTGTGGTTTGCTGTAAAGTGCCGTCGGCGTACTTCCAGCCATCGCCCACGATATTCCACAGGTCCGAATTCGCCACAGAAAAGTCATCCGTGACCTGGAACGCTGCTGCATCATCGGCAAGTGCGACGGACTTGTCTGGTTTCTCCGCAGACTTCGCTGTCGGCGGCGGTGACTGCACTTCAGACTGAAGTCGTTGAAGCTCTTTGCGAGCCGCAATTACCCGAGCTTCCGCCCGGTCCGTCAGATCCTTCTGAACATAATCGCGAGCGATGGGAGCATAAGCGGACAGCGGCAGCGGAATCTCTTCAATCGCAGCGGCGTCGCTGGCAAACAGCGCGGGAATGCCGGGTTTGATTTCGACACTGGTATCAGGATTGGCAGGATCGCCTTTTCGATGCACATAGGTGACAGCATCCAGGTGATCGTCGAAAACTCGCGGTAAACCATCGGATTCCAGATCCGTGGTTCCCGGAACCGGATCAAGCCGCACCTGATGAGGTTCAAAGATGGCTCGCAGCTGGTAATAGTCGGCGGCGGAAAACGGATCGTATTTGTGATCGTGACACTTCGCACAGTTCAGTGTGAGTCCCAGAAAGGCTTTGCCGGTGTGTTCGATCGTGCTGTCCAGCCAGGTCGTCCGGTTGAACAGATAGTAGTTTCGAGCCAGAAAGCCGGTCGCTCGTACAACGTTCGGATTGGTCGGATCCAGTTCATCACCGGCCAGCATTTCCCGAATCATCCGGTCATAGCCTTTGTCTTGGTTCAAAGATTCAACAATCCAGTCTCGCCAATGCCACAGATGCTTCTGGCTGTACCGCAACTGTGCCCCCAGGCCGTACCAGTCTGAATACCGCCAGATATCCATCCAGTGGCGAGCCCAGCGTTCGCCATGATGAGGACTCAACAGAAGTTCATCCACAATCTCCGCCCACGGACGGACGTCATGCATTTGCTCCGCTGAAGGCGGAAGCCCCGTGAGATCCAGATACAGGCGGCGAATACGAAGGGACCGTTCGGCCATGGCCTGTGGTTTCAACACTTGCTGCTGATGAACCTTCCGGAAGTACAGATCGATCAGGTTGTCATCTTTTGCGGCGGCAGCGGCATTCGGCTTTGTCAGGTCCAGCGATTGAAAGGCCCAGTGCTGATTGGGGGCCGGTGGCGTTTCTTCTTCGGGAGCTGTCGCACCCTGCTGAATCCACGCTGTGATCAGCTGAATTTCATCCGGCTTCAAAGCCGCGCCTTCGTCGGGAGGCGGCATGCGACTCTCCGGGTCGGCCGTGATTCGCTGCAGCAGCAGACTTTCTGATGGTTTGCCTTCCACAATGGCAGTGCCGCTGTCTCCACCCTGCCGGATCAACGCTCCGGTGTCCAGTCGCAACGCGCCTTCCTGTCGCAGAGTTCCATGGCAGCTGTAGCAGCGAGCTTCCAGAATCGGTCTGATCTGACTGACATAATCGGCGACTTCAACAGGCTCCTTGCCCACGGCAAGCGAACCCGTCATCATCACAACAAGGAATAACAACACGCTCCGCGCAAACGAAGCCGCTGTGGCAGCGAGCAACCATTGGGTGACTGACGTGGCAGACGTCAAAGTCGCCTGAATTGTTGAGCGACAAAGCATGAACGATCGCTCCTTGCGGAAGGACAGGATCAGCGGCAGGAAGATTTGCAGGGGAGGATGGAATCGAGGCGCAGGTGTTCACGTCAATTCCAACAGATTTGGACCAACATTTCCACATATATTGTGATCAGAGTTCGTCTCTGACCCACCTCACGTCGAAAAACCTTCACACCGAAAGTCGAACATGACAGCCAAACGATCTCTCCACATTCGAAGAAACAATCAGCGGCTCCATGTGTTGCAGCCGATCTACCGTGCCATCGTTTCCTGTGCGGTGATTTCAGTCAGTCTGGTTTCGCTGACCGCAAACGCCGATGAATCGCAGACACCCAAGCCCACCTTTGCAAATGTCCCCTATGGCCCGCATGACCGCAACGTGCTGGACTTCTGGCAGGCCGAAGGCGATGGTCCTCGCCCGGTGCTGGTCTACATTCACGGAGGTGGCTGGACATCCGGAGATAAAGGCAGCCGGGGCCCGACCTTCGAACAATACCTGAAGAAGGGAATTTCGTGTGCCGCCATCAACTATCGGTTGAGTACTCAGGCTCCTCTGCCCGCACCGGTCCATGATGCCACGCGAGCCATTCAGTTTCTGAAGTCGAAGGCAGCGGAATGGAATCTGCGCAAAGACCGAATCGCATTGACCGGCGGCAGCGCGGGGGCCTGCACTTCAATGTGGATTCTGCTGCACGACGATCTGGCCAGGCCAGATTCGGATGATCCGGTGGAACGAGAATCCAGTAGAGTCGCCGCAGCCGCTGTTTCCGCTGGGCAGACGTCGATTGATCCCAAAGTAATCGAACCGTGGCTGGGACCCAACGTCCTGCAACATCGAATGATCAACCTGGCGGTCGGTGAAAAAACAATCGACGATGCTCTGAAAAACTACGAACAACACAAGGCGATGTACGTTGAATTCTCACCGTACAATCACATGTCGTCTGATGATCCTCCGCTGCTGATGACTTACACCGCCAACATGACTCTGCCGTCCGAAAACGCTGGACACGGCATTCACCATCCCGTCTACGGAGTCAAACTCAAAAAGAAAGCCGACGCCTGCGGAGCCGAATGCCACCTACTGATTCCCGGCGTCTCGAAATCAGACCAGTATTCCAGCGCGACGGATTTTCTGATGT
Source organism: Planctomycetaceae bacterium (assembly GCA_020426485.1). GTDB lineage: Bacteria > Planctomycetota > Planctomycetia > Planctomycetales > Planctomycetaceae > JAGQPY01. Next base: position 5,276 of record JAGQPY010000363.1, read on the forward strand.
CCAAACTGCTCGCGCCGTAACGGCAGGCTCTTCTTATTGCCGGCCAGGGCTGACCCCGTACATCGCGACCGTAGTATGATTGGCCCCGGTTGCTCCGCCGGTTGCGTTGTATCCTTTGATTGCCGGTGTTTGGGGTAGCCCAGTTCGCTCTGCAACCTTTTCCTTCGGCTGTCGACCCCGTGTCAGGTGGTGCAGACATTCCTGTCTGTGGAGTTTCCGTAAAGCCTGGTCTCTCTGACCTGACCCACCGTTGTGGCCGGTCTCCTGACCGAGCCACTCCCCGCGACCGAAGGTCTCCATGTTTCTGTCCGGTCGCTGCCGCCGCTACGTGTTGAAGAACAACGAGACCTGCGGTCACAGGATGCGGGGTCAGGAGACCTGCGCATAACGAGAATTGAGTTAGCCTTCCGTGGCTTGCGGCGCCCAAAGGTGGCACAGCCACCAGGACCACCGAGCGAAACCGGTCGGTTCAATGACACGGTGATTGTCCGGCGTCGGTTGTCAGGATACGATGATTGGTTATGAATGAGCATCGTTTCCTGAATCCTGTGGCCTTTGTCTGCGGCGCGTGGCTGGCGTTTGGCACAGTGCTGTCGCCCATCGCACGATCTGACGATGCCAGTCCAGC
>JAGQPY010000364.1 GCA_020426485.1 Planctomycetaceae bacterium
TCGGGATGTCCGGACGGCAATCGACAGGCAGCTTTGCCCATATCATTCATAAACGGAGCGTTGGGATCGCGGGTGTACATCTGATGAGGCGATCCGTTCCGCCGAACGATCATCACATTCGGCTCTTCCTGTCGCCACTGCAGCGCGCCTTTTGTGCCGTCGATTTCGATGAACAGATCGTTCTCGCGACCATGCGAAATCTGGCTGGCTGTCACGGTCCCCAAAGCTCCATTGGCAAACCGCACCACGGCGTGCCCGTAATCATCCAGTGCTCGACCGGGGGCGAAGACTTTCAGGTTGCAGCTGATTTCTTCGGGCAACAGCCCCGTCATGTAACGACCAAGATTGAAGGCGTGCGTTCCAATATCTCCGAATGCACCCGCCGCGCCGGAACGTTTGGGGTCTGTTCGCCACGCGGCTTGCTTTTGATCTTCGGATTCCAGCCGAGTTCTCAGCCAGCCCTGAATGTAGTTGCTGCGAATGGCCTGAATTTCGCCGAGTTCGCCGGAGAGAATCATTTCCCGAGCCTGCCGGACCAGAGGATACCCGGTGTAGTTGTGCGACACCGCGAACACAACACCGCTGTTTTCCACAACCTTGACCAGCTCTTCCGCCTGATCCATGTCGAAGGTCATGGGTTTGTCGCAGATCACGTTGAATCCGGCTTCAGCTGCGGCCTTTGCGATTTCGAAGTGCGTGTGATTGGGTGTCGCGATGCTGACGAAATCGATTCGCTCCGATTCCGGCAGAGCTGATTCTGACTTCAACATTTCCTGATACGAGGTGTAGGCTCGAGTTTCCGGAATATCATACGCCGGTGCGGAAGCTTTTGCTTTTTCCGGCGTCGACGACAGTGCACCCGCCACCAAAGCAGCTCGATTATCCAGCACGGCGGCCGTTGCATGAACTCGACCAATGAACGCCCCCTGGCCACCGCCGACAAGTGCCATTCGAAGCTTACGATTCAATGCGCCGTTTGTGGTTTCCATCTTTCATCAAGCCTTTCAAATATGTGCCGTTTCCCGGCGATCTGTTGCGTTTTGCGGACTGAACGGTATCGAACAAAAAAGCCTGATGAAAACTCTACGAGGTCTCACTGCCCCCCGAAGCAATCACGAAGGCCGTTGCGAAACGTGTCGCAGACGTGCCGAATTCGGCCGCTTGTTCGAAACGCGGAAGAATAGTGGTGACGAAATCAGATGACAACTCTATCGCTCCCACTCGTCCGCTGCCTCAGAACAGCCAACAGCCTTGGCATCCAGCCAGTGGGTCCAGCAGCTCCTGGTGACTGAATTTCACCTCGTTGATGTACAGGCGGCAACGAACGTCACGAAAAAGTAACAGGACGAACACACAGTGCCTGCGTTTGTCATTGCCACGAAATCTCTGGCAGTTGAGGCTTTCGAAAAACAATCGCCTTCCACTTTCGCCAACGCAGGTCGCAGCGTATCCTTCCAATCATCGGTTGGTCCAGGGCATGATTTTTTAATTCTCCCGCCGACATTGCGTGAGTGGTGCAGCGCGGAAGTTCGGATTTTTTCGTCGAGACTGCTGTGGCAATTGTTGGTTCTCCTTCTGTTTCACATCTTCGATGTGTCTCCACATGAGTAATCTGCAGATTCGAGATTCTGCAAGCTTCAGAATTCTGTCATGCCTGGTTGGAGCACCATTGTTTCTCACATGGTTGTGCTTTGCGGACCTTGGCGGCTATCCGTCGAACGATGATCCGTTTTATGGACGGCCAGCGAAGATCTTTGCGGATGAATTTCGTTACCAGGTCGTTCGACAGTCGGGTGAGCTCTCCGCGAGTTCTGCAGCACATGTTTTCTTCGGCGGACTGCTGACCACCGTCTTCGGATTCTCGTATCAAACACTGTTTCTGGCGGTCATCATTCAGCTGTGGCTGGCCGGCATGGCTGTGACACGAATCTTCCGTCGAGCCGGCTGTCGTGAGGATTTCTCTCTGCTGTGCGCGGCGATCTTTCTTTTGAATCCGCTGTGCTTCGGGCACGGGTTCACATTCATGACCGACGGTCCGGCCATGGCGTGGGTCGTCTTTGCTGTCGCTCTGTTTCAGAAGGGGGTTCGGGAAGACTCAGATGGAGCCCTGATTGCCGGTTCAATCGCGGCGGGCGTTGCCTTCTGGATGCGGCAGACTCACATCCTGATTGTTGGTTTTCCCGTGGCGTCATTGCTTGTGGCCGCCATCGCGTATGGAGAGCGAAAACGCGTGATCCAGAGGCTCATCCTGGCGGTCATTCCAGCGTTGCTGTCAGTCCTGCTCTTTGAATCCGGATGGATTGTCTTTGGAGACAGCGGACGAGTTCACACCATCTTCCCGGAAACGTTAAACGTTCGAAAACTGGCCATCGACGCTTACGGACTGACTCTGCTGATTGGCTTCCTGACGCTTCCACTCCTGCCAACAGCCGCGTCGACAGTTCGAATTCAATGGCAGGCTGGACATCGCTTCTCGGCTTATGCCTCTGCCATCGCAATTGCGGCAGCCATGGTTGCAATGATCAGCACCTCAGGTCGAGCAGTTCTGACCAGTGCTACGGGAACGTTTCTTCAGAACGCTCACCTCGGACCGATCTTTCTCAGCGACTTCAAAAACCCAGCTCGCTGGGGAGACATGGGCGGTGTTTCGTGGCCGCTGCTCGTGTGGCAGGGAATCTCCGTCGCTGCGGTGGTGAATTTCGGACTTCTTGTTGGTTCGTTGCTGGCGTCGATTCGGCAGATTCACAGCGACTCAAATGCGGTCGACTCAGCAATATCTGTTGGCCTGCTGATCTGCGCATGTCCGATTGTCGTGTTGATCCTGAATGTCAGTACCGGAGTTCTCGATCGCTACTGGATGCTGCTGCTGCCGATCGTGTTCTGCCTGATTGCGGAGTGTACCGGACGCGGCTCGGCGTTCGCTGCCCGTCTCGCCGGTCCCGTCATACGAACTGTCGGCCTGCTCTTGCTTGGGCTGATCGCGGTCATGTCCATTGTGTTCGTCCATGATTTTCTGACATGGAATCAGACGCGCTGGACTCAGACAGAGCAGTGGCTGAACGATGGCCTGCAAGCGCAGGATTTCGACGGCGGACGAGACATCAGCGCGTGGTACAGATCCGCAGAAGACACAGACACGATGGCTCGAGAAGGCGACTCATCCGGCTGGTGGAGTGGCCTGGCGACGCGAGCCCTGTCCATCGGTCCCCGAGACGGGTGGCACCAGACGGCAGAATTGAAGTGGTTCGCGTGGGCCACGGGCAGAGAACATTCAATCCTCATTCTGCACCGTGATGCGTTACCGTCAGGTCAACAGCCCGAGGAGTCGACCGAATGAGTGGTTCACCTGTCCCCGACGTCTCAGTTGTGATTCCGGTCTATAACGGCAGCACTTCGATCGTTTCCGTTGTCGAACGTGTCCTTTCGGTCTTTGCTGACACCGTTGTGCAGATCGTTCTGGTGAATGACGGATCGACGGACAACTCGGAGCAGGTTTGCGAAAGTCTGGCCGCTGCACACCCCAAACAGATCGTTTTCGTTCAGCTGGCTCGTAACTTTGGCGAACACAATGCTGTCATGTGCGGCCTGCATCACACCACGGGACGCAACGTGGCAGTCATGGACGACGACGCACAGAACCCACCGGAAGAGCTTCCGGCCATGCTGCGGCATCTGGCAGATCATCGTCTGGACGTCGTTTACGGTCGTTACGTGGAACGAAAACACAGCTGGTGGAGACGAGCGGGCAGCTATCTGAATGATCGCATGGCCATCATCATGCTTCGAAAGCCTGCCGATCTTTACCTGTCCAGTTTCAAGGTCATGAGTCGATTTCTGGTCGATCGAATCACGGAATATCGGGGCCCCTTTCCATATATCGACGGGCTGATCTTTCGAGCCACCAGCAGAATCGACCAGATTGATGTTCGTCATGATCAACGCCACACAGGCGCATCCGGGTATACGTTCCGCAAGCTGGTGTCGCTGTGGCTGAATATGTTTCTGGGGTTCTCGATTCTTCCGCTGCGTCTGAGCGTGCTGCTGGGCTTTTTCGTATCGGCTCTGAGCCTGATTGGCCTGATTGCCGTCGTGATTGACAAACTCTGGATCAACCCGACGGTCACCGTTGGTATTCCAACGATTCTGATTGCTCTGACGTTTTTCTCGGGAGTTCAGCTGATCGTTCTGGGAACGATCGGCGAGTACGTTGGCCGAGTGTTTCTTTCACTGAGTGGCAAGCCGCTTTATGTTACGCGATACGTCTGTTCCGAAGGTGCCCGAGATGAATAACGGATTTCACGGGCGCCGAATCCTGATCACCGGCGGAGTCGGTTTTCTGGGCAGCAATCTTGCAAGACGGCTGGTCGACGCGGGAGCCAGTGTCACCTTGATTGACTCCATGATTCCTCGCTACGGAGCAACGCTCGACAACATCGCAGACATTTCGGAACGCGTCACCATGAACTTTTCCGACATTCGCGATCCCCACAGCATCAACTACCTGGTCCGGGACCATGAACTGATTTTCAGTCTTGCGGGCCAGGTGAGTCATACGGAAAGCATGGAAGATCCGCTGACAGATCTCGACATCAACTGCAGAGCTCAGCTGAATCTACTGGAAGCCTGTCGCCACAATAATCCTGACGCTCGAATCATCTATGCAGGGACCCGACAGGTCTACGGCAAACCGCAGTTCCTGCCCGTTTCAGAAGACCATCCGCTCAAGCCCGCGGACGCGAACGGCGTCAGTAATCTGGCGGCCGAGCTCTACTATGAACTCTACCATCGCGTCTACGGCATGAAGACTGTCAGTCTTCGTCTGACCAACACCTATGGTCCAAGAATGGATCTGGACAGCGGACAGAAAGGCTTCATGGGCGTCTTCATTCGTCGTGCGCTTCGCGGCGAGCGGATTATGATCTTCGGAGATGGAACCCAGAGGAGAGACTTCAACTACAGCAGCGATGTCGTCGATGCATTGCTGCTGGCGGCAGAAGGTGGTGACAATGTCTGGGGACAATTCTTCAACCTTGGATTTCCCGAAACGCACTCGCTGCTGGAGGTCGTTCAGCTGCTGCAGGAAGCCACAGGGGTTGACTATGATCTGATGGAATTTCCCAGCGATCGAAAGGCGATCGACATCGGGGACTACGCCGGAGACTTCCGTCGATTCGCCTCAGAAACCGGCTGGGCACCGCAGATCTCTCTGAAAACAGGTCTGCAGAAAACACTCGACTACTTCCGCCTCCATCGCAGGCAGTGGATTGATGCCTGAAAAAATTCCACCCTTTGACTACCGGATCGAACTGCAATGTATTCGAACGGAAATCGATGAAGCCATCGCACGCGTGCTGGATTCCGGAAACCTGATTCTGGGACCGGAAGTCGAGGCATTCGAACAGGACTTCGCTCGGCTGTGCGAAATTGAATTCGCCGTTGGTGTCGCATCCGGAACCGATGCCCTGATACTGGCATTGAAAGTTCTGAACATCGGGCACAACGACATTGTCATCACCGTTGCCAATACAGCCGTTCCGACGGTGTCGGCGATTCGAGCCGTCGGAGCCATTCCGCGTTTTGTTGACATCGATCCTCGTACGCTGCAAATGTGCCCGCGGGCTCTGAGTTCAGCGATCCGTTCGGACGTCCGGTGCATCATCCCGGTTCATCTTCACGGACACCCGGCAGATATCATCAGCATCCGGAAGATCGCCGAAGAATGTAACATTCCCGTAATTGCCGACTGTGCACAGGCACACGGAGCAACGGTCAACAGGATCAGTGTCGGGCAACTTGGCGATATCTGCTGTTTCTCGTTCTATCCCACGAAGAATCTTGGAGCATTCGGTGACGGAGGCATGTGCGTGACTTCGTCCCCCGATCTCGCAGCGAGGCTGCGGGA
>JAGQPY010000365.1 GCA_020426485.1 Planctomycetaceae bacterium
CGAAAGCTTTTTTTGGGTCTGATCAGACTGAGACGTCGAAGCAGCCACAGCCGGACCAGATGTGACGGAACAGCAATCGCATTCCTGACTGAGGTGAAGAATTTTCCCCGAAACCAACACCAGCACGGCCGCAAACGCCAGCAGGCGTCCGACTTTGATGGTGGCTGATTTCACAGGAACAGACGTCATTGTTCTTCGCTTCTCGCTTTGTCCGAATTGCTTTGTTCAGCAAATCTTCCTCCGACGATACGCAGCCGCCACTCTGAATTCCGGAAAAATCAGGAATTCTAACACGATTTTCGCCAACTCCGCCCCAGTCGCCCGGTCGTGCTGCGTCCCAGAATCTCAGAACCCCGCGTTTTCGCAGGAACTCCCGGCGAAGCTCCCATCCTGCGGAGATGCTCGCAGAACTTCGGCGGCTTGTGCAGAATGAGGATCGAGCATCACAGTCAGCAGGTCTGCCGAACCGCTTCTGCCGATTCCCTCGGCCCTGCTCCGGCACCACCTCACGCAGCACCTCACCAAAGGCTCCTGAACATGACTCTTCGAACGATCCCAATTATCTGCCTTGTCACGGTCAGCCTTCAGAACACAACGGCGGCTCAAACACCGTCGCCGCAGACATCAGCACCCGTATCCGAAGCCAACGTCGCTCCAACGGATAGCGCAAACACACTGACGCCCGGCGTTTGTCTGTTCACGGATCGCGACTACACCCTGACCGAAATTCCCGACTTTCTGCGCGGGGCCGCTCTTCTGAAGACCAGCATCGAAGGCTACACCGTTGAATGCGTTGAGCCCGGTCGAGTCTTTGTGATGACACTCAGCAAAGCTCATTCGGCCAATCAATCGGAACGGCTCAAGCGGTTGGGGTTCTCCATGCGAGATCTGCCGGAGTTTCAGTTGTTTGCGGGTGAAGTCAATCGCGTCTTCGTCTGGGAAAAGACTCTCCGGAAGCATGAACGGCTGGAACTTCGTAAGCTATGCCTTCTGGCGATGGCTCCGGAAACCAGAATGCGGTTGGTTCGGTCGTCCGGAGAATCTTCAGACGAAGCAGCCGCTCGAATTGCTCAGATGGAGCAAGTTGCTGCTCACGCTTTGGAAACACCCATTCTGAACACGTCACCCTTGCCGGAATACGGATACGACCGGCTGGACTACGGGATGACCATCGGGATTGACCGAACTCCCGGCGGTCGCATCTGGGCTTGCTGGGTGGCCGGAGGCGACAGTCCTGAAGCATTTTTCGTATTGGCCACCAGCGACGATGATGGAGAAACATGGTCAGCGCCGCGACTGGTCATCGATACTCATTCGGCTGATTTGCCGCGGCCGCGCAGCACGCTGGTCGGAAATCTCTGGACCGATCCCACGGGCCGACTGTGGTTGATCTTTGATCAGTCGATGGACATGTTCGACGGGCGAGCCGGTGTGTGGGCGACGATCTGTGACAATCCCGATGCGAAGATTCCACAGTGGTCAACTCCAACGAGAATCTGGCACGGAGTCACTCTGAACAAGCCCACCGTTCTCGCGTCCGGCGAATGGATGCTGCCAATCTCACTGGATCAGCGCGGCGGCTTTGGTCCGTTTAAGGGCTGCTTTTCGGAACTGAACCCCTTCCGAGGAGCCAACGTGTTTGTTTCCGCCGATCACGGAACGACCTGGCATCGCCGCGGCATGGCCACGTTTCCCAATCCGGACTGGCATGAACACATGATCGTGGAACGAAAAGACAAGTCTCTGTGGATGCTGGCACGCACAGCCAGGGGCATGATGGAAAGCACGTCCGCAGACGGCGGGCGAACGTGGTCCACCGCCGTGGAATCGTCCATTAAACAGCCCAACGCTCGTTTTCATATCCGTCGGTTGGCTTCCGGACGACTGCTGTTGATCAAACATGGAGACCGCATCGACGAACATCACGGCCGCGTGCAGTTGAGCGCGTGGCTGTCTGATGACGACGGACAATCATGGCAGGGCGGCCTTGTGCTGGACGACCGCAAAGGAGTTTCATACCCGGACGGATTTCAGTCGCCCGACGGTACCATCTACATTTCCTATGACCGCAACCGCGCGACGGACGGTGAAATCCTGATGGCTCGATTCAAAGAAGGCGACATTCTGAACAAGCAGCTGACCGATCCGTCCAGCCGACTTCGACTGCTGATCAGTCGCCCGCAGGCGCCGCGAAGCAAATGATCCCGTCGAAGTGTGCACGGCTTCCCGAAAAGCAACCGGCGTTGTTGTCAGGCCTGGTCGTATTCGCGAACGGCAAACGACTTCGACAGCAGCAACAACGGCAGCACGGCGGCTACGAAGGCCAGCCCAGCCAGCATCAGGTAGCTGAGCGTATAGTCGGCGAACCGTTCATCAAATTGCGCCACCAATGGCGGGCCGAATGCTCCGACACCAAATCCCATCATGTTGCTGAATCCGAAGCCCACGCTGCGCCGGTTTCGCGGCAGAAACTCGGGCAGCAGACTGTTGTACAACGGCTGATTCATGAAGTGCACGAAGGCCCACAGACAGGCGGCCACCAGTCGCGACGTTCCCGTGGCCATAGTCATCCAGATCAGCATGGGGATATTGCCCGCGTAGACAATGGACAGCAGCACCGGAACGGATTTCGGTCGAGCCATCGCTCCCGCCAGCCACTGTCCGAAGGCTCCACACACCAGCGCGAGGGCGGCGGCGTAGTTTCCCAGTGCCGCATCAGAAATCGAATAGCCGCTGAATCGTTCCAGTACCGACAACGCACCGGCTTCTTTCAGGTACCGCGGCAGAAAGTGCAACACTCCGCCATACACCGTTCCTCCCAGAGCTGTTCCGATCACCAGAGCTGTGTACGGCCCCGGCTGAAACCGAATCGGCTTTGCCAGTCCCGTCACTGCAGCGAGGTCAGTGTTTGGCGTTCGAACTTCGTGATCATGAACCACCGGCTTCAGCAACAGCCAGACTCCCAGAGCTAAACCGCCGGACAGCAGGCCCAGCAGAACGTAGTACGCTTTCCAGTCATCCTGCCAGATGGACAGCATCAGCCCGGCCAGAAACGGCGCGGAGGCAATGCCCAGTGAACCGAAGACGCCATGAATTCCCAAAGCGCGAGCACGTTCGGCGGGTGTTGTTTGGTTGGCCAGCAGTGCTAATCCCGCCGGATGATACATGCTGGCGAAAGCTCCCAGCACGAACAGCTGACTGTAAACCATGCCGGAAGAATCACTCAGCCAGAAACTTCCGGACGTTAATGCCGCTCCGGCAAGATACAGCACCAGAATTCGTTTTTCGCCAAACCGATCCGCCATCAGCCCGGCGAAGAATGCGCCGATACCATACGGGAGTCGCAGCGCAGAACCCAGCAGTCCGGACTGCTCCAGCGTTAGAGAAAAGTCCACACAGATGACCTGTTCTACGCTGGCGATGGACTGTTCCAGCAAATGCACCAAAGCATGAGCGGCAGAAACCAGCAAAATGGTGCGCAGAACTCGGGACGTGTGTGACACTCAACGGCTTTCGGAGAATGGTGATTGAGTGCCACAGCATAGCGACGTCGCCGGCGATGTTCACAGCCTCCACGTCATGATCGGGAAAAACTCCCTTCAGCCAGGTACGTCACGCGGTCATTCCTCCGCTTTCGAAAAACGGCACGAAGGCGATGAAAACAGCAGGAAACGCACGTCAAAGATCGGTCTTTAATTGTTCTGCTGTTCCGAACGTGCGGGATTGCTTTCCATGGGGTGCTGAATTCGTCCCTGAAACAGAATCGTTCCTGTTTTCTGATCAATCAGCAGAAACAGAAACGGATGGTCGGCAACAAAGGATGCCATTGGCTCGTCTGCAGACTTCGCGATCACGACGCCGGTGGCGGAGGCTGCTTCTGTGCCGAATTCATCGACGCTGATGAACGTCTGGTGAGCCACGTCGGTCAGATAAAGATTGGATTTGCCGGTCATTGCGGAAAGGTCCGCAGTTGAACCAAACGCCTGCGTCATGCCCAGGTGCATGAGCCTCTCTTTGAGAGAACATGACGTCGCCGCAGAAAATTTTGGAAGCGAAACGTCGACACTGGTGAGTTCCGCGCGCGTCAGCAGCGATCGAATCCTGTCGGCGTTCATTCTCGCCACCAGTTCCGTCAGCGTTTCCGGGTCGGACGGCAGAATCACCACAAGCGACAATCGGTCACCTCGGTAAGGAAGATTCAGCAATTCAAGATCATCCGTTTTCAGATAGCGAAACTGCCCCGACTGCCGCATCATCTGAACCGTCTCTGTCACGTCCCTCGCAACCCGGAATGGATGTTCGACCGTGGATTCCACAAAGAAAGGGCGAAGCCACTGGCCTCGAAAGTAAACCGCATTCGTCAACAACAGTGTTGTGTCCGAATTGATCATCTGCGGAGACGCCAGGTCACGAATGTGTCCGGAAGTCTGCTCGGCAATCCATCGATTGATTTCCCGAACAGCACGATCGGGGCCCCCGGCGAAATTCAGAACAAACAGCTCCGCCCCGAACGTCTGACGCAGAACCGCGAGAAACGTCGGCTGATAGTCCGGCCCCGGCGAGCCCCACAGACGTCCCGGAAACCTCAGAATGCTCTCGCCTTCCGCCGCAGATTCCGCCAACGAATTCGACAGAGCGGAATACTCGATGTGATTTGCTGAGCCATCGGCTGTCAGGTGCAGAGTGGACATGATTTCGCTGGCCGTTTCCCCCCGCGCACCCGCCAGAACCATTCGCAGAGCCGACGTAATGCTGAACGGCGAAACAACAATATTTGCATCAGAATGTTCAGCCTTCTGAAACGTTCGCAACAGTTCGAAACCGAACTGGTTGTTGGCATCAGCGGCCTGCGTCACGTCCACCGTTTCCGGCGGCGCGGACACCGTTGCTTCCATGCACAACAACATCATTCCAGCGAAAATCAGAAACTTCACAGCAATGTTCATCGTACGCTCCGCTACGGCGATGTTTTGAATGCACTCTCTATCGCACAGAGATGTCACGAATTCGGACTTTCACCGTTCTGGACGTTCTTGTTTCGGGATTGTTCAGGAAGAACTTATGAACCTCGGGAGCCAATGCCTGATCAGAATTCCAGAATGTTGGCCCGATATCTGCCGTCGTTCGGATTTCGCGAGCAACCGGAGAGAATCGACCGGACTCGACGCGATGCAGAATCTCCCCGACCTGAAATCCGGCCCACTCGGCCTGCGAGTTCTCAAAGACCTCGTCAATTCGCACGCCCGTTCCGTCGGTGTCACTGACGCGAATGCCCAATCGCCACGCGACCTTGGGAATGGGTGCCGGAATTGGTTCGCCAAGACTGGCCGCTTTGACCGTTTGAGTCGTCTGGTTCGGAAACAGTAAGCGAAAATCCTTGCTGGCCTTGTATTCCACGTTAAAACGGAACTGCGTGCGTTCAGCCGTCTGACCAACAACATCTCTCCAGGTAATCGGCACTCCGCGGAACGCTCGGTTCGGTTCACTCAGAACACTGATCAGCGAATTCGTAAACAGACTACCGGTGTCGCGCAGAGCGACGGCTTCTTCTCCGGGCGACGCTGCGTGCAGATCGACGACACCTCGGTGACGAAAGAACAAATACCGGCAGACGTCGTGGTCGATTCCTTCGGCTTCCTTCATCTGAGCCAACACATGCGGCTCAACAATATTGCTGCAGGCATCTGTGATCAGAATCGTCAGCCGAGCACCTTTGCCTTTCAGCAGATCAAGAATCTCATTCCGCAGGACAAGTTCCCCATCTGACATCTTCAGAACCTGACCGCGTTCTCGGACGTAAGCGCCGTGGCCGGTAAAGTAGAGAAACACGGTGTCATTGGGCTCCACCGGCAACTCCTGAATCTTCTGAAGCAGTTGCCGCTTTGTCACCGA
>JAGQPY010000366.1 GCA_020426485.1 Planctomycetaceae bacterium
ATTCGCCGACTGATGTGCGAAGCCGCAGTGACCGTCGACTGCGAGCCTCGGAACATTTCATTTGTGAATACCCTGAAGATCCTCCGATGTCGCCTACCGGAAGTTCCTCGAACGACTTCCGGCATTCGCCGATGGTTCCGCCAACTGGTGAACGAAGTCGCCGAACAACGCCTCCCGCCACGACGCAATCGCGTCAACCCACGAGTCATCAAACGCAAACTCAGCAACTGGCCAAAGAAGCAACGAAAACACTATGATTCCCCTCAACCAAAACTCGAATTCCAAAACGCCATCACCATCCTCAATTGAACGGTATTGGCTCAAGACCGCAGATAGAGTTTCACGGGCTCTCACGTTCGGGGCAGGGCAGGCTTCGGCCTGCCTGGCTGCGAAGCTTGAAACCTTCGACCATTATTCCACGGCGAAGGCAGCCCGAGACGACGAGTCGTTCGGTGATGCAGAAGGTTTGTTCAGGGATAGACGCAATTCGTTTCAGGTGAGAATCAGCAGCAAGGGAGATTGGCTAATTGAGTACCAGTGTCGTCAGGTGCTGATCGATTCTCTCTGCATGAGCAGGCAGAAATTCGCCTCTAACGGCTTCGTCATTCCAGGATTGCATTACGCGGTCGAGCGCACTATCAACGATGGAAGCGTCGGTCAGCCGGAGAATTCTCAGAATCTCGGCGAAGCTCGGCTTGTCAATTTCCCTGAAGTACTTTGTGCCAGCGAGCGCCAACGCCAGATCTTCCTTATTCGGTGAATAGAAGCAAATCGTCGACACCAGATCATATGCCGGAGCCAGTCGGGCGTTTCTTCCATCGGGGTACAGCACAGAAAAGTTCTTGAGGTGCGCGTCGCCGTTTCCGCACAGAACGTTGAATACCAGCAAGTTGACGAAAGCGGACTTGTCCTGAGGGCAGATCCACGAAATCACCTTCGCAATGTCTTCGTAAGATCCCTGGTACTGGCGTTGACCTGGTGGCCGATCAAGGATCTGTCCGAAATCTTCCACGTGAATTCGCCCCGTGTCCGATCGATCAAAGCGTTCGATGACAAAGACATCGCCAGATCCGGTCGGAAATTCATCAGGGAGTTCGTCGAAATCGCTGACTGTCTTCAGGTCGAAATTCGGAACCAGGATCCCGCTATGTTTCGCCCAGTTCATCGTGGCAAATTCGCAGCGAGGCAAATTCGGAAACTCGGGTGCGTCGAATTTTGCGATGAATGACCTTCCTTCCCCCGAAGCCTGTGTCGTCAGGCCTCGACCGCTGGACTGAGCCGAAAGTTTCCATTGAGCACCCGCCAGTGAAAACTTGAATCGGGGATCCCCGTTCTTTGCCAGCTCTTTCTCAGGAGAGGCATTGCGGCGATCAACGGGAGACGATCCCGGCGTCAACGTCACGGCTCCCGGCATGTCCTCGCCCAGATATGTCAGGAGTTCGAATTCGTCATCAACCTCCAGCCCCAACAATCTGCTGCGCCAGGTGCGCATGACTCCCTGTGGCAGCAGATGGCTGAACCAGCACATCGGTCCCGCGACATCGATCACCGACGGCATTCGATCCTCGAAGATCTGCCCCAGAACCGGACGATGCTTAACGGGGCGTTTTGTGTAGGCCGGAGAAAAGGTGAAGCGATGACAGTATTCGTCGAAAACCTCAAGGATACCGACCTCGACTCCATGTACTGCCACGGTAAGTGCAGAGGTCATAGAGTCACCTCCGATGCGGGTGATGGAACATCTGAATTCACGATGGCCGAGATCGATGGTCGAACATTGATGCTGTCTCCGACGTTGTTCAGCACGAATGATTCTGCAAAATCCTGCAGCAACTCACTCCGCTGCCTGCGAAAGTTCGCGACGTCACCTGCTGCAAGAGATTGGATACACTCCTCAGACAGCAGGAATGACGGCAAGTCGTATCCGGCAGCAGTTATCACACCACTGGGCCTCATTCCTGCAAGCCTGATGACAATGTCTGAACCTCGCTTGTCATTGCCCGGCACAAGGGACTGATAGAATTTTGAGTCGTGGATTTCGCTCTGAGTCTCATCCGGTTGTTCGGTGCACTCGCCCGGATCGAAGTCGTCGGAAAACAAATCCGGAGGTTCGTACCGACTTCCGGCATTGGTTCGCGGATTTGCCGAATAAAGCATCAACAAGAAGACCTTGCATCGAGCGGAATTCAGGTTGATTGGCTCGTCGATCTGCTTACGAAGTGATTCAGCATGCTCATGGACGTCTGGTCCGGGGATGGACTCAATCAACTGAGCCATTGTCATCTCCGGGTCTGTTCCGGATCGAATAAACCTGACCAGGCGATCGACCTTTGCGTCAGAAGAATCGAGATGGGCTTCCGACAGAGTTCCTCGCCAGATCCATCGCGCAGCAAGGTCGTCGACACGTTGATTCTCGGCCGGAAACTGATCATAAAAAACGGTGAGAATGTAGATCGGGAGTCGGTAAGGCAGGAGTCGAAACTTCGGAATTCCGGCATGAGCCATAATGGTGCGAATCGCCCGACGAAGTGCGGATTCGGTTCGCTCAATTGAGTTCGCAGGAAGTTGCTCAGGATCGGAGTTTGGAGGTGAGCCACCGCAGGTTGAACGGAGGCACCGCAGAAACAGCTCCTGATCGAGTTCCCCGAATCCCATGTCTGTCAGCCGCGCGACGGCCGCCCGAATGGGTTGTTCGCCTTCATGGCCGTAGAGCGCCTCGAAGATCTCGGATTCCCGCATTTCGGCGCCGCCGGTATTGACTCGCGTAAAAATCAAACGCAGCACCTGATCATTCGCGCCTTCAACGATATACGCAGGCACCTCGTACTCGCGGATACTCCTGCCCAGTTCAAGGATTCGATCAACCAGATCTTCGCGGTCTTCCGCGTACGGCCAGGCTCGAATCCATTTCAGTTGCTTCACCGAATCAGACACGACATTGAGTGGTATCCACTGCGGACTTGCTTCCCGTCGGTTCAGGATCTCGAAGGTTTGTGATTCCAGGTCGTACCAGACCGCCCAGTAATCTCGCCGTGGAACGGCATCGGATCGTAACATCGATGCAATCAAAGCCGTCAAACGTTGCTGGCCATCAACGACCCAAAGGGCCGACGGTTGTTTCGCAACCGTAAACGAAACGGGACCGAATGCCACCCTGCCAGCTTCAGAAAGATTTTTTGAAAGCAGCAGGTTTCCAATCGGAAAGCCGCGATTGATGGAATCGAACAGATCGACAACTTTTTTCGAATTCCATCGAAGCGGACGTTGAAACGCGGGAATTCTCAGGCGTCCTGATTTGGCTTCCTCAAGCAGCGTCTCAATCTTGAACCCCCGAGCTTCCGGCCTGCGGGTCAGTGCTGGTTGCGTGTCATTTTGTTCGGGCATGTTCCGAAGACAACTCCATCGAATCTAAGGTTCACAGATCGACACATCGATCCAAAGCGGCATCCGAATTCGGCAAATTGCCCGGCTGCTGCTTCGCAGCAGCGTTCTGCACGCCAGAAATCCATCACAGTACGGAGTTTCCAATATCCTGCCATGAGACGCCAATCCAACCACCGGAATTCGACCTTCAAACAGCGTTATTTCTGAGCCACCGTACAGATCCACTCCACATGCTCTGTGTCGCGAAGTGCGCCTGCAATGCAGGGATCTAACCAGCAGTCCAAGTCAGTCCAGCGTCTGACTGCTATTGAGTCTGGCCGAAGTCAGCCTGCGAGATCTGACGTTCAGCCTTCCTTGAGGACTCGTCATCTCGTCTACAACGGAACGTTCTTCTCGTCCGTCCACTTACTGCCTGTTCGAACACGTTATTGTGAAATGACTTCGGTCGGTTCGAGCGGCGGCCTGCTGGTCGAGGACTGTTCATCTGTCGTCGGACTGGTGTCGTCTTCCGGCATTTCGGTCATAATGTTGCTGAACCGTTGAGAGCAGATGAAGGAATGCCGACGCAGACGTTTATCCTTGAGCGTCCATCGTTTCGGAGGGAAATTCAAACCTTCGGCGCGAGTTCACAATGTATTCAGGTGCCCCTGTGAGGCGTGGATGCGAGCCTGCGATTATCACGTGTTTTCGGAGTCACACGTCACTCTTCAGGTTCGAGATATAAGCCTTCAACATGCACAACATGATTCGCAACAAGAGGCCCCCGTGGTTGTTGCAGGGCGACCTGCGGTATCATGTGTCCGGTTGACTTGGCGCCCAACGGAGGCGGCTCGGCGCTTGGGACTGCCGATGTTAATCGACAATCCACGCCATCCGGTCAAGGGCGAAGCTCTTGGGAATCGAAGTGGCACAGGGATTCCACGAAGGCGGCCGAACCGTCTCTCATCCAGCCGTCCAGTTGAGCCGGATCTTTCAGTTGTTGACCGCGCAGAGTGGACACGACCAGGAAAGAGCAGCGAGCATCCGGCAGAGTGGTCATGTCACCCCAGAGTTTTTCAAACTGCGACACCGGGAACACGTCTTCCTGGCCTCGCCCCCACCGCTTTTTGACGTCTTTCAGGGTGATGTAAGTCGGCATGCGGCTGCCAAGACTGCGGACGGCCTCCGCGACGCGTTCCGTCTTTGTCAGGTCATCGCGTGTCAGGCCGAAGAGTTGCAGCAGGCGATCGATTGTGATCCATGTGGTCAGCGAATTGTAGTACGATAACTGAAATTCATCTTCTTCGCGCGGCATGGCCAGACCTTCCACCAGTCGGACGCGCCCATCCACACGTGCCAGCCCGCCGCCTCGATCTTCCAGACGGCGGCTGATGACTTCAAACGACAGATCAGCCTGTGATCGAATGTGATGGGCCAGAATCGCGGGCTCCACGGAAGCTCCCAGAGTATCGATGTTGTGCAGCATCAGGTATTTCAGTTGAGGCTGCTGGTGCAGAAGCTGCGACAGTGTGCCATTCAGCATCATGCCGGGAATTTCGTACCAGTGACCCACCGGATGCAGGCACTGCATGGGCAGATTGTCGGTGTAATCAGAAGCTTCGCCACAACTTCGAGCCCAGTTGGTCAGTGCGGCTCGGACGCTGGATCGCATTTTCTCCTGCTGTTCGTCCAAAAGCTGATGCGACATTTCTTCCCACGCGAAGTGCAGGTCTCGCATGGTGGGAACCATCCGCAGCCCGACGGCGGCACCTCGCGACACCAGCACATGTTCGGAATCACTTCGCGAATTCAGTTCGTGCCGAATCGGTTCGTCGGTGAGATACCCCGAGGTAATCACGTGAGGAATGCGACACTGAAATTTCTGCGACGAACGGCGAGTCTTGGCCAGGTGAACGTCAAGAAACGTGCGAAACTTTCCCTGCATCCGACAGAACGGATTCAGAGCCTTCACGACCCCCGCGCCCTGTGTCCATCGACTTCCGACTCCTGCGGCCAGCGTGACCACCGCCACTTCGCCCTGTTCAATGGACTGCGTTCCCAGGGCCACGATGTCCGCATCGGCGGCATGGCGAGCATCAATGACATCATCGGCGGTGACATCTTCGATGCGGACCGTCGCCGACAACCGATTTTGTGACAGACCCAGACGCCCGGACTGCAGATCTTCTCGCAGTTTTTCGTGACTGGTGGCATCGAAGCCGTTCTGCTTCAGAAGATCGTCCAGTCGCTGATGAGTTTTCCGGTCTGTAGCCGAGCCCGGCAGAATACGGTCCAGAATCTGCAAAGCCAGATCCGATTCTGTTGTTTCCGTCCGACACGCATCGCCAACACGTTCCAGTTCCCGCCGCAGCATCGGCGACAATGTATTGATGTTCCTGCGCAGGAGATCGGGAATGACCAGCGAATGGTAGCCTCGCGGCATACGACCATCGTCATGAAGTGTGGCGATGGTGCCGTGGTCGTTGATGGCAAAGTCGTAAACGACCGGGTCCATCGCGAACGGC
>JAGQPY010000367.1 GCA_020426485.1 Planctomycetaceae bacterium
TACAGCCTCACCACGGGACAACTGGCCCGAAGAATCGGACTGGCCGTCCCGAATCCTCAGGGCATCCTGTTCGCCAGTGCTCATCCTGGTGCTCGAGCCATCGCGATGGCCCTGCAGAACGCAGGAATCAGCGTTCGCCTGATTGATCGAAATGCCGACAACATCAAAGCCGCACGAATGGAAGGCCTGCCCACGTTCTATGCGGATGTGCTTTCCGATGCTGTTCACGAAGAACTCGATCTGGGTGGCATCGGACGGTTCATTGCCATGACACCCAACGATGAAGTCAACAGTCTGGCCGCCAGTCATTTCGCCGATGTCTTCGGGCGAACAGAGGTGTATCGACTCAGTTCGCCGTCGGAAGGAACGCGACGGAAGGAAAAGTCATCTGAGGTGCTCCACGGCCGAGTTGTGTTCTCCGATGACGCCACTTATCGCTATCTCGACCAGCGATTCGAACAGGGAGCCATCATCAAGAAAAACAAACTGACGGAGGAATACACCATTGAAGACCTGAAGGAACAGTACGGCAATTCAGCACTACCGCTGTTTATCATCGGCGAAAGCGGAAAGGTCTCCATTTGTACACCGGAACTCAGTCCGTCATTTCGATCAGGCCAAACTATTCTTTCGCTCGTCGATCGTCCTGCCGAAGAACCGAAGCCCACAACCTGAAAAATGCTCTGCCGTTCACCCGCAGCATACCAGCGCCCCGGAAACGCACCGTTGCTGGTCTGAAACGCTGCACGCACGGATCGTGATGCTCGGTGACCCTGACAACCCCAAGGCCGGCCCCCTTCCCGACATGTTCCGTCAGGTCGGATTCGTGGACGAATGGTGGCGGAACGCCTTCAGTTCTTTTCGCAGACGAACGCCCGCCTGTGGATCCGTCATCGCAGACGAGGCCATCGCAACGGAAGTGGCCCCGGCATCCAGATACTGTCGGACATGTGCGCCGCTGGAGATTCCGCCGATTCCAATCAGATCCAGTGGCATGGCAAGGGCATCCATCCGCCTGCGAAACATCGCTACCTGCTGCAGGCCTGCCTTTCGAATCGCGTCCCCGCAGATTCCTCGAAGCTGACCATCAAACAGCAGACGATCTCCGGTCGAAACTCGGGCAGAAACCGTGTTGGTCATCGCCAAACCATTGATGAACGGGCTGGTATACCTCAGCAGATCGTCGGCCTGATGCTCGTCTTCCATAAACCCGATTTTCAGCACCAGAGCGGAATCACCAATCGCAGCTCGAATGCGTTCCGCCACGAATCCCGACAGTTGCGGTTGATGATACAACTGTCCATCAGCGGTGCTGACATTCGGACACGAAAAGTTCGCTTCGACGCCGTCCGCACCCGATTCAACAGCCCATCGGGCACACGTCGCAAAATCATCAGCCAGTTGATCCAGCATTCTGTGGCCATCCGCCTCCCCCGGCATCTGACTTCCAACAACGGAAACGACCAGGCGCTTCCCGGACGGCAGGTTTGCTCGCGCGAATTCAATATCGCGACGCCATTGTTCAGGATCAACGGACGGCATTCCAAAGGATACCGCCCAGCTTCCCGTCATCTGAGATATCGCACGCACAGTGGTGTCTGCAACCAGCAGCTGTGAACCTTCCACCGGCACCAGATTGGGCAGCGGATAGCACTCTCTCGCGCTGCTGCGAACCGTCTTGTAGACCAGAATGTCGTAGCCGAGGTCCGCGTAGTACAGCAACCAGCGCGAATTCAACAGTGGTCCGGCGGCGATGCCCAGCGGTGAGTCCACCGACAACCCGCACCAGGACCAGTTCCCCGGAACGTTCTCCGCAACAACTTTCTCCTTCGGGAGCTGCGGAGCATTTTCCAGATTCCAGCGCCAGGTCTGTGAGAGTTGATAGCGGTCCGTCATGTGCATTCGCTCAACAACATTCGGACAACATCCCGACAGATGGAAACGACTCGACTGAGCGGAACGTCAGCCCCACTTGACAGGAACGTCAGTAATGTGGCGGTCGTTCAGCTTCCGGATCACGCACTTCCGGCGGTTCGACAAACGATTCCAGCTCCTGCTCGATCCTGACGAATCGAGCTTCAAAACCCTGCAACCGCCGAAACTGCAGCGACAGCGAATTATTCAGACTTTCAATGTCGTGCTGAAGATGGGCCAGTGCGGATTCGATCCGAATCAAGCGTTCCTCCAGCGGATCACCGGACGCCATTGGATTTACATCTCCTGTCCCGTCAGGCGGGCGACTTCATTGACATCCTTGTCCCCGCGACCGCTAAGACACACAACAACTACTTCGTCCTTGTTTCGTTTGGCCGCCGCCTTCATCGCGTAGGCAATCGCGTGAGATGTTTCGATGGCGGGCAGAATGCCTTCGGTGCGAGCCATAATCCGGAACGCCTCCAGCGCTTCGGTGTCCGAAGCGCTGACGTAGTTGACTCGACCGCTTTCCTTCCAGTAACTGTGTTCCGGACCGACACCGGGATAATCCAGACCAGCAGAAATCGAATGCACGTCCTGCGTCTGGCCGTCGTCATCCTGCAACACGTAGCTGTAACTGCCGTGAAGAATCCCCGGCTTGCCGTAAGTCAGCGTGCTGGCGTGATCACCGGGCCCCGATCCGCGACCACCTGCTTCAACACCCGTCAACGCGACACCGTCGTCGTCCACAAAAGGATAAAACATTCCCGCGCTGTTTGATCCGCCACCGACGCAGGCAATCACTTCGTCCGGCAGACGACCGATCATCTCCAGCGACTGTTCCCGAGCTTCCCGACCGATGACCGACTGAAAATCCCGAACCATCATCGGAAACGGATGCGGCCCTACCACACTGCCGATGATGTAGTGCGTGTCACGCACGGACGCCATCCAGTCACGCATGGCTTCGTTGATGGCATCACGAAGCGTTCGACTTCCCGTGGTGACCGGGCGAACTTCCGCGCCCATCGTTCGCATGTTGAAGACGTTCAGCTTCTGACGCCGCACGTCTTCTTCTCCCATGTAGACAACGCAGGGGAACCCAAACCGAGCGCACGCCGTCGCCGTCGCAACACCATGTTGCCCCGCACCGGTTTCCGCGATAATTCGCTTCTTTCCCATCCGCATGGTCAGCAGCGCCTGACCGATGGTGTTGTTAATCTTGTGGGCACCCGTCAAATTCAGGTCTTCGCGCTTGAAGAAAATCCTGGCGCCGCCACAGCGGTCCGTCAGTCGCTCCGCGAAGTACAGCGGGTTCGGACGGCCGACGTAGTTCCGCAGAAGATCGTGAAACCGAGCATTAAAGGCGGGATCTTTCCTGGCGTCTTCGTAGGCCTGAGACAACTCGTCCAGAGCGAACATCAGGGTTTCCGGGACATACCGTCGCCCGAATTCGCCGAACCGGCCCTGTTGATCAGGAACCGCACTGACTGGTGATATTGCGGAATCGGCTGGAGCCATGCTGGTACAAACTTCTTTTGATGATTTCAGAGTTCAGGGCTGTAAACACGTGAGCCAATTGGCGGACACCCCGAGAAATGCAGTGTCGCGGCCGACTTCCGATGTTAGCCTCAAAATCCCGAAATCAAAAACAAGCATGCCGACTTTCAGCGGAATCCAACCTTCGATCTCACTCAATTCTCGTTTCCGGAGCCTCTCTGGCGTCTTCACACGGAAACCTTGCGGTCAGTGCAGAGCGGCAGATTACGCCGAAATTTGTTCCGGAACTGGTGTGTTTCTGCTGCCGGACTGTCGCGATCGCGCCAGGGAGTGACGCGAAGACTCGCCTCGGTTCCAAGGTCGTGTTGCAGCAGAATCGTCGCCCGTCATAAATTTCAGGCTCGAAGCGGCCCCGAAACGTAATCCTGCTTCGTTCCTCACGGATGAGGTCCTTTCAACATGAAGAATCGCTCAAACTTCCCCGAAAATCACGGCCGAAAGCACGTCCTTCTTGTCGGCCTGGCCGTCATGTCGATCGCCGCTCCCATTCTGTTCCTTCTTGGCTGCCAGACAGCACCTGTGACGGAACGGAAGCAGCTGCTGATTATGTCTGAGTCCGAAGAGAACCAGATGGGACTGACGGCGTACGAACAGGTTCTCAAAGAAGAACCCGTCACGAAAAACGCCGAGGCCGTTGCGATGGTGCAGCGTGTTGGGCAGCGAATTGCCGCCATTGCCAATCGACCGGACTTCGAATGGGAATTCAACGTCATCGAATCAGAAACTCAGAACGCCTTCTGCCTGCCGGGCGGAAAGGTTGCCGTCTACACAGGAATTCTGCCGGTTTGCCAGAACGAAGCGGGCCTGGCGGTCGTGATGTCACATGAAATCGGCCATGCCATCGCCCGACACGGCGGCGAACGAATGACTCATCAGGCCATCCAGAACAAGGCCAAAGAGGGACTGGCTTACCTGATGAGAAACAAGGAAGAGACGACTCAACAGATTGTGCTCACGGCCTACGGAGTGGGCTCCGAATACGGCGCGATTCTTCCGTACAGCCGAAAGCACGAACTGGAAGCGGACCACATCGGCATCATGCTGATGGCCAAAGCCGGTTACGACCCATCAGAAGCCCCCGTCTTCTGGGAACGATTCTCCAGCCAAAAGGGCAGTGCAGGGCCCGTGGAATTCCTTTCGACTCACCCATCCGATGCCCATCGAGCCGGAGCTTTAAGAGAACTCCTTCCCGAAGCCATGTCGCTCTATCAGGCAGCTCCGGAACAACTGGGCATTGGAGCAGCCGTCGGTCCTGCCACAACGGCTGCGGCCGGCAACTAAAATCGCTGCAGCAACGCACGGTGAACATTCCGTCTCGGCCGATTGCGCGCAATCAAAATCGGAGATCGTGAAGCGGCATTTTCTGCCGGTGGTCTGTTCAGCTGCGCAGGATGGCTAATCTGTTCCCGGCAACATCTCCCCAACCGTTACCACACGTTCATTCGGATCAAGTGGCATAAGCCACATCTCCGATACCGATTGCGTGAGATCGCACTTTTGAATCTCACACTGCGATTGGACCCAACTCTGGGGGGGAACGCCGGATGAAACGGACCTGTCTTTTCAGCAAATTAGCACGCGGTTTCTTTGCGATCGCGTTCTGCCATACGGCAACGGCTTCCGAGCCGTTGGTCACGAACACCACAAGCTTCCGCATTCCTTTTGCTGTCGAATCCGAAGGCGTCGGAGAAGTCTCCGGACAGGCCATCCTCTACGCGTCGGTCAATGGCGCTCCGATGGAGCAGGTTCAGAAAGTTCAGGCGTCTGCCGGTGGCTTTCAGTTCAATGCTTCCAAAGACGGACTTTATGCCTTCGCCGTTCGCGTGACCGATGCCGCCGGAAATCTGGCAGGGCCTCCGTCGGATCTTACGCCTGAACTCTTGGTCTCGGTCGATACCACGCCGCCCGGTGTGGACGTCCAACTGATCGAAGTCGCGCCGGGGCAAGTACAGGTGAAATGGAATTGTAATGAGTCCCGCATTGCACCGGGGTCGTTCCGACTCGAGTATGCCGAAGGAACCAACGGGCGCTGGAAGCAGTTCCCGACTTCTTCTGAACCAGCCGGACAAACCACCATCTCATCGTCACCTGGCACATCGGTCTCGGTTCGAGCCTTCGTGAATGACCTTGCAGGAAATCAGGGATCGGGAACGGGGCAGGTCATTCTGTCAGTCCCGAAACCACCCGAACCCGCACAGCAGCCGGCTCCGGCAGCGGGAACCACGCAACCGGTCGTGAATCAGGTCGCGCAGTCTCCCCAAATCGGGATTGCCTTTCCTTATGAATCACCGGCTGCGGCGTCTTCGAGTGGCCAGAATTCCGCACTGACCGCCGGCTCCGGAGGACTGACACTGCCACCTCCCTACCACGCTCAGGTAGGACACACAGCGTTCAGCG
>JAGQPY010000368.1 GCA_020426485.1 Planctomycetaceae bacterium
TTAACGAAGTTGACCTGACTTATCCGTAAGACAAGGTGAACCATTCTGAAACTGGCCTCAACTTCATTATTTGACTTTCCGTTGGTCAGGCTCCCGCCTTACTCGAACGCTTCGACTCACGAAGTCCATGGCATTGTCGGGCAGGAGCCTGAACTGCAACAACTGACCTACGAAAACTCTATTCCCGTGCATCGGCAGACGACCGCTTCAAAAATGCGTCCGACGTCACGATGGCTTCAATGAGGGATGTGAAACGCCGCTGGTTCTGCTCCAATTGTGCCACACACTGATCGACGACGCACTTATCGTAGTATTCCAGACCACGGCCAACGGCATAGACGAGCATCTTTTCGGACAGTGTTCTCAGGAACTCTTTTCGCCGACTCTTCACGATTCCGACAAGTTCGCGAGGCCCGTTGAAGGTCTCACCGGACGGCAGACTTCCCGACGCATCAATTGGCTTACCGCCGTCATTGTCACGCCATTTCCCGACCGCGTCAAAGTTCTCCAGCCCCAGCCCCAGAGGGTCCATCACCTTGTGACATGAGGCACACCCGGGATCTTCACGGTGCCGTGCCAACTGCTCTCTTAACGACGCGGCCGGGCTCGCGGCCGCCGTCACTTCCAGTTCCGGAACGTTTGGCGGTGGAGGCGGCGGACCTTCGCCAAAAATGTTCTCCATGATCCACTTGCCGCGCTTAACCGGACTGGTTCGGCCGGGGTTGGATGTCAAAGTCAGGATACTGGCGTGAGTCAACACCCCCGAGCGCGGCACATCCTTCAGTGAAACCCGTTGGAATTTTTCAGAATCCACGCCGCTGATTCCGTAGTGCTGCGCCAACCGCTGGTTGATGAATGTGAAGTCAGCCGACAACAGTTCGTCCACGCTGCGATCTTCCCGAACGATGGCCTGAAACAGCAGTTCCGTTTCCGTTCGCATGTCATCGCGAAGTTCCGCGGTGAATTCCGGAAAGCGATCGGTGTCGGGGGTCACATCGTTCAGATTACGAAGATTCAGCCATTGGCCGGCAAAGTTCTGCACCAGGGCTGCAGACTTTTCATCCTGCAGCATGCGATGCATCTGCGACAACAGCACTTCACGCTGTGTCAGTTTTCCAGTCTCAGCCAGATCCAGCAGCTCGTCATCCGGAGTCGAGCTCCACAGAAAATACGACAGTCGGGAGGCCACTTCAAAGTCGCTCAGAATTCGCACGCTGGTGCCGGTCGACGGATCTTCTTCCATGCGGAACAGAAACTCCGGCGCCACCAACGCGGCCTGCAAAGCCAGTGAAAGTCCGCCCTCGTAGGTTTCCCCCATGTCCTCGACAGCCATCTCTGCAAGATTTGCATACCGCTGCACTTCCTTCTCGCTGACACTTCGCCGAAAGGCTCTGCGCAGGAACGGACCGAGGACCTCCGAGGCGGCCGCGACAACAGAACGGGATTCCGATGGTGTGACCGTGACGAGCCGATTGTGGGCATCCGACCGAAAGGGAGTCCCGGACTGCAGCGGACCACGCAGCAAAATCTTACGAACTCCCAGATTTCGATCCTGCTGTCCTTTCGGTGCCTTGGCGTTGTAATAGTCGTTCAAAAAGCCCACACCGATCTTCACGTCGGGTTTGGTGACTGCGATGGTGTGAGAAAACGACTCCACCTTGCGGTGAGCCTGAATGGCGAATTCGGCAATCTGACTGTCATCAACCCGCAACCCGAACTTTGCTTTTTCATCCCCCGCCTGATCCGCCAGTGCCTCAACAATCACTTCATAGTTTCCGGCTGCTCCGACCGAAAACTGATGCGCCAGCACACCCGTCGAAGCCAGCAATCGGACCTCGCCGCTCATCTGTCCGTTTCCGGATTGCGAATACAGTTCCTCAGCTGACGCGGAAACAGTCAGCGGCTGTGAATAGTCACGAGTATCAATGACCGCACCCGCAACCTTTTCGGCCGCAATCAGATACTTCTCCATCAGCAGAGGCGGAAGTGTCAGAACGTCTCCGATGTTGTCGAAACCTTCTCCGACATCGTCCGCAGGAAAATCTTCCGCGGGGCGAACATCAATGCCAAACAGATCCCGAATCGTGTTGTTGTACTCCGTGCGATTCAGACGCCGCACCGTGGGCCGACCGGGACGTGCCACCAGCGCACAGTCGAAGTTAAACAGTTCCTCCGTCAGAGCATTGTTGACCCGCTGCTGTTCCGCCTCTGTCGGAAACGGATCGTAGTCCGATGGCGGCATCGCTCCGGTCCGAATCATGCGGTAAACACGCTCCCACTTTTTGCGTTCCTCGAATAACAGATCGCCCGACGCACTCAGGGACTGCACATCGATTCCGGCTTCCTGACTGTCAGGACCGTGACACTCCAGACAGTACCTGTTCAGAAACGGCCGGATCTCGTCACGAAGTCGCTGTTCTCGTTTCAATCGATCCTGTTCTGCGCGGTCCGAGGAACCTGAATGCCTGCCGTCTTTGCCCGGAACCGCTTCCCCACCCACCAGAATCATTCGCCTGCCTTCGGACGCGTCCGATGCTCCCGCATCAGCAGTCGCCTGAACATGCGTGGGACTCCCCGCAAACCAACTCGACACGTTCCCCGCCCGAAACAGGAAAGCAGCAATCGCGCACGGCACTCCAATGATGAGAACCCACCTCAATCGCCCTCGCTGACTCTGCGACGACTTCGATGGTCGCCTCGGCTTGCGGTCTGCGGGCGACAAAGCTCGTGAACTTCGCGTCGCGGCCGACGACTGCCCGGAACTCCTCTTTCGCGAAACCCTGCGTGCAGATTCACCGCCAGCTTCGGAGCTGGCGGATCGGAGCTGCGAAGTCGGTAAAGTCACGGGAGGCAATCGGAACACATTTGCGCATTCAGCGTTGGCGCACCGAACTCTGCGACCGCGAAGCTCAGCGGGAACACGAATTCTGCGCTCGCATGCCGGACACCGGATGACCACAGTCGAACGTGACAAGCTATCTCTCCTCCCTCACTCATCCTGTTTCGAAACGCACTTTGTGTTCCGAGTTAACCGACCGTCCGTGGCTGCACAGCCTGCACCAGACGGAACAGACCTACAGCCTGAACATCTAAAGCCTGAAAACGCCACCAAGGCAGGCGACTTCCGGCGCCGACGGAGCGACTTCAGCGACAAACGAAATCTGACTTTGATCAACTTGCACGATTTTTTTGTAACGGCCCAATCCGGCGATCAACACATGATATGGACAAACCGGGCAAACGGCGAGAAGTTTGAGCCCCGTTTTCCGGACGTCAAAGTTCACCCGATTTACCGAACTTCATGCGACAGAAAGCTGCAAATCCAGCTCAGCCACCGCGCGGAATCACCGCTCGTTGACACTGTTTTCAGACAGGGGTAGAGTCCCATGGAGTGATCGCGATGGCACTTCGGAAGCCCGCATTCCTGTGAATGATGATTAGGGAACGCTGACTTGTGACGCGAACTTCTCAGCAGATAACGATTGTAACAGTTGTGTGGTTTGTAACAGGATGCATTTTGTGGTCCGGGCCGGTGGCTCCGGCGCATGAAGGCTCCGAGTTCAGTGCTGAGGTGTTGCGTGTGGCCGGAGACGTTTCAGTGAATGACTGGCAATTTATTGTGTTGCATCATTCCGGAACAGTTTCCGGCAGTGTGGAGTCCATTCATAACGATCATCGGGAACGTAAAGATCGTTACGGTAATGCCTGGTTGGGTATTGGTTACCATTTTGTGATCGGTAACGGCTCAGGTATGCCGGATGGCGAAATTGTTCCCACATTTCGCTGGAAACAGCAGATTCATGGTGCGCACTCCGGTAGTAGTGTGCACAACTCAAAAGGAATCGGTGTTTGCCTGATCGGCAACTTTCAGGATAAAGCCCCGACTCAAAAGCAGTTGAAGGCGGTGATCGCTCTGATTTCTGAGCTGTCGCAGCAACATCAAATTTCCCGGTCACTGATCATCGGTCATAACTCTGTGAAACCGACGGCGTGCCCGGGGAAAAACTTCCCGCTACATGAAGTGGTTCGGGATTCGTTTTCAGATCGCACTCCCGCGTTCTGAAAACAGGCTTCGCAAGGTTCGGCGAAGCACCTTTACTTCCTTCCCCCGGTAACTCATTCACGGAAGTTCTTACAAATGTTTAATCGCGTACAGACTCAGTCGTACCCCCTGAACGACCTGTCGTTTCTGGTTCCCGGCGATGACATCGCCCGTATGCCGCTCGAACTGCAGGAACTGTGTGAACACTATAATTCTGTTTGTCGGGATGGGTTTGATGCAGACGAAGCGGCCGCAACTTCTGACTGGCCGGTTTCGCTTTTCATTCCTCAACGCTACGAAGAGAACTACGCCTATCCGCTGCTGATCTGGTTTCATGATGAGAACAGCAGTGAGAACGAACTTGACCTGGTGATGAACGCCATCGGCGATCAGAACTACTGCGGTCTGGCACTGCGAGGCAACCGCGTCCTGAGTGGCCACGACAGCTTTGGCTGGAATTCCGGGTCGCTTGAATTCGGTCAGGTGCCACTCCGAAAGCTGGTGAACGTCACCACTCGCAGACTCCGCAAAGCTCTGCACATTCACAGCGAACGCATTTTTGTCGCAGGCTCAGGAACAGGCGCCGACGTGGCCCTGAAGCTGCTGACCGAATGTCCCGCATGGTTTGCGGGTGCCGTTCTGATTGATCCATCCTGCTCAGAGCGTCTGGTCCTTGCGAATCAAAGCGAACTTCGAGGCAAGAGTGTGCTGCAGACGGTCGCCCGCACCGCCACTGATGCGACTCTGGCCAACAACCTGGATACCGTTCGCCTGCTGCGGTCCGCGGGAGTCGACGTCGATGTGCGAGTCACCGAACTTCCTCTGGATGCCTGCAGTAATGATGCCCGCTTCATCGACAGCTGGGTGATTTCTCGACTGAACTGCGTCAGCTACGTTTAATCCGGAAGGCAAAAGCTGCAAACTGCCCGCCTCCGGCGCTGCCAACCTGACAAACCTTTGTCCGCGATCTGGTATCCGAATTCGGTTCCCGTTGCGGACTTTTCTTTGCGCGGTGGTGTCCCTATAAACGCTGAACACAGTTAAACGCTGAACACAGTGCTTCGTTTCGTCCCCGCCAACACAGCACAGCACTGATTTCTGTGGCAACGGATTTCTGCGACGGAAGTCTCACACCGATTGTCACCTCACTTCGCGCGACGCGAGTTTCATAATGTCGATCAATGTTGAATCCGTTTTAAAGTCTGCCGATCCGCTGATCCGACTTGCGCTCGACGAAGATCTGGGAGCTCAGGGCGATATCACGTCACAGGCACTCGTTCCCTGGGAGCAGTCCGCGAAAGTGAACATTGTTTCGCGCGAAGCAGGAGTCCTGTGTGGAGTTATTCTGATCCCACAAATCTATTCGGCCCTGACACAACGGCTCGGCAAACCCGATGTGCAGGTCGATGTACGGCAGTTCGTCAGTGATGGTGACGTCATCGAGCCGGGCACAGTTGTGGCTTCGGTCACGGGCCCCGTTCAGCTGCTGTTGTCCGGTGAACGAGTCGTGCTGAATTTTCTGATTCACCTGAGCGGCATCGCCTCGCGAACAGCCACCTTCGTGAAGAAGGCCGGCGACACCGGAGTGGCGATCCTGGATACTCGCAAGACGCTTCCCGGTTACCGGTTGCTGCACAAATATGCTGTCCGCTGCGGAGGCGGCACCAACCATCGGATCGGGCTGTTTGACGGCATGCTGATTAAAGACAATCACCTGGCGGCTCAGCCGACACCATCCGTCGCCGATGCCGTTTCCGTGGCCCGCGACTATCTCCACCGTCAGTCGCTCGATCTGCCCGTCGAAGTGGAAGTGGACTCGCT